>DASWZY010000158.1:0-15284 GCA_036407055.1 Binatia bacterium
GTTGCAGTATCGCATTCAAGAGCGGTCTGTGCGTCCGTTTGTATGATTATATTGTTGAACACGGATGCTCCGCTGTTAGCACCGGTTGCAAAGACGCCGGCGCCTATTGCTGCGTTATTATCCACGATGGTGTTATTCACCAGCCTCGGTCCTACCGATGATCCGGATGGCACGGACCAGTAAACACCGCCGCCGCAACCGGCTGTATTCCCGATTATAATATTATCGAGAATCTTTGCGCCCGCGCTATCGATGATCCAAATTCCACCGCCTTGTGGGCACACCATAGGGCCCGCCGCAGCATTGCCCTTGATCAAATTGGCTCGAACCTCTGCGTCTCCCGCCGAAAATAAAGAAATGCCTCCGCCGTTGGCCGAGTTTAAAGAATTATTTGTGATAATGTTTTCTACGATTTGCGTAAACTTAAAGGTACCCTCGTCACCAACGACGCTGACCGCGGCGCCTCCGAGACCTCCGCTACAGCCGAATTGAGAATTTTCAGTAATTACGTTTAACGAAATTGTCGGCGACGCATTATCCGATGCGATACCGATTCCCTCACAGCCTCTATTTCCGGTAATAACGTTTTGTATAATTGTGGGAAACGACGCGTTACCGATCCTAACGCCTGCACCTCGCCCGAGACCCGGCGTATCGGGTCCGGACCGCCCGTTACGCATTGTGAAGCCTGCAATAACACCGCCCCTTCCGGACAAATAGGTAACCACTGAATCGTGCTGACCGCCGTCGATGATAGTCACCTCCGGCCCTGAGACACTCGTAATGAAAAGATGCTTGTTCAACAAGTTAATATTCTCGTAATAGATTCCTGGCTCGACAAAGATGTCTTCAAAATCGGGAGCGGCATCAATCGCGGCTTGAATAGTAGGCTGATCGGTCGGTACGAAAATGGTTGCTTGAGCGGAAATGGGAGTCAAAAGGATAACCGAGACCATTGACGTTAGTATCGTTGTGAAAGTTTTTAGCATATCCACTTCTCCCGCCCTTCGCATTCTTTATATGCACAGGACCTTGTCCCAAGCTTATGGCCATATATAAGATAAGCCAATGCTAACTGTCAAGAGAATTTTTATCGATGAGGCGTTTCATCAAAGATCCGCTGATCACTTGCATCGTCGCTTCCAGAAGATGTCGCATCATCCTTTGAGCTGAAAGAAAAGGAAGGGCTGGATTGAAACGCAGTCGCGTCTGAGCGAACGCAGCAAATTGCATTCCTCCCGCGCGGCAGCTATGGTGTCGCGTAATTCACCGCGAGAGGATTTTTGATGTTCAACTTCGATCCGAAATCGAAAGAGTTTTGGGATCCCGCAGAGACACGGAAGGAAGTGAACCGCGTTTTCGATATCTGCTACGGTTGCACGCTGTGCCATACGCTCTGCCCGTCTTTCGTGAGCCTTTTTCAAATGATGGACGAGAATTTCGGCGAGCCCGAGCGATTGAGCGACCAGCAGGTTAAGCGCGTCGTCGACGAATGCTATCAATGCAAGCTCTGCTATCCGATCTGCCCGTACGTGCCGCCGCACGAATGGCTGATCGATTTTCCGCGCACGATGATGCGCTCCGACCTGGTGCACGCGAAGCAGACCGGCATCAGCCTCGCCGACCGGCTTTTCGGCGACACCGATCGAGTCGGGACGCTCTCGAGCTGGTTCGCGCCGCTCGTCAACTGGGCGAACAAGAACCCGACCATCCGCGGCTGGATGGAAAAATATCTCGGCATCCACCGCGACCGGCTGCTGCCGACCTATCATAGCGAGACCTTCGCCAAATGGTTTCGCAAGCGGCCGGCGTCGAAGGGCAAAGGCGAAGAAAAAGTCGCGCTGTTTTACACCTGCACGGTCAACTACAACGAGCCCGACATCGGCAAGGCCGCCGTCGCGGTTTTCGAGAAGAACGGCATCGAATGCGCCGTTCCAGAGCAGCAGTGCTGCGGCCTCCCCTTCCTCGACGTGGGCCAGATGGAGCGCGCGCTGGAGAAAATGGAGGCGAATACCGCTTCTTTGAGCAAAGCCGTGCGCCAAGGCTACAAGATCGTCGCGCCGAGCGCGAGTTGCAGCTACATGCTGAAGCAGGACTATCCGCGCTTCCTACCGACGGAAGACGCGAAGCTCGTCGCGGCGAACACTTACGATCTCTCGGAATATCTCGTAAAGGCGAAAGAGGCCGGCAAGCTCGATCTCAATTTCTCGGACAAAAACGTCGGCAAGATCCGCTACCACCAACCCTGCCACTTGAAGGCGCAGAACATCGGCTTCAAGGCGCAGGAGCTGCTGTCGCTCATTCCCGGCGCCGAGGTCGCGCGCATGCAGTGCTGCAGCGGCCACGACGGCAGCTGGAGCGTGAAGAAGGAAAACTTCGAAGCGTCGATGAAGGTCGGCCGGCCGCTCTTCAAGTTCATGAAGATGGACGACGCCTGCACTGCGAGCGACTGCCCGCTCTCGGCGATCCAGGTTCAACAGGCGACCGGCAAGAAGCCGGTCCATCCGATCGAAATCCTCGCGCGCGCCTACGGCCTGGAAACGAAAAAGCCCTGAGCGGATTCGCCCAGGGCTTTTTCATTGGCTATTCTAGTCGGCTTATCTGCCGGGCTGGGGGTCGAGAATCCAGCCCTTATCTTTCTCGATATTGATCACGAACTCGTCGTCGGCGTCCGATGGCATCACTTCCTTGAGATGCTTGTCGTACGCCTCCTGCGACAATAATTCGCCCGTGATACTGTAGGTCTTGCCCGCGTACTGGCCGATGTAGCGGCGGAACTTGTCGCTCGGGATCGTGAGCCTGGGCGTGTCTTTCGGGATGTAATGGTTCAGCGCGTCGACCAGCGCGCTCACTTCCTTAAAGAAGGTCGCGCGCGAAAGCTCGTTCAGCTTGTCCATGTCCGCGGGCGCGTCGTAGAGCTGCTCATCGTAGCGTCCCTTCAAGCCCCAGACGTACGCCCAGTGCGCCGAGCTCGAGTCGTCCTGGCCGAAGAGGTCGTAGGCGGTCGAGACCCATTTGTTGAAATATTTCTGGATGATCGTCATGGGGATTTTTCCCGCCTTGACGATGCGCACGAGGCCGATGTTGCCCTGCGCGAGGTGATACGCCTCTTCCTGGAGCATCGGCAGGCAGCTCCGGCCGAGCGGCGCGAACGCCGAGCGGCTCAGCATGTTGAGCTGGTACTTGCCGTCGCGGTCGATGAAGCTCGTGTAGGTGAAGAAGTCGAGCCAGTTGCGCACCGGCTGATTGAACGAGTCGAGCAGCCGCGAGTTGGTCGACGCGCGGCGCTCCAATAAATTCTGCGCCTGGCGCTTGCCGCTGTCGCCGAAGTGCGTCATCAGCACGTAGGCCATCTGCCAGCCGTGGCGCATCTCCTCGCGGTTGATGCGGATGAGGTTCTTGAGATCGACGTCCGTTGGGGCCCGCTCGATCAGATTCCGCTGCTGCTCGACCGAGGCGAACTCGGTGTCGCCCTGGAATTCGATCAGGTGCGCGAGTGCGTCGCGGATACGCTGGTCGGGAACATCGGTGAGTTTCTCCCACTTCGGCCGGCCGGTGTAGTCGCCGAACTCGATCTCATTGCTCTCGATCTCGGCGAGCTTGGTCTCGAAAGTATACTCCTTGCCGATCAACTCCATCGGATAGCCGATGTCGTCGTGCCATGCGTGGAAGTAATCAACCCAATCATCGAAGTTCTCGAGCCGCGATTTTTTCACGAACATAACAAACCCCCTGGTTGATTTAGACTAATTATTAGAACGGACGTTCGTATGATTCATACGATAGTCGGCGGCTTTTTGCAAGAGGTTCTTTTGCGAATTAGGAATCAGCCTTGGGAGTAAACCCTCACTCTCCCCGACGGCTTACCCGCAGACTTAAAGCGTTGAGCGGTACGCCGCGATGCCGGATGCCCCGCGCCATGAGGGTGCGCTCGATTTTGGCGTCGTAGAGGCGCATCAATTCAGCCTCGACGCCCGCGCCCTCGATAACGCCGAGGCCGTGTGCGATCGCCTGCAGCGTTGCCATGCCCTCCGGACGGTGCTGCGCGCGCAGGTAATATTTCGGCGCGTTCGACGCGCCGAGCTTCACGCGCGGCACATCGTTTAATTCTGGATGGCGGTGGAGCAGCTTGCCGGCCTGCCGCCACGAGCCGTCGGGCACGATGAGCTGCACCGGCCTCGGATCTTCGCGCAGCAACTCTTCGCTTAACTCCACCGCGTCTTTGGACGGATAAAATAAAAACGTCCGGTAGCGCTCGGTCAGCAGATCGCTCAGGTGGAGCGTCTCACCCAGCCCGCCGCGCACGCGCATCTCGCTGTTAACGAGCGCGCGCAGCGCGAGCCGGCCCGTGTTGCTGCTCTTCTTGAGCTCGTTCGCGTGAATGACGAGGCAAACGCGTGTGCGCAAGGCGAGCGTCGGCATCGCATCGCAGATGCAGAAAAGCCGGTTCATATAGCAAACCGGACAGGACTCTTGGACGCGTCGGCGGGCCACTGACACGATTGTAATCGATTTGAGAGTTCAGAAGCAAAACGGCGGATTCGGAGCCCTTCGACAAGCTCAGGGCGAACGGAGAAAGTACTTAAGTTGACAATCCAACGAAATTCCGTTCGTGCTGAGCCTGTCGAAGCACTCTTCAAAGTCCACTTTGACGTGGCGAAGGAAAATCGACTATTCTCGTATGCGATGCCTGCACATTACTTGATAAAAGTCGCGTTCGCCGCTCTCGCCCTGTTTGTTTTCGTCCCACGGCTTTCGGCCGCAGAGAGCGAACAGGAAAAAATCGCCGCGGCGAAAAAAGAGGGGCCGGTTTACTGGTACGGCTCGATGAACGTCGACGACGCCAGTGCGCTCGTCGCCGGCGTCAGCCAGAAGTACCCGTTCATCGACATCAAGCGCTCGCGCGCGGCGAACGCGCCGGTCTTGAGCCGCCTCGACGTCGAGGCGCGGGCACGCGGCTTGAATGTCGACATCATCGACCTCGACGGCTTCTACGTCGCGCAGGTGCTCAAGCGAAATTTCTGGACGCGCTACGTCTCGCCCGAGCTCGCCGCCTATCCGAAGGAACTAAGCGACCCCGCGGGCCGCTGGTCCGGCTTCTTCCTGCTACCGCAGGTGGTGATTTACAACACGAATCTCGTGCCCGCGGCGTCGGCGCCGAAAACGTACAACGATCTCTTCGACCCGCGGTGGAAGAACCGCATGGCGATTCCCGATTCGGCGGTCACCTGGTATCACGGCATGCTGCAATACATGGGTGCGGAAAAGGGCCGCGCGTTCATGCGCCGCCTCGCGGCGCAGCAAGTCGAGGTCCAGTCGGGCAACCGCATGATGGTCGAGCTCGCGATGGCGGGCGAGCACGCGATCGGAATTGCCGCCTACGCGCACCGCATCGGTCAGTATCAGAAACGAGGCGCGCCGATGGGCTGGATCAAGGATGACGTGCTCGTCACGACGCCGCAGGCGATCGGTCTCAGCGGCTACGGCAAAGCGCCGAACGCCGCGAAGCTGATTATCGACTTCGTCCTTTCGCCGCAGGGACAGGCGATCCTCCGCCGTTCGGGAAGGATTCCGGCGCATCCCAAGGTCGACCCGGACCCGCCCGAGCTGGTCCGCGGGCGCAAGCTCTTTTTTTCCGATATCGTCGATGGCGGCACGCGCTACAACGAGATCAACGACGAATTCCTGAAAGTCTTCGCCGCGCGCTAGCGCCTTGACAAGCTTCCCGCCGCGCGACTAATCTTCCGTCGCGCCACAAGGAGGCTCTCATGCGCGCGATGGTTCCCCGCATATTTTTGATCGCCGTCTGCTGCGCGCTTTTCGCGCGCGGCGCCGCGGCACAGCAAACGACATATTTGCAGCTGAGTCCTACCGTCAAGGCTGTCTTGTATTCGCCCGCACAGACCGGCGCGTCTCGCATCGCTGTTGTCAGCATGCACGAGGACGCCAACCGCCTCGAGGACATCGCCTGCACCGAGCTGGTCAAGCGCGGCATATACGTCCTGTGCATGAACGGCCGCTCGGACAACAACGAGGCGTTGGACTTCTGGAACGACCTGCCGCTCGATATCGCTACCGGCATGAAATATTTGAAAGACACCGTCAAGCCGACAAAGATTCTCTTATACGCCGGCAGCGGCGGCGGCCCGCTGATGACCTTTTACCAGAACGTCGCGCAGAACGGCCCGTCGGTATGCCAGGGCAAAGAGAAATTGATCCCGTGCAAGAGCGATTTGGCCGGCCTGCCGCCGGCCGACGGCATCATCATGCGCGACGCCCATCCCGGGACGGCGGTCAACACGCTGCGCTCGCTCAATCCCGCGATCGAGCGCGACGATCAGCCCGGACGCAGGAACCCGTCGCTCGATCCCTTCAATCCGAAAAACGGCTACAACGCCTCCGGCGAGTCTCACTATTCGAAGGAATTCAAGCAGCGCTACTTCAAGGCCCAGGCGACGCGCATGAACCGCCTCGTCGACGCAGCGCTCGCGAAGCTGCGCGCGATGGAAGCGGGGAAATACCCCTACGGCGACGACGACGCGTTCGTCGTCTACGGCAGCGACGGCGCGCGCCTCGCCGAGATGGATATTTCCGTCGACGGCGGCACGCAGAAGCCGCAGAAGCTCCTCAAGAACGACGGCACGATCGTGACCGAGGTCGTAAAAAGCGTTCGCGTCCCCGCGAAAGACCCCGCGCAGCGCGCGCGCTCGTTCCAGGACAGCGCGAAGCTGCTCACCGTCAGGTCCTTCCTCGGCACGCGCGCGATCCGCGCGCGCGATTCGTACGACGGCATAGATTACTGCTCGAACAACAACTCGACGCCGTGCCATCTGAAAAAGATCACGGTGCCGATCCTGATCTTCGGCATGGGCGGCCACTACTTTCTCCGCGACAACGAGATACACTACGAGGTCGCGGCGAGTAAGGACAAGGAATACGTCATCATCGAAGGCGCCTCCCACGGCATTCGGCCGTGCCGCGCGTGCGAGAAGACACCGGGGCAGTACTCCAATACCGTCAAAAACATGTTCGACTACACGCAGAAGTGGATCAACACGCGCTTTCAAGGAGCCAATTAAGGAGGCGTCATGAAGAAAGTATTTCTTTGGTTATGCGGCGCGATGGCGCTCGCCTCGCTCGCCGCCGCTCCGGTTCGCGGCGCCGACATCATATCGGAGTGGTCCTCGGTCAAGGCGCCGCCGGCGCCGGAATTGAAACCCGTGACGCTCGACGGCAAGACGACAGCGCTGTTGATTCTCGACATGATGAAGCGCGGCTGCGGCTCGCGCCCGCGCTGCCTCGCGACGGTGCCGAATGTGAAGAAGCTGCACGATCAGGCGCGCGCCGCCGGCGCGATGATCTTCTATACGCTCGTCGGCGACAAGCCGGAGCCTTCTGAAATCATCGATCCGGGATTTGCGCCGCGCGACGGCGAATGGGTCGCGCAGCGCGGCCCGGATAAGTTCCTCGGATCGAATCTGGAAGAGAAGCTCAAGGCGCGCGGCATCAAGACGGTGATTGTCTGCGGAACGTCGGCGCAGGGTGTGGTGATCGGCACCGGCAGCGGCTCGGCGCAGCGCGGCTACAAAGTCATCGTGCCCGTCGACTGCATGTCGTCGGACATGCCGTACATGGAGCAGTACGCCGCGTTCCACATGGCCAAAGGCGGCCCCGCCGTCGTGACCGAAAAGACGACCGTCACGCGCAGCGACATGATTAAATTCTGAACCGCCTCACGGCGCGTTGGTCGGGTCCCAGCAGGTGCGGAGGTTCTCCTCGAAGCCTTCGAGCGCGCGCATGTCTGACTCTGAAAGCTCGAAGTCGAAGACGTCGGCGTTCTCGACGATGCGCCGCGGCTTGGAAGACTTCGGGATCACGACGTAGCCCTTCTGCAGCGCCCAGCGAATCAGCACCTGCGCCGTCGTCTTCACGCCGTCGGGGCGCGTGAAACTCTCCAGCACAGAGAGCCGCTTCCACACAGGCTCGAACGCGCCGTTCGTCGAATATTTTTGCGCAATCGCCGTGAGCTTGGAGTCGTTCAAGCGCTGGCCGTGCGTCAGCGGGCTGTAGGCCTCGATGACCACGCCGCGAGCGCGGCAGAAATCGACCAGTTCGCGCTGTTGGAGATAGGGGTGGATCTCGACCTGATTTGCCGCGGGCACGACGTCGCTCTCCTGTAGCAGCTCGGTCATGTGGCGAACCGTGTAGTTGCTCACGCCGATCGAACGCGCCTTTCCCTTGGCGCGGAGCTTTGCAAAAATTTCCCAGCTCTGGTGCCGGCGGCCCACAGGAAAATGGATCAGATAGAGATCGACGTATTCCATTTGGAGGTTTCGCAGGCTCGTGTCCAACGCGCCTTCGGGGTCGCCGTGATCGTCGTTCCACAGCTTGGTCGTGACAAAAATTTCTTCCCGGGCAATGCCGCTCGCGCGGATCGCGGCGCCGACGCTCGCCTCATTGCCATAGGCCGCCGCCGTGTCGATATGCCGGTAGCCCGCCTCGAGCGCTGTGGTCACGGCGGCTTCGGTCGTTCGTCCGGAACGCACCTGCCATACGCCGAAACCGAGCTGCGGGATCGTACGCCCGTCGTTGAGCTTAATCCTGGTGTCGATCGATAGCGCCATAAAGTTTCTCGTGTGCACGCAGCTAATATGGTACAGGATTAATCATGACCCTCAATATCGTCTCGCCGGCGAAGGAAAAATCGCTGGCGGAGCGCATGCAGGCGCTCGGCGTCCGCGAGGAAGACATCGAGGAGCAGTTCGTCCGTTCGTCGGGCGCCGGCGGCCAGAAGGTAAACAAGACCTCGTCGTGCGTCGTGCTGCACCACAGGCCGACAGGCATCCGAGTCAAGTGCCAGCAGGAGCGATCGCAGGCGCTCAATCGCTTTCTCGCGCGGCGGTTATTGCTGGACAAGATCGAGGCGCGCATCAAAGGAGTCGCGACCGCGGCGGAGCAGGAGATCGCGCGCATCCGGCGGCAGAAGCGCCGTCGCTCGCGCCGCGCGAAAGAAAAGATCCTGGAGGCGAAGCGCCGGCAGGCCGAGAAAAAAGCTGCGCGCGGTCCGGTGCGCGGCTACGACGAGTAGCCTCACTACGTGATAACCCGATTTCATGAACGAACCACTTAGCGCGCATCGCGGTTTTGACAGATCCGACATTCCCGCGCGATGAAGAAGCTCTCGCCGCTCACGTTCTATGTGCTGGCCGCGGTAAGTCAGACTTCGGGCTCATCAGGCGCCGCGATGCTGGGGCCGTTCTTCATGAAGGCGCACGGCTATTCGATCGCGCTCGCGGGCATCCCGCTCGTCGCCAACGGGATCGGCCGCGTCTGCTCGGACTTGATGTCCGGCGTCGTCGCGACTTACTTGAGCCCGGGCGCGCTCCTCATCGCGGCGACCGCGATCGGCATCATGACCAGCGTTACGGGCTATCTTTTCCTCGATCATATGCCGGTCTTCGTCGGCGCGTGGATCGTCTTCGGCGTAACGGAGGCGATGTTCGCGCTCGCGCTGCGCAAGGTCGGATTCGACCAGGCCGCGCCCGACCGGCAGGGGCGCGTGCAGGGCCAGATGGCCTCGGCGCTGGGCGTCGGCTTCACGCTCGGCCCGCTGCTCGGAGGCTTCGTCGGCAATTGGCTGGGGCCCGACGGTGTTTATTTCGTCTATGCGGTGCCGCAATCGCTCGCCTTCGTCTTAATTCTCGTCGCCGGCGCCCACCGCTACCGCAGAGCCACCCGGCCCGCCGCTGGGACCGTCTGGCGCGAGGCGGCCGTGCTGCTCAAGAAACCGCCGTTTCTCGCGTCGTGTCTCGCGATCTGTCAATGTTTTTTCTTTTTGACCGGCGTGACCCGCGTCGCGTTTCCGTTTCTCGCGACGAATTATCGCGGCCTGACGCTGGACGCCGTGGGGACGCTGGTGTCGATCTCGCGGATGACCGATACGGTCGGACGCTATACCGGCGGCTGGCTCTGCGACCGCATCCGCCCGAGCCAAGTCATTCTGCTCGGCGTCGCGATCGGCGTTCCGATGTTTGCGGTGCAGGGCTACGGGGCGGGTTATCTGACGCTGCTGATCCCGCTCGTGATCATGACAACGGGCTTCGGCTTCACCAATGTCGGCGCGACGACGTTCGCGCTGCAGTCGGCGACCGCGGGCACAAAGGAGATCGCTCTGGGCGTTTCGCGTGCCTCCACATCCATAGGCCAGACGCTCGGCCCACTCGTCTGCGGCATGCTGATCGAACATCTCGGCTACGAGGCCGGATTTCAGGCGATGGCGGTTATCTCGCTCGTCGTTGTTTGTGTCGTGTGGCTGGGACTAAGCCGGGAAGCGTCTCGTCGCTCACTCGATAGTGGCACCGCCTAAGCTCCGCGACATCGTAAGCTGTCTGTGCTATCCTAGGATCGTGGAAAAAGTCGTTCGCAAATTCTCATCTTTCACAGCGGCCGATGAAGCGGACGACACGTACTACGCCGCCCTTTCCGGCAACGAAAAGCTGCAAATGCTGCTCGATTTGATCATGCCCGAGGACCCCCATGAGGCCGTTATCGAGCGATATGCTCGAGTTTACCCGCTTGCCGACCACGATAAGTATAACGACACCTGACGAATCAGACGAAACTACTTGCGGCCCCTACTGAATTCCCGCCACCTTTAAATATCTCAAATCGACAAACCGCTCCACCGGCGGCGCGGGATTTGGGACGACGCCGGCGTCCGCCATCAGCGCGAGCACCCGGCCGAACGCCGCTAGATCGATCTCGCCTCTCTTCGGCAGAACTTTTTTGCGGGGATCGTGATACGGCGCGAAGATCTCGCGCGCGGTCTCGGGCGAGGTTTTGAGCGATTCAGCGATTATCTTTTCCACCTCGTCGCGGTTCTTCGGTTCGTTGATGAACTCGTATGCAGCGGCGAACGCGCGCACGAAGCGCACCAGCGTCTCCTGATTTTTCTCGCCCCACTCGCGCCGCGCCATGTCGACGTTGAAAATGAGATCGGCGCCCGCCTCGTAGTTGTAGCCGAGCCTCGGATAACCCTGCCGGATGGCAGCCAAGTCGTCCGGCTGCCCCATCGGCACCGCCGCGCATTCGCCGGCTTTGAGACAGTCGAAGCGCGCGCCGGTACCGACCACGGGCTTGGTCTTGAAATCCGACGGCTTGATGCCGCGATGCGCGAGCAACCGCACCGTCGAGAGGGTGATCGTATCGCCGGGCGTGGACAATCCGATGATTTTTCCTTTCAGGTCAGCGAAACTCTTGATCTGCGGATTGACGATCAAGCTGTACACGGGATTCAGCGTCTGCGCGGCGATGGCGACAGAGGTCGAACCCTGGAACGCAGCCTGGATCATGTACGGCGTTGAGTTCCTCCCGGTGTCGACCTCGCCCTTATCCAGCGCCGCGACGATCCGGTCGGTGCCGCCGGGAATCGGAACGACAACGAGATCGATCCCTTGACGGACAAAGAATCCTTTGCGTTCCGCCACGGTCAGTGGCAGAGACGACAGGCTGCCGGACGACGCCGCATTCTGGCCGTAGCGCAGCGCGATCAGCTCCGCGGCGCCCGCCCTACCGCTAGACGTTATCAAAATAAGCGCTGCTAGCATCGCCGCTGGAATGATGCGCGTCATAGCTCCTCCCGTTTAACCGCTCGAACGCGGCGCACCCTACCATAAGCGAGGCGCAAGTCAATGCGCTATGCAGTGAACGGCGGCATCGGCCGACCCCCTTCAAAAGCAGAAAACGTCCTTTATACTAATCGCGGTTGCAGACCGGCTCTGGAGGTGAAGGAAAAATCCTCGGAGGCATTATGCGTCTCGATCAAGAAGGCGAAAGCAACAACGTAGAGGACCGGCGCGGATTTCGCGTCTCGCCGGGAATTGCCGGCGGCGGCATCGGTACGCTCGTCATCCTCCTCATCGGGCTGTACCTCGGCATCGACCCGAGCGCGCTCCTGCAACAAACCGGCGTCGACACGAGCCCCCCACCCGCGCAGCAGGTCGGCGCGCCCGACGAGATGCGCACCTTCGTCTCGCGCGTTCTCGGCAGCACCGAGCGCACCTGGAGCGAAATCTTCGAGCAAAACGGCCGACATTACGAGCCGCCAAAGCTCGTGCTTTTCAGCGGCGGCATCGACTCGGCCTGCGGCTTCGCCCAAACGGCAGCCGGACCGTTCTATTGCCCCGAGGATCGTAAGGTCTACATCGATCTGGATTTTTACCGCGAGCTGCGCGACCGCTTCCAGGCGCCAGGCGACTTCGCGCAGGCATATGTGATTGCGCACGAGGTCGGCCATCACGTGCAGAATCTCCTCGGCACGCTCGGCCAGGCGAACGCGACCAAAAGCCGCGCCGGACGCGCCGACGCCAACGCAATCTCCGTCAGAGTCGAGCTGCAGGCGGACTGCCTCGCCGGCGTCTGGGCCGCGACGGCGAACCGCGAGCGGAAAATTCTCGAAGAAGGCGACGTCGAGGAGGGCTTGAATGCGGCGGCCCAGATCGGCGACGATCGGCTGCAAAAGCGCGCGCAGGGCTACGTCGTACCCGAAGGGTTCACGCACGGCAGCGCCGAGCAACGCGTCCGCTGGTTTCGCCGCGGCCTCGAGGCCGGTGATCTCCGGCAATGCGACACGTTCTCTCGGGGACAGGTTTAACTCACAGGTGAACGATGGACGAGCAGACGATTCGCGACTTTTACCGCGACCTCATGCGCATGAACCGCGAATGCTTCGAAGGCCGCGAGTTCGATATCGCCTACCACGCGCTGATGACGGCGCTTCACTGCGCGCAGCAGCTTAAGGATATTCCTTACCTGCGCGAAATCGAGCGCGTGGCGGCGGAACAGCTTACATATATCGACGCGCATCACCCCGAGTACGAGCACTCGACAGTTTCCGCGTCGAACCGCAACCACGTGAGCGTCTTCCAAACGCTCGCGCGCCAGGCGAACGCTCGCATGACGATCATCCAGAATACGCCGCGGCAAAGGGTGTAATTGCTCACCCCCCGAGATACGCCTCGCGCACGCGGTCGTTGCCGGAAAGCTCCGCCGCCGTGCCTTCGAGGATGATTTTTCCCGTCTCCAGCACGTAGCCGCGGTGGCAGATGGCGAGCGCCATCGCGGCGTTTTGCTCGACCAGCAGGACCGTCACGCCCTCTTTGTTGATCGCCTGCACGATCGCGAAGATCTGCTCGACGAGAATCGGCGCGAGCCCCATCGAGGGCTCGTCGAGCAGCAGCATCTTCGGCCGCGCCATGAGGCCGCGGCCGATCGCGAGCATCTGCTGCTCGCCGCCTGAGAGCGTGCCCGCCTTCTGGCGGATTCTCTCCTTCAGGCGCGGGAAGAGGCCGAAGACGCGCTCGAGATCGTCGGCGCTCGCGCCGCCGCTCTGAGAATACGCGCCGGTCTGAAGGTTTTCCAAAACCGAGAGCCGCGGAAAGACGCGCCGCCCCTCGGGCACGTGCGCGATGCCGCGGCGGACGATCTCATGCGCCGGCAGCGTATTCAGAGGCGCCCCTTCGAGCTCGATCGTCCCGCTCCTCGCGCACAGCAGCGCGGAGATGGTTTTCAGCGTGGTGCTTTTCCCGGCGCCGTTCGCGCCGAGAAGCGTCACCATCTCCCCTTTGTCGACGCGGAAAGACACGCCCTGGAGCGCGTGAATCGCGTCGTAATAGACGTGCAAGCCGTCAACGCGGAGCATCGCCCGCCCACGTTCCCTTTCCGAGATAGGCCTCGATGACGCGCGCGTCGTGGCACACGTCGTCGGGCGCGCCGTCGGCGATCTTCTCGCCATGGTCGAGCACGGCGACGCGGTCCGAGATCCCCATCACGACGCGCATGTTGTGCTCGATCAAAAGAAGGCTGCGCACCTCCGAGCCGACGAGCTTTTTGAGCAGCGCCATGAGCGTCTGCGCCTCCGATGGATTCATCCCGGCTGTCGGCTCGTCCAGCAGCAGCAGCTTCGGCCCCGCCGCCAAGGCGCGCGCGATCTCGAGCCGGCGCTGCTCGCCGTAGGAGAGGCGACGCGCCCAGATCTCCTCGCGGCCGATGAGTCCAACGAGCTCGAGCAGCTCCATGGCGCGGTCTCTTGCACGCGCCTCCTGCGCGTTTTTGCGCAGCGGGCGCAGCAGCACGTCGGCGAAGGTGAGCGGGATGCGGCCGTGCATGCCGACGAGCACATTGTCGAGCACGGTCATCTCGCCGAAAAGCCGGATATTTTGAAACGTGCGGCAGATGCCCGCGCGCGTGATTTTGTCGGGCGTGAGGCGCCGGAGTGCGCGCCGCTCGAAGCGGATCTCGCCTTCTTCCGGATGGTAAAGACCGGTCAGCACGTTGAAGAGCGTCGTCTTACCGGCGCCGTTGGGGCCGATGAGCGCGGCGATTGTGTTTTCCTCGATCGCGAGATCGACGTTCTTGACGGCGACGAGACCGCCGAACCTTTTCGTCACGCGGCGGGCTTCGAGCAGCGCCATCTATTTTCCCGCGGCAGGCTTTGCAGGCCCGCCGCCCTTGCCCGTGAGCGCGGCCGAGCCCTGGCTCGGCGGCAGGAATCCCTGCGGCCGAAAGATCATCATTAGAATCAGGATGAGGCCGAAGACCATCCTCTCGTATTTCGCCGGCTCGAACTGCGCGGGAATCTGGCTCAAGTCGAAGCTCCCGACAAACGGGATGACGAGCATCTCGCCTGATTGCCGGAGCGCGTTCAGCCAAAGCGACAAGCCTTTGAGCAATTGCAAATTGAGGATGGTTACGATCGTCGCGCCGAGAATCGCGCCGGGAATCGAGCCCATGCCGCCGAGAATGACCATCGCGAGCACGCCGATCGACTCCATGAAGGTGAAGCTTTCCGGATTGATGAAGCCCTGCTTGGCGGCGAACAGCACGCCGACTCCGGCGGCGAACGACGCGCCGACGGCGAACGCGAGCAGCTTCATGCGCACGACGGGCACGCCCATTGCGACGGCGGCGATCTCGTCCTCGCGGATCGCCTTCCACGCGCGCCCGATCGGCGAATCTTCGAGCCGCCGCGTCACAAAAACGACGGCGAGCAACAGCGCGAGAACGAGAAAATAAAAATAGATCGGATAAAGCGCCGCCGCGTCGCGATGGATGCCGATGGCATCGAGAAGCGGCTGAAAGAACAACGGCGGCCGCTGGATCGGCGTGATCCCGAGCGGGCCGTTGGTGAGGTTCACCGGCTTGTCCAGATTATTCACCAGCGCGCGCACGACCTCGGCGAAGCCGAGGGTCACGATGGCGAGATAATCGCCGCGGAGCCGCAGCAC
>DASWZY010000159.1:0-7098 GCA_036407055.1 Binatia bacterium
CGCGGCGGCGCGCCTCTCGCGCGGGCAGCAGGCGACGTACCGGCTCAAGCCGGGACGGCACGCCTGGGTGCAGGTCGCGATCGGCGGCGCGACGTTGAACGGCGCCGCGCTCACCGAAGGCGACGGCGCGGCGGTGAGCGACGAAGAGATCGTCGAAGCGAAGGCGAGCGAAGAAGCCGAGCTGCTGCTGTTCGATCTGGCTTAACGAAAAGCGGATATGGGAGCCAGAATTCAGGAGCCAGAAGAAAGAATTCGAAAAAAACAACATCGTATTCCGAGTTCTGACTTCTGAATTCTGGATTCTCGCTCCTGGATTCTATCTTCCTTATTTACATCCGAATTCTTTCGTTGACTCGCGGGGGCGGTTCGCGTAAAAATCTCCGCATGGAGAGAATTCGTTTCGCAATCCCGCGACTGGTTTTCCTTTTAATCCTAAGCTTTACCGTTTTTGCCGCTTCCGCCCTGATCCCGGCCGAGGCCCGGGCGCAAAAGGGGCGGATTAAGGTCGCGACGCAAACGCCGCTCTCGGGCGAGCAGGCCGCGCTCGGCGAGCCGATCAAGCTCGGCGCGCAGCTCGCGGTCGAAGAGGCGGTCAAGCGCTTCAAGGCTCTCGGCTACGATCTCATCCTCGTGCCCTACGACGATCAGGCCAAGCCCGAGGTCGGCGTCGCCAACGCGCGCAACCTCGCCTCCGACCCCGACGTCTTGCTCGTCGTCGGCCACTTCAACTCCGGCGTCGCGCTCCCCTCTTCCGACGTTTACAAGGAATCGATGCTCGCGATGATCTCGCCGGCGAACACGGCGACCGAGATCACCGACCGCGGCTATCCCAACGTCAACCGCGTCTGCGGCCGCGACGACATTCAGGGACCGCTCGGCGCGAAGTTCGCCGCCGAGGATTTGAAGCTCAAATCCGTCTACATCATCCAGGACAAGACCCCGTACGGCCAGGGCGTCTCGACCAACTTCCGCGACCAGGCGAAGAAGCTCGGCATGCAGGTGCTGGGCTTCGAGGGAACGGAAGAGAAGACCAATTTCGGCCCGCTGATCATTCCGCTGAAGGCGAAGAACCCCGACCTCATCTACTTCGGCGGCATCTTCAATCAGGGCGGCCTGCTGCTGCGACAGCTGCGCGAGAAGGGCGTCAAATCCGCTTTCATGGGCCCCGACGGGCTCGACGATCCCGAGATCGTGAAGATCGCCGGCAAGCGCATCACCGGCGCGTATTACACGACCGTCGCCGCGCCGGTCGGCTACAACGCCGAATCGGCCGCGTTCGCCGCCAAGTTCAAGCAGCGCTTCGGCAAGGACGTGCAGTCGTTCGGCATCTACGGCTACGACGCCGCGTCGGTCGGTCTCAAGGCGATCGAGAACGCGATCCAGGAGCTCGGCGGCAAAAAACCGACACGCCAGCAGGTCTCGACCGCGGTCAGGAAGATCAAGGACTTCAAAGGCATCACCGGCTCGATCAGCTTCGACAACAAGGGCGATCCGGTGCACGCGAAATATTTCGTCCTCAAATTCGAGGAAGGGAAATATCCCGGCAAGGTCGTCAAAGTCCTCGAGCAGTCCGCCGGCGCCAAACAGAGCTAGTCCGCTTGATGAAAAAGAAAATCCGCGTGGCCGTCCTTTTCGGGGGAAAATCCGCCGAGCACGAGATATCCATCATCTCCGCGAAAAACGTCGTCCAGGCGATCGACAAGTCGAAGTACGAAGTCGTGCTCATCGGCATCGACAAGGGCGGGCGCTGGTACCGCACCGACGACGCGAGCGTGCTCGAGCGCGCCGACCGGCCGAAGGCGATCCGCTTCGCGCGCGAGCCCAACGCGCTCGCGCTCGTGCCGGCCAACCGCGCGAAGCAGTGGCTCCGCCTGGCGAACAAAAAAAGCGAGCGCCCCGTCGACGTCGTATTCCCGATTCTCCATGGCACCTTCGGCGAGGACGGCACGGTGCAGGGCCTGCTCAAGATGGCGGACATCCCGTTCGTCGGCGCCGGCGTGCTCGGGTCGGCGGTGGGCATGGACAAGGACGCGATGAAGCACCTGCTGCGCGACGCGCGGGTTCCCATCGCGCGCTTCCTAACCGTCCACGATCCGAGAGAAATCGATTTCACCTCCGCCGAGCGCGAGCTCGGCACGCCGATCTTCGTCAAGCCGGCCAACTGCGGCTCGTCGGTCGGCATTCACAAAGTCAAAAACGAAAGAGAGTTCGGCGCCGCGGTCAAGGACGCGTTTCGCTACGACCGGAAGATTCTGCTGGAGGAGTTCATCCAGGGACGCGAGATCGAGTGCTCGGTGCTCGGCAACGAGGACCCGATCGCCTCGCTCCCCGGCGAGATCATCACGCGGCACGAGTTCTATTCGTACGAGGCGAAATATCTGGACGAGAAAGGCGCGGCGCTGGAGATTCCCGCGCAGCTGCCGGAGCCGGTCGTGCACGACATCCAGCGCATCGCGGTGCGCACCTTCAAGGCGCTCTACTGCGAGGGCATGGCGCGCGTCGATGTTTTTCTCCGCGGCGACCGCGAGGTGATCGTCAACGAGATCAACACGATCCCCGGCTTCACCAAGATCAGCATGTACCCCAAGCTCTGGGAAGCGACCGGCATCGGCTACAGCGAGCTGATCGACCGCCTCATCCAGCTCGCGATCGAGCGCTACGAGCGCGAGAAGAAGCTCAAGACGAGCTTCGATTTGTAAGCGATTCCATCCCCTCTTCTGCTTCGCATTCAGCATAATTGACACGCCCATCGCGCCGAAGCTATGCTCTCGCCGTTCGCGTCGTTGATATCGCGTTGTTCAAGAGTCTATCGCGAAGGAGAACGAGCATGCGCGTAAAGCAGATGCTTTTCATTTGTATAGCTCTCAACGTTTCCGTCTTGGCTTTCGGACAGGATTCAAAGCTCATCGATGCGGCAAAAAAAGAAGGAGGGAAGGTGGTCATTTATGGCTCATTCGAGCCAGACACCTTGGATTTGATCACGGCCGCTTTCCAGCGTAGGACCGGATTACAAACTGAATATTGGAGGGCTCAGGATTCACAAGTCATGGATCGAGCCTTAAGTGAGTATCGCACGGGTAAACCGCTTTTCGATATCGTTTTAGTTACTGATAATCCCATGCGAATGATGTCTAGGGAGGGAATACTAGCGCGCTATGACTCTCCTTCCGCGAAGGATTTTCCAAAAGATGCTTTGGATCGAGAACTCGGGCCAAGGTACCGAAATTTCATTACAGGCATTATTTACAATAAGGATGCATTGAAAACAGACATCCCGAAAACGTTGGATGACCTTCTCAAGCCACAGTTCAAGGGCAAGCTGGTCATGGCAGATCCGACCCAGCACGCTGTAACCATTCAGTGGCTGTCCAGCTTGCACAAACTTCTGGGAAAGGACGCCGATAACTTTATAAAAGATTTGGGTGCCTCTAAACCAATTCTTGTGCAAAACTCGTTGATTGCCGCAGAACGGGTGTCTACTGGAGAGACGCCGATAGCAATCTCGCAAATTAAGTTTATATACACTTTTGGGAAAAAGGGCGCTCCACTGGACTATGTGAGACTTGGTAAATTTTTAGGCGACGGAGCTTATGCAGGTATCAGCGCTAAGGCAGTTCATCCAAGCGCCGCCCGAGCGTTTGTGGATTTTTTCTTGGATGAGGAAAGCATGAACATCATCGCCAAAGAGGGTGAGTTTGTTAACCGCAGAGGAATCTATCCACCTATCCCCGATGCAGACAAGATACAGTTCGTTAATATGGTTGAACTGTCTGCTAAAGATTACGCGGCAAAGAAAAAGGACTTCCAAAGGGATTTCATGGGCCGGTAGTGGCTTCGCCCGGCAAGGAGGATCAATCGATGCCGTTGAATACGCAACCTTTAGCCGAAAATTTCGGCGCATCCATTACAGGTGTAGACTTGTCAAAAGAGCTCGACGAACAACTCTTCAACGAGATTGCCGATCTGTTCATCAAGAAGCAGGTTTTGGTTTTCCGCAATCAACATATCGAGCCGCACCATCAAGTTGCCTTCAGCGGGAGGTTTGGCCCCTTCGAAATGTTATTCGACGAGGATCAGCGGGTGCCCGGCTTTCCGGAAGTCGCCATCCTCTCCAACGAGAAGGTCGACGGCAAATTCATCGGCGTCGTCGCGGCTGGCGATTTCTGGCATTCAGACCAATCGACCCGACAAGAGCCTTCGCTCGCGACTTTCCTCTATGCCCATAAGCTGCCGAAACAGGGCGGGGATACGGAATTCGCTGATATGCATGGCGCCTATGAAAACCTGCCCGATGAAATAAAAAGGCGCATCGAGGGCCGCATGGGTATCCACCAGCACACCAAGGTGGGCAATCCACGCGTTGAGGTGACCCGAGAAGGCGCCGAGGACTATTACAAAAGATCGGCCATTCCGAATGTGCTGCATCCGCTTGTGCGCGTCCATCCGGTATCGGGGCGCAAGGGTCTTTATTGCTCACCCCGTTTTACTGTCGGTATAGACGGCATGGACGACGCCGAGGCGCAGCCGCTACTCGATACGTTATTCGCTTACCAGATCGCGCCCGGGAACACGTATCGTCACAAATGGAGCCTGGGCGATTTCGTGATGTGGGACAATCGCAGCCTCAATCACCAGGCGTGCGGCGGTTATATGATGGACGACATTCGCTTGCTTCATCGCACATCGGTAAAAGGAGATAAGCCGTTCGGCTAGACATCATTGCTGAGCGAAGGGAAATATTTCCAAATAACAGTACCGGAGTACTGACGTCCGACAGCGAAGACGGATTTACAACGAAAGCGCACGGCGGCAGGGCCGGCCGTACGAGGGGTATGCGAGCGAGGAGCGCCGATGGGCTGCGGGGGAACGCAGCCTGCGCGAAGAAGCTGTCGGAAAACGCTGTTAGCTTACTTTAGTCCATCTGCCTCCGTAAAAAAGTCGGCACGTCGAACTTGTCGTCGTCGTCCTGGAACTGCATCGCGGTGCTGCGCTCGCGCTCGGGCGCGGGCTCTTCGTCGCGCTTGTTGCGCTGCCAGGTCGGCGCGTCGAGGTCGTCGACGATCGTGCCGAGATGGACGATCTTTTTGTTCTTCGGGATCGCATTCGAAGTATTAAAGCTCGCGAGGCTCGGCTTTCTCTGCTCGTCGCGCTCGCCGAAACCGGTCGCGATGACGGTCACGCGAATCTCGTCCTTCATGCGCTCGTCGATGACCGCGCCGAAGATGATGTTGGCGTCTTCGTGCGCCTCTTCCTGAATCATCATCGCGGCCTCGTTGACTTCGTGCAGACCCAAGTCGGGGCCGCCGGTGATGCTGATCAGCAGGCCGCGCGCGCCGTGGATCGAGACGTCTTCCAAGAGCGGGCTCGAGACCGCCTTCTGCGCCGCCTCGACCGCGCGGTTCTCGCCCTGCGCCGTCGCCGCGCCCATGAGCGCGAGGCCCATCTCCGCCATCACGGTGCGCACGTCGGCGAAATCGAGATTGATGAGACCGGGCGTGATGATCAGGTCCGAGATGCCGCGCACGGCCTGGAGCAGGATGTCGTCGGCCTTGTGGAAGGCTTCGAGCATCGTCGTCGTGCGCGCCGCGATGCTGAGCAGCCGCTGGTTCGGGATCACGATCAGCGTGTCGACGTTCGCCTTCAAGTCCATGATGCCGTCGTCGGCCTGGCGCATGCGCTTTTTGCCTTCGAAGAGGAACGGCTTGGTGACGACGCCGACGGTGAGCGCGCCGACCTCGCGCGCGATCTTCGCGATCACCGGCGCGCCGCCGGTGCCGGTGCCGCCGCCCATGCCGGCGGTGATGAAGATCATGTCCGCGCCGGTCAGATATTCGCGCAGCTTCGCCTCGTCCTCCATCGCCGCGCGCCGGCCGACGTCCGGGTTGGCGCCGGCGCCGAGTCCCTTGGTGACCTGCTCGCCCAGCTGAAGCTTGACCGTCGCGCGGTTCGCCTCGATCGCCTGCGCGTCGGTGTTGGCGACGATGAAATCGACGCCGTTGAGCTTGCCCGCGATCATGGTGTTGACCGCGTTGCCGCCGCCGCCCCCGACGCCGATCACCTTGATGCGTGCGCCCAATTGTACGTGCTCGACTAACTCAAACATGACGCCTCCTCTTTTTGCGCGGGCCGCTCCGTTGCGCGCCCGCGATGTTTTTGTTCGAAGCCCTCGTCCGCCATCGTTAAAAGAATTCGCTCAGCCAATCCGTCATTCTCCCCTTTACCTTGCCGAAAACGTTGTTCTCGCGAATGCGGAAGAAATTCTTGTCCTGCCGGTTCATGCCGTAGAGCACGAGGCCGACGCCGGTCGCGTAGATCGGGCTCGCGATCACGTCGGTGAGCCCGTGGACGTGCATCGGCAATCCCTGGCGCGCCGGCATGCCGAGCGCCTCTTCGGCCATCTCGATCATGCCGGGAAGCAGCGTCGAGCCGCCGGTCAGAACGACGCCCGACGAGAGGCTGCCTTCGTAGCCCGATTTCACGATCTCGCGGCGGAACAGCTGGAAAATCTCGTCGAGGCGCGGTTCGATGATCTCGCAAAGGATCTGCCGCGTCACCGTGCGCGAGCTGCGCCCGCCGACCGACGGCACCTCGACGCGCTCGTCGCGCGTGACCATCGATGTGCGCGCGTAGCCGTAGCGCTGCTTGATGCGCTCGGCTTCGGCGATCGGCGTGCGCAGGCCGGCGGCGATGTCGCTCGTCAGATGATTGCCGCCGATCGCGAGCACGGAGGTGTGCTTGACCGTACCGTCGTGAAACAGCGCGATGTCGGTCGTGCCGCCGCCCATGTCGACCAGCGCGACGCCGAGCTCTTTTTCCTCCTCGGTGAGCACCGCCTCGGCCGAGGCGAGCGGCTCGAGCACGATATCGGCGACGTTGAGCCCGCTGCGGTTGCAGCATTTGACGATGTTCTGCGCCGAGGTGACGGCGCCGGTCACGATGTGGACCTTGGCCTCCAGGCGCACGCCGGACATGCCGAGCGGCTCCTTGATGCCGTCCTGGTCGTCGATGATGTAGTCCTGCGGCAGGATGTGCAGCACCTCGCGGTCCATCGGGATCGCGACGGCTTTCGCCGCGTCCATCACGCGCTCGACGTCGCGC
>DASWZY010000160.1:0-5721 GCA_036407055.1 Binatia bacterium
GGTCTGGGTCGACGAGAAGAAAAAGCGCACGTTCGAGTGGGGGCCGGGGAGTCTCTTCGCGGCGCCGCTCAACACCTGGCACCGGCTCACGAACGGCAGCGGGCAGAAGCCGGCGCGCTTTATGGCGCTCACCAACGCGCCCGCGGTCTTCAACCTCTACCACAACACTAAATTCGTTTTCGAAAACCCGTTCGTCTTCGACGACCGCTACGAGGACGAGGAGACGGAATATTTCTCCGGCAAGGGCGAGCAGAAGCCCGGCCGGGTGTGGGATTCGAACTTCATCGCCGACGTGAGCCGCGTCGCGCTCCACGACTGGAAGGAGCGCGGCCCGTCCGCGCGCAACGTCGAGATCGAGCTCGCGCACAACACGATCGCCGGCCACATCTCCGAAGGCCGGCCGTCGGTCTACCGCAAGGCGCACCGCCACGGCCCCGGCGCATTCATCTATATCCTCGAAGGCACGGGCTACTCGCTCATGTGGCCCGAAGGCAAGCCGATGAAGCGCTACGACTGGGGCGTGGGCAGCCTGTTCACACCGCCCAACCGCTGGTTCCACCAGCATTTCACGACCAGCAAAGAGCCGGTGAAGCGGCTGGCGATGAAGGCCTGGGGGCAGAAATATCCCATCGGCGGCTGGGAGCTGCTCGACAAGCCCACCGACGACGGCGGCGACATGATCGAATACGAGAACGAGGACCCGTCGGTGCGCCGCATGTACGAGGAGGAGCTCAAGAAGTCCGGCGTCACGCTGCAAATGCCGCCGGTGAATTATAAAAAGCGGGCTTAGGAGAGCGGTCCAGCGCTATTTATTACGTCGGGAGGGCACGGCACGCTGTGCCCCTACGGAATGCATGAGAATGGGAATTCGGTTCTAACGAGACGTCAACCGCCGGGACCCACCGATTCATGAGGATGCGGCGGGCACGGAGGTTTCCAATCGCGCGCCTCGCAGATCGGCATGAGGACGTACGCCCACATAAGCGCGAAGGCGATGAAAAAAAGGATCAGCCCCACGGCGAACAGGACATTAAAGCCAGGCCATTTGATCTTGATCGTCACCAAACGGCGCTTTCTGCTCTACAGTCCGTAAAAGTTCTTGGGATTCGTCTCCAGAATCTTCCGCGCGACGGTGTCGGTGATCCGGCCCTGGTCGACCCAGTCGCGCACTTCCTTGAGCGCGCTCAGGTTGGCCGAGATGTCGGTGTGGCTGTAGTCGGTGCCCATCATGAGGTTATCTTCCGTGCCGAATTTGAGCAGGTGCTCGATCTCGTCGATGCCGTCGAGCGTGACGAAGATGCGGTTTTGCCGGAAAAGGTCCTGGCTCAAATCGAACATGCGCGTAAAGCGGTAGCCGCGGCCGCGCTGCTGCGCGCGAAGCTGCGCCGCCATCATGGCGATGGAGTAGGGGATCCATGACGCGCCCGCCTCGATCAGGCCGAAGCGGAGCTTGGAGAACTTTTCGGGCAGCTTGGTCGTCACGATCTCCGTAAGCGAGTGGATGATCGGAAAGCCGCGGTCCCATTCCGTCCCGGGCAGCGGATGGCCGGTGTGGATGCAGAGCGCCAGGTCCTGGGCCTCGATCTCCTCATAGACGGGGAAAAAATAGGGATCGGTCACCTTGCGGTCGAGGTCGAAGCCGCGCTTGAAGACGGCGCAGGCGCCGTTCGCCTTCGCCCAGCGCACCTCCTCGGCCGCCTTGTACGGATCGAGCAGCGGCAGCACGGCGGCCCAGCGAAGCCGGCCGTTAGTCGGCGCGCACTTGGCCGCGAGCCAGCGGTTGTAAGTCGTCGTGAGCGCGTATTCGGCTTCGAGGTTGCGCGTGTTGTAGCGAATGAAAAAGGTCGGGAAGATCACCTGCACGTCGACGCCCATCTCGTCCATGTGCTTGACGCGGCCGGCGACGTCCTCGAGCTCGCGCCGGACGCGCGGCGGGTGGTTGACCTCGTCGCGCAGCGCGCGGTTCTGGAGCCGCCCCTCGACGACCCAGCTGCGCGCGGTGGTTGCACTCAAGCCCGCGCGCTTCGCCTCCTCGGGCCCGACCGAGACGGTCACCGGGATGTGTTTTGCGTACGGCGTTCCCAGCAGCCCGGCCCAAGTGTCATCGGATTCGTCCACATGCGTGTCGGCGTCGATCATGGCCATGACAACCTCCTGCTCCGTCTCTGGACATAATATCTAATCGCGCCGAGCGCAAGTTCGGGCTGTATTTTCGGGGAAATCCTACAGTATGAGTCGGCTGTAGCGGCGTATTTACGCGCAGCGTCGATCCGATTCCGCCTTGAATTGCCGTGTAACGGCACTGCTCGTATCGTTCGATTTGAACCTCCCTGCGGGCGATTCCTTAAAGTACCTTAGAGTTCCACGGTGTAACCGACCTAACCGCGTGGCATCGGCTTTGCTCAAGCTTGATGCTCGTCCACTTAAAGACGGCAAAATAAAGGAGACGAACATGCGCAATTATATGATGATCGTCGCTGCCGCGAGCCTCGCCCTTTGCGCGGCGCCGGTCTCTGCGGGCGGCCTAAAAACCGTATTCAAGAAAGAGCTCCCCGGCTGCTGCGACGCGCCGACCGAAAACAACGGTGGGCGGGCGGATTATAAGAAGGTCAGCAACGGGACAACGACGAAAGACGAGCGTTTCCGCTCGGAGGTGACCATCACGCTGCCGAGCGAGACGCTGGGCATTGCCACTGTCGAGGATGCGCAGGCGGCGGACATCCGTTTGATTCTCACCCACGCCACCGCCGATTACGCCGAGTGCTCGCTGATCATGGTGGACACCGAGAAACACGCGGTAAAGGTCAACGGCGCAGCCGTCATGACGACCATGACGGAGTTCTATGTTGATGTGCGCTATCTGTGGAATAAGGGGGACCCGGTGCAGCGGAATTATGTCGGGTGGTGCGACACCGATCTCTCCACGCCCGGCATCCAGGACGGCGTTCCGCCCGTGCAGGCCAGCGACATCGCTACCGTCACGCTGGTCGATCCGAGCGAGGCGGCCCTCGATCGGGCGAACCGCACGCTCGACAAAGATTTCCTCCAGGGCGGCATGTTCTAAGACCGCCGCTTAACGACGCGAATAAAAAGCCGGGGAGAAACCCCCGGCTTTTTTATTTTTGGCATTGTCATTCGCCTCAGGCTACCCGTCTCCGGACATAATATCTAATCGCGCCGAGCGCAGCGCGCGCCATTTTCCTCGGCGGCCGGCGTAAATGCGGATGATTACGCACGTCGTCAGTCTGCTGCGGTGTTACTTTGCTGCGCAATCTCGTCGGCGCATGCGATACGGATCTCTCGACCCCCGGAATCCAGGACGGCGTCCCGACCGTTCAGGCGGACGATGTCGCGACCGTTATGCTCGTCGACCCGAGCGAGGCCGGCCTCGATACGGCGAGCCGCACGCTCGACAAGGATTTCCTCCAGGGCACGCTCTAAGTTCCGCGCCGATACTAGCAGGAAAGCCGGGGATTTCTCCCCGGCTTCTTATTTTTCGGGCTCGTCATTCGGCTCGGGCGGCGCCGACGCTTCCTCGCCGGCGGGAAGCGGAATCGCTATCTGCCTGACACGGTTTTCTTCTACGGCGGCGGCCGGAGCTTTGTCTTCCGGGCGCTTGACCGTGATGTTGATGTGCGTCGGGCCGCCGATCGGGAGCGGCGCATTGTCGCGGTAGACCGCGGGCCTCATGCCTTTCAGCATGAACATCGCGAGCGCGTCGGAATAGCTCTTGTAGTAGCCGGTGATTTTCCCGCGGTAAATCACCGGCGTGTCGTAGCCGCGGTAAGCGCGGCGGCAGACCTCCTCCTCCGCGGAGTCGGCGAGCATCCGCTTGGCGCGCTCGAAATGCTCGCGGTAGAGCGGATCGTCGCGCAGCCACTCGTAGTGGCTCTGCCGCGAGACGCCGGAGAGGCGCGCGGCGCTGCGGATGCCGAGCGACTGCACGTAGGCCGCCAGAAACGCGCGCTGGCGGTGGTTGATCACCTCGCGGAAAAGGTCGTGGAACTCGGCCGCGCCGTCCTCCGCGGGCTTTTCCGCGGCCGGCACCGGCGCGTGGTCCTCGACGGCGAGCAGCGCCGTCGCTCTATCGAGTTTGGTGCAACACATGGTTGGTCCCTCCTGTTTTTAAGATACGGGGGAAATTCTTTCGCACCCCATTGACAAGCTGCCTACCTTCTAGTAGGTTGGCTTCATTGAAAGGAAGCGTTCATGGCAAATGAAAATAGGTATCAAGGCGCCTGCTTCTGCGGCGCGGTCCGGTTCACGGTGAGCGGCGCGCCGGAGGCGATGGGCTACTGTCATTGCGAGTCGTGCCGCTGGTGGTCGGCTTCCCCGGTCAACGCCTTCACGTTATGGAAGCCCGCCGCGCTCGAGATCACGAAGGGCGCGGACAACATCGGAACGTATAACAAGACGCCGAAGAGCTATCGCAAATCGTGCAAGACGTGCGGCGGCCATCTCTTCACCGATCATCCCCTCTGGGGAGTCGTCGACGTATATGCGGCGGTGATCCCCGATTTTCCCTATACGCCCGCTGTGCACGTCAACTATCAGGAGAGCAAGCTGCGGATGAAGGACGGGCTGCCGAAGTTCAGGGATTTTCCCAAGGAGATGGGCGGCTCGGGCGAGTCGGCTGCCGAGTAGTCCTGCGATATGCGACAAAACGGTATGGCTGCCAAAGATACCAAGACGGCGATCATGGACGCGGCGCAGGAATTGATCCAGAGCCGCGGCGCGAACGCGATGAGCTACCAGGACATCAGCGAGGCGGTCGGCATCCGCAAGGCGAGCATCCATCATCATTTTCCCACCAAGGACGATCTCATCGAGGCGGTGATCGAGCGCTACGCGGTTTACGTCTTCGGGCTGATGGACGGCATCTTTCGGTCCAAGGTCGATGCGGCCGCCAAGCTGCGCCGCTACGCCGGCCTCTTCGAGGCGACGCTGTCGGACGGAAAGTGCGACAAAGCCTGCCTCTTCGCCATGCTCGGCGCGGAGCTCTCGACGCTCGACAGCCCCGCGGCGGCCGCGGTGCGCCGGTTTTATGACGACAGCGAGGCGCGTCTCGCGCGCGTGCTGGAGGAAGGGCGCGAGAAAGGACAGTTTCATTTCAAAGGCGAGCCCAAGCGCGTCGCGGCGATGTTCTTCGCGCTGCTCGAAGGGGGCGCGCTGATCGCCCGCGCGGAAGGCGGCCCCAAGCGCCTCCACGCGATGGCGGAGCAGGCATTGAAATTATTGCAGGAGTGACCGAGTTTTTTTTCATTTATTAAACTACCTACTAGTAGGTTGACATCGTCAACTTTTCTAAAAAAGGAGGTTTGAATGAAAATCTTTAAAGGTGGATAGAAGGCGAATTTCCAACGACCGAGGCCTAAAAAACGCGAGTTTCAAAGACATAAGGAGGAATCATGAACACAGCAACATCTCTTCTGGACCAAACCCAAAACGAGAAGTCCGTGTCCGGTGCGGCGCGCCTCAAAATACTGCGGGTAGCTCTGGTGCTCTTCGGGCTCACTTTCATCTTTCTGCCGGCGCTTACGGTCGTGTGGCCGTCGGGCTGGGCCTGGCACGCGGAGGGACGATCGTACTACCTGGAAATGATCTGGGCGGTCTACATGACGCTCGGGATTTTTCTCATCAGAGCCGCGCGCAATCCGGCCGCGCACAAAAGCCTGCTCTGGTTTACGGTGTGGTCGAGCGCGGCGCACGGCGCGGTGATGG
>DASWZY010000161.1:0-7637 GCA_036407055.1 Binatia bacterium
GAATACTATCACGACGAGGAAAAGCTCGCGCTCGACGTCGCGGCGGCGATCAACGACGAGCTGCTCGCGCTCGAAGCGGCGGGCTGCGAGCTCGCGCAGATCGACGAGCCGGCGATGACGCGCTGGCACGAAAAGGTGGCGGCCTACGGCTTGAAAGCGCTCGACCGCTGCCTCGAAGGCGTCGCAATGCCGACGATCATTCATCTCTGCTACGGCTATCCCGGCAGCGGCAAGCGCCAGCACGAATACGAGTATCCCGAGCTGCTCGAGCTGCTCATGAATAGCCGCGTCAGCGGCTTCTCGCTCGAATTCGCGCGCAGCGGCTTCGACCCCGCGGTGCTCGCGATGCTCCAGGACCGCACGATCGTCTTCGGCTGCGTCGATCCGGGCGATACGCCGCCCGAGCCGGTGGAGAAAGTCGTCGCGCTGGCGCGCCGCGCGCTCGACTACGTCGAGCCCGAGCGGCTTCTGCTCGCGCCCGACTGCGGCCTGATGACGATCGAACGCGACCTCGCGCTCGCGAAGTGCCGGCTCCTCGCCGACGCCGCGCGCGAGCTGCGAAAGGGATGACGAGCGTCCCGTTCGCCGATGACGCGCACGCTCTACACCATCGGACACTCCACGCGCGCGCTCGACGACTTCGAGGAGCTGCTGGAGGATTTCGGCGTCGCGCTGCTCGTCGATATTCGCACAGTGCCGCGCTCGCGCCACGTGCCGCATTTCAACTCCGGAAAGCTGGCGCGCGCGCTCGCGCGAAAAAAAATCGCCTACCGCCATTTGAAGCTGCTCGGCGGGCTGCGCAAGCCGTCGAAGGAATCGATCAATACGGCCTGGCGCAATCTGAGCTTCCGCGGCTACGCCGACTACATGCAGTCGGAAGAGTTTAAAGCCGGGCTCGCGGAGCTCGAGACGCTCGCGGCGAAGAAGAAGACGGCGATCATGTGCGCCGAGGCAGTGCCGTGGCGCTGCCATCGCTCGCTCGTGGCCGACGCACTCACCGTTCGCGGCTGGCAGGTGCGCCACATTCTGTCGAAGACGAGCCAGCAGATTCACCAGCTGACGCCGTTTGCGGCGGTCGAAGGGGAGCGCGTCACGTACCCGCAACGTTGAAATTTTCCGGCAAATGGCTTAGACGAAAGAGCATAGGAGACGCACAAATGGACCACGGACCGACGACCGAAAAGTTTCAGGCGCCGACGGACGAGAAGACCAAGGCGGGCTATGGCAAGTTTCTTCGCCCGAAGTCGGCTTACGATCTCTTCATGGAATCGGAGGGCATTCCGATCTATCGCGAGATCGGCGTGCGCCGCGTGCAGGACCTGCCCCGGCTCCCGTGGAAGCGCACCGGCGGCAAGGGCACCTACATCCAGCTTCTCGGCACCGAAGGATTGTGGGGCTGTTACGTGGTCGAAGTCCCCGGCAGGGGCGCGCTCAATCCGGAGAAGCATCTATACGAGAAGATTTTTCTCGTCGTCGAGGGGCGCGGCACGACCGAGGTTTGGAGCGAGGGCAACGGCAAGAAGCTGACCTTCGAATGGCAGCGCGGCTCGCTGTTCTCGATCCCGATAAACGCTTCGCACCGGATCGTGAACGCGACGTCGAGCCCCGCGCTTTTGCTCGCCGGAACGACGGCGCCGAACATGATCAATATGGTGTCGAACCTCGATTTCATCTTCAACTGCCCATACACCTTTACGGACCGCTTCGACGCTTCCGAAGACTATTACAAATACAAAGAAGACGTGACACCCGACCCGGTGCGCGGGCTTGCGATGCGGCAGACGAATATCATTCCCGACATCATCGGCTGCGAGCTGCCGCTCGACAACCGCCGCTCGCCCGGCTATCGGCGCATCGAGCCGCATATGACCGGCAACAATTTCTATCTCTGGATCGGCGAGCACCAGAACGGCCGCTACTCCAAGGCGCACGCGCACGGCTCGGCCGCCGTGCTCGTTTGCCTGACCGGCAAAGGATACACCTACACGTGGCCGGCGCACCTCGGCCAGAAGCCGTGGGAGAACGGTAAGGGCGACGAGGTGAGGCGCCAGGACTACGAGCCGGTCGGGCTCGTCAGCGCCGCGCCGATGGGCGGCAACTGGTTTCACGCGCATTTCGGCACGAGCAAGGAGCCGCTGCGTCTGTCGGCGTGGTTCGGCCCGAATGCGCCGGGACGCGAGCGCGGCCGGCCGGGCGACCAGCACATCGACTACGGCGCGATCGATATCAAGGACGGCGGCACGGCGATCCCGTACTACGACGAAGATCCGTACCTGCGCAAAGAATACGTCGAGACGCTGAATAACGAGGGCGTCAAGTCGCGGATGGAAGATTCGCTGTATCAAAAGCCGTAACCGCTCTTTGTAAAGTTTTCTGTAATTAACGTAGGGGCAGGCGATAACCTGCCCCTACGTTTTCTTAGGTCATTATGCAGAGTTTCACGAACGCCAGCCGCCACATCGTCGAAGAAGACGACATCAAGCTCACGAGCGTGGGCGTCGATATCGGCTCCTCCACTTCGCATCTGGTCTTCTCGCGGCTGGAGATGCGCCAGCAGGGGACCCGCTACGTCGTCACGAAGCGCGAGATCTTGAGCGAATCGGAGATCCTCCTCACGCCCTACCGCGACGACCTGACGATCGACGTCGACGCATTGGGCAAATTCATCGAGAAGCAGTACACGCGCGCGGGGCTGAAGCGCGAGGAGATCGACACCGGCGCCCTGATACTGACCGGCGTCGCCGTGCGGCGGCGCAACGCGCGCGCGATCGCCGAGCTTTTCGCCGCCGAGGCCGGCCGCTTCGTCGCGGTCAGCGCCGGCGACAGCCTGGAGAGCACGATGGCGGCCCACGGCTCCGGCGCCGCGGCAGAATCGGGCCGCACCGACAATATCTGCATGAACGTCGACATCGGCGGGGGCACGAGCAAGATCGCGATCTGTGCCGCAGGGCGCGTGCGCGAGGTGACCGCGCTCGACGTGGGCGCGCGCCTTGTCGTCCTCGACGACAAGGGCCTTGTCACGCGGCTCGAAGAGGCGGGAAAATTCTACGCGCAGGCGGTTGGGCTCGACCTCGCGGTCGGCAAGAAAGCCGACCGCGCGAAGCTGCCGGCGCTCGTCTCATTTATGGCCGACCGGTTGTTCGAAGTCGTCGAGCTGAAGCCGGCAGCCGAGGAGCATCGCAAATTATTTCGCCTGCCGCCGCTTTCATACCGCGGCAACGTCGACCAGCTGACGTTTTCCGGCGGCGTGTCGGAATTCATCTATGGCGGCAACGCCGGCGAGTTCGGCGACATGGGCGCGCTGCTCGCGCGCGAGGTGAAAGCGCGCGCCGAGCGCCTCGGCATCCCTATCCGCGAGCCGGCGGCGAAAATCCGAGCGACCGTCATCGGCGCGTCGCAGTATACGATTCAGGTCAGCGGCAGCACGATCTTCATCGACCCGCTCGACGCCGTGCCGGTGCGCAATATTCCAGTCGTCGCTCCGGAGTTTACGCTGAGCGAGGACGAGATCGACCCGTCCGCGATCGAGAGCGCGATCGCGCGCGCGCTCCAGCGCCTGGATCTCTCCGACGGCAAGCGCGCCGTCGCGGTCGGCTATCACTGGGACGGCTCGGCGACCTTCGCGCGCCTGGAGGCGTTCTGCTCGGGCGTCGAGCGCGGTTTGAAGGCGGCGCTCGACCGCGGCTTTCCGCTGATTCTCGTCAACGACGGCGACGTCGGCGGCACCTTCGGCCTGCATTTCAAGGAAGAAATGAAGGTTGCCTATCCCGTCGTGTCGATCGACGGCATCGCACTCAGCGAGTTCGACTACGTCGACATCGGCGCGCTGATTCCGTCATCGGGCGCGGTGCCGGTCGTGATCAAGTCGCTGGTGTTTCCGGCGACGCCTGCGAACTAAAATAACTTACCTGCTGAACTGATATCCGAGCCGCGCCAGGGCTACCCCGCCGAGCAGCAATCCCAAATCGCGCAGCGCGATGTCGTAGAAATTGTGCAGCAACAGCAGGTTGACGATAATCCCCAGCAGCCACAGCGCAACTATGTAGCCGCCGATACTCGGCTTTAAGAACACGATGATTCCGGCGACTATCTCGATCGCGCCGACGATCATCATGAATGTCGCCGGATCGATGCCGAGCGTATTGGGGAAAATGGGCGCGAGATATTGCGTCCAGTTCGTCAAAATGCCGAAAAACTTATCGGCGCCGGCGATAATCGGCGCTACCGTAAACGCGAAAAGCAGAATTTCATAAGCCTGAAAGGCTGCGGAACCCGCCGTCGCGGTATCGCGGTGCAGCTCGTGTTCGTGCACGTCCGTGTAAGTCATAGGTCTAGCCATATCCAGCCCTCCTCTAATAATTAAACGGCTAGCACCTCAGGGCGAAAGCTGAAGTGAAAACACCTGCGGATGATTCCGGAAGGATGTAAAGAGCTTTTGGTGCCGGTGAAGGGACTTGAACCCCCACGGAGTTGCCTCCATCGGATTTTGAGTCCGACGCGTCTGCCGTTCCGCCACACCGGCTGAGCTTTATTTGATAACGCAGGGCCGCCGCCCGGTCAACTGCGTCTCCGCGACGGGTCAGGTCCTTCTCTTAATCTTTCTAAGGTCATCTCCGCGCAGGAAATCGGTAATAATCCAATTGCTGGCTCCGGGAGCAGGGTTATATTTGAAGCGGAGGTCAGAGTTTAGGTGGAAAGGGGGTGTGAGTGATGAGACGGATGTTGAACAGTTTGGTTGCGGTGCTGTTCGTGGTTTCTCTCGCCGGCTGCCAGACGATGACGGGCAAGTCCGCGGGAGCGAATGTCGACGACGCGACGCTCACGGCGCGCGTGAAGACGAAGCTCGTATCGGATAAGGCGGCGAATTTGACCCGCATCGACGTGGACACGAATAACGGCATCGTTTATTTGAACGGCTCCGTGCAGACGACGCAGCAGAAGGCGAAAGCCGAAGACTTGGCGCGCAGCACGGACGGCGTGAAGAAGGTCGTCAATAACCTGCAGGTCTCGCAGCGCGGCTAATCACGATCGAAGAGGCGCCGGCGGACAAAAGATCGTCCGCCGGCGCCGGGGCCGTCATTCATCCGCTCCCTCAGTCACCGCCCTTCCGAACGGAGATTTTCCATGGCATGTCTATCGCGATTCAGCTTTCAGGCGGTTCCGGGAAAAACCGGCGAAGTCGAGGATGCGCTCAAAAAATTGCGCGAGTTGGTCGTCGGCGCCGGCGGCAGCAAGCCGAAAATTTTGCACACGCATTTCGCTTCGTTCGGATCCCCCGACATCGTCTTCGAGCAAGAGGCGCCGGACCTTGCCACGCTGGAAAAGCAGATCAATAAGCTTACGGACAGCGGCGAATTCCAGGCGTGGACCAAAAAAATGTCGGGTCTTCTGATTCACTCTCCCAAGCGCGAGGTTTACCTGATCGTCGACTGATCCCGCGGCTTGGTTCCTTTCCAAATGAATTAAACACAGGAGGTAGTTCAATGGGAAATAACGTCTACAAAGCGAAGAAGTTCAATCTCTCGGGCCTGCAAGGCATATCGGATAAAACGCTCGAGATGCATTTCGGGCTGTACGAAGGTTACGTCAAAAACACCAACCTCCTCACAGAGCAACTGCTGGAGATGTCGCGCAACAAAAAAGCCTCGCCGACCAATCCGTCATTCACCGAGATCAAGCGCCACCTGGGATTCGAATACGGCGGCATGGTGCTGCACGAATATTACTTCGGCAACCTCGCCCCGAAGGGAAAAGGAAATACTTCGAGCGAGCTCAAGCACGCGCTCGACGAAAGCTTCGGCGGGTTCGACGCCTGGAAAACCGATTTCGTCGCCACCGGCGGCATGCGCGGCGTCGGCTGGTCGGTGCTCTATCAAGATCCTGTGACCGGTAAGCTCTCCAACAACTGGATCGAGCTGCACGACATCGGCGTGCCCTCGGGCTTCAAGCCGATTCTCGTAATGGACGTGTGGGAACACGCGTTCATGCTGGACTACAAGCCGTCGGAGCGCGGCAAATACATCGAGGCGTTCTGCGCGAATATCAACTGGGACGCGGTAAACCACTTTTTCACGAGTACCGGCGCGGTCAGGCCGGCGGCCTGACCGCTCACATCGAATGATCACCTTAACCCCGCCGGCGGCATGCTGCCGCCGGCGGGGTGGACGCTAACGTTGCACCTTTCTTTGCCCGGCCATTCTAGTTCTCAGCTCCTTGCCAATCTTGAGCGCGGAAGTCGATTAATTTTCCTAAAGATTTTGCATCGCCGCGGAGGGAGGCGAACTCGATGGAATCTCCAACCGAGAAGAACAAGATCCCCGGCTACACGTTCGGCACCGCCGCAGTCGCCAAGTCGCCCATCACGATGCGGGAATGGGAGGAGCTCCAGAAATCGGCGCTCTTTTCCGAGGAGGACGTATTCTACTTGCGGTTTTCCGAGGCGGTGCTCGCCGATCAGGTGGAGGATCTGCTCAAGACCTGGCGCGGCATCATCTTCGATCACCCGCACCTCCGCGCCTACGACGAGAACCCGAAGACGCACGAGGTCGATACCGAATACGCCAAGGCGGTAGGGAAGCGCTTTGGCCAGTGGGTCCTCGACACCGCGCGAGCGAAGTATGATCAGGCCTGGCTCGATTATCAATACGAGATCGGACTGCGCCATCATCGGTCGAAAAAGAACCAAACCGACAACGGTAACACGCTCGGCCACATCCGCGCCCGCGATCTCTTCGCGTTCTCGGCATCGATCGTGGTCCCCATGAGGCCCTTTCTCGCGAAGAAAGGTCATCCGCCCGAAGTCGTCAATCGCATGTACGACGCCTGGTGGAAATCAATGATTCTGCAGGCGACGCTGTGGATGCAGCCGTATATCCGCGAAGGCGATTTTTAAGGAATTAGAAAAGCTCTTTCCAACAGTCTTCGAGCGAGGCGATGCCGTGGAGCTCGGGGGACTTCATGTGGCCCAGCTGCGCGGCGTTGCTTTTCGGCAGGATCGCGCGCGTGAAGCCGAGCTTGCCGGCTTCTTTGACCCGCGCCTCGGCCTGCGCGATGCCGCGCACCTCGCCGGCGAGGCCGATCTCGCCGAAGATGACGGTGCGCGCGTCGATCGGCTTCTCCTGATAGCTCGAGCCGACCGCGGCGGCGATGCCGAGGTCGACCGCCGGCTCGTCCAACTGGACGCCGCCCGCGACATTGACGAAAATATCCTGATTGAAAAGCCGCGCGCCCATTTTCTTCTCCAGCACGGCGACGAGCAGCGCGACGCGATTGTGATCGACCCCGATCGTCGTCCTGCGCGGGACGGCGAGGAACGACGGACTCACGAGCGCCTGCAGCTCGACGAGAATAGGGCGCGTGCCTTCCATACTGCAGATCACCGCCGAGCCCGGCGCTTTCAGCGGCCGCTCCATTAAAAACAATTCCGACGGATTCGTCACTTCGGCGAGGCCGCTCTCTTTCATCTCGAAGACGCCGATCTCGTTGGTCGATCCGAAACGATTCTTCACGGCGCGAAGAATTCTAAAATTATGGCCGCGATCGCCCTCGAAGTAGAGCACCGTGTCGACCATGTGCTCCAGCACGCGCGGGCCGGCGAGCGCGCCGTCCTTGGTCACGTGGCCAATCAGAAACGTGCT
>DASWZY010000162.1:0-2112 GCA_036407055.1 Binatia bacterium
TTTAGGCATCACGAAAGAGAAAACATTTTCCCTCACAATCGGCAACTGAACGCCTTTCCTCGGCCGTCGATACCTTCCGAAGCGTCAGACTCTTCTCGGTTTCTTTTACCGCGATTTTTGTATACTCCGGATGCTCGCGTATGAGGACGCTCATCTTCTTCGCCGCATGGCTCATCTGGGCGACGGCCTGCTTCGCCGCGCCCTCGGTCGTGGATCCGACTCTTCAGGTCAAAGAGATCGTATCGGGACTCAACCTTCCGACTACGATGGCGTTTGTCGGTGCAAAGGACATCCTCGTGCTGGAGAAAAACGGCAACGTAATGCGGGTCCTCGACGGCGTTCTCCAGGCCGAGCCGATTCTGGACCTTGCCGTCGAGTCCGAGGGCGAGCACGGCCTTTTGGGCATCGCGCTTCATCCGGACTTCGAGAATAATCACTTCGTTTATTTATTTTATAGCGAGGCCGCCGCCAACAAGATTTACAAATACACCTGGCAAGACGGCGCTCTCGTCAATCCCGTCTTGATTTTGACCCAGGCGTTCGACTCCGCCGACCATGTCAGCGGCATTATTCTTTTCGGCCCCGACGGCAAGCTCTACGTCGTCCTCGGCGACCAGAACCACAGCGGGCAGCTCCAGAACTTTCCCGGCGGCGCGCCCGACGATACGTCGGTCATTCTCCGCCTGAACGACGACGGCTCGACTCCGCCGGACAATCCGTTCGCCGCCCAGGGCGGCGCCCTGGCGCGGTACTACGCTTACGGCATTCGCAATTCGTTCGGCATGGCATTCGACCCGGTGGGCGGTAAATTGTGGGACACGGAAAACGGCCTTGACGAATACGACGAAGTGAATCTCGTCTTACCGGGATTCAACAGCGGCTGGGAATCGATCATGGGACCGGACAGCAGGAATCTGCATAACGCCGGGACCGACCTGTTCGTCATTCCCGGCTCGCACTACGCCGACCCGATATTTTCCTGGAAGGCGACGGACGCGCCGACCGCCGTCGCTTTTCTCGATTCGACGGCGCTCGGCGCGCAGTATCAAAACGACGTCTTCGTCGGCAGCTTCAACTCCGGCACGCTATATCATTTCGAGCCGAACGCCGCGCGCGACGGATTTATTCTGCCGGGAAAGCTCGCCGACACCGTAGGCGATAAAAACACCGAACTCGCGCCGGTAGTTTTCGGCAGTAATTTTCCCAGGATCACGGATGTAAAGGTCGGTCGCGACGGGCTGCTCTACATCCTAACTTTTATGGGCGGGACGATTTACCGAATCGAGCCCGCTCTTTCGTTCGGGATTGCCGCTCTGCCCGATGCCGAAGTCGGCTCGTTCTACGACATAGATCTTCAGGTCGGCGGCGGAACTGCGCCTTACGCCATCACACTCGCGGCGGGGTCGCTGCCTCCCGGTATAGGGCCCGCCGGCACGCATTTGAACGGCACGCCGACGACGGCGAAGAAATTTACTTTTTCGCTCACGGTGACGGATGCCGACGGTAGCTCGGCTACGAGGCAATTCAGCATGCAGGTGTTCAAGACGCTGGTGATCTCGATGCAATCGCTGAAGAACGGCAAGGTGGGAAAAAATTACAAGGCGACTTTGAAAGCGAACGGGGGCAAGCCGCCTTATGTGTGGAATCTAAAAAATGGCAGCAGCCTGCCGAATCCGCTGATACTGTCTTCTGGCGGTCAGATCACCGGCGTACCCGCCGCGCCCTTCAGCGGGAATGTCACCTTTCAGGTGACGGACGGTCTCGGCGTTATGCAAGAGAAAACGCTCTCGCTAACGATCGCGAACTGATCCTTAAGCGCCTTTCCCCACTGCCTCGCCGATATTTTTCCACCCGTCGCGCTCGATCAGTTTCAGCAGGCCGCGGTTGATGCGCTTGACCGCGCCCGGACCTTCGTAGACGAAGCCGGTCAGAATCTGCACGGCGCTCGCGCCGGCTTTGATCTTCTCGTAAGCGTCTTCGGCGGTGAAGATGCCGCCCGCGCCGATGATCGGCAGCGCGCCGCCGGTCGCGCGATAGACGTGGCGGATGAAATCCGTCGCGCGCGCCTTCAGCGGCTTGCCGCTGAGACCGCCCGGCTGATCGACCGGCTTG
>DASWZY010000163.1:0-6440 GCA_036407055.1 Binatia bacterium
GCGGTCCAGGCGCTCAGCGTCGGCGGCCAGCAGCTGCAGGTTTTAGGCTACTTCGACAAGCAAAATAAAAGGATCTACTCGCTGGACGATACGCGCGTCCTGCTGCACGAGCTGAAGCACTATTTCGAGCCCGAATGGGAACATCATGTCGGCTGCGTCTCGGTCGACGAATCCGCGGCGGCCGATTGCGATGCCAAGCGGCACACCGAGACCGCCGCGATCGAAGCGCACGAGCAGGGCTTCGAGCTTCTCACCGAGCCGCCGCTGTAACAACGCCCGGCAGCCCTTCCTTTTGATTACTCCGGATTAACCACTTAGAAGTGCCAGGCGACGCTCATCGTCACTACGTGGCGAGAAAAATCGTATAGGTTGATATTGGAATGCCCGCGATCGTAGAGATACTCCACGCCGACCGTTAGCGGAACATACAAGTTAAAGTCTTTCGCGACGCCGACAAGATGAATCGGCTCGTTATCCTGCCGCCGGACAAAGGATTTTGTGTTGTCCGGATGCAGCGTGTTTTTGTGGTCGTAAAATCTCCAGTGGTAGTCCAAGTCGTAGCGGAAGCGCACGTCCCACGGAAGCATATATTGGAAGCCTGCCAAAAGACGATGGCCCCGGTAGTCCCAATTCCGGCCGCGGGCATTTTCGTCGTCGTACTGATAGCCGATCTTGATGTAGTGGCGCGACTTCTCGAAAAGAAAGAAATGCAGCCATCCGATCGTGTTATTCGCCGCGTCCTGAATATCGTCGGACGTCGCGCTTCCCGTCCCTTGGACGATGGCGCGCTCATCGTGGTAGAAATCTTTGTACTGAAAACGATACAGCAACGTCGTCGCGTTCCAGGAATTTTCGATCAAAGTCATGTACGGGCTGAAAATTCCGCGCTGGATGAACGGCGCGTTGCCCAATGATATGAAGTCGTAGGCCGCTTGCGCACCGGCGGAATACGCCATCGACCCCAAGAAAACCGGGAGGACTCCGTTGTTTACGATGCTCACCGTCGGCATGTTTTCCTGCGTATTAAAATTGCGCGCCTGATGGTTATAGTAGAGCGTTTGGAAAAAATGATGTGAGATCGATCCTTCCCACGCGGCAGTCTTAAGCCACTTATAATCGAGATCGAGCGCGATGAGCGAGCCCCAACTGTTCGGCGGGCTGTCCGACCGGCGAGAAGCTTCGGCTTCGGCACCGCCGCCCCTCAAGGGAACGACCGGAGCATTGCTGTCATAAATGAAGCCCGTCCGCAGCTGGCCGCTGAAGCGCTTCTCCTCGCGCTGCGCGCCGCTGAGGATTTCGCCGAGGCGCTGCGCCGGCGCCGTTAGCGGCGAAGCCGGCTGCGCGCGAACCGCGAGGTCGACTTCGGCTTTCGCCTCGGCGGTCGCGCCGAGCCGCGTCAGCGTGAGCGCCGTATAGAATCGATTGAGCTGCTCGAAATCGGGATCGCTGGGCACATCGCCTTTGAAATAGGCGAGCGCCTCGCGGAAATTCTGTTTGTTGAACTCGATGACGCCGAGATAATAGCCGATGTTCGGGTGCTTCGGGTTCGCGCGGTAAACCTCGCGTAAATAAGGCTCTGCTCGGTCGTACTGCTTGTCGCCGAAGTGAAGAACGCCGAGCTGGAACGTGACGTCGATGTCGCTCGGGCGGAGCTTTTTCGCGCGCTCGAACGAGGCATACGCTTCCGTATTGCGATTGAGCGCGGCGTAAGCCAAGCCTTGATAATACAGCGCGTCGACATTTTCGGGATCGAGCTTCAGCGCTTGCTGCACTTCTTTCAGCGCTTCTTCATAGCGGCCGTCGCTGTACGCGATGACGGCGCGATCGACGTAGACGCCGGCGTGCAGCGCGTTCTCTCCCATCGACGGCGACGGCTCCGCCGCTGCGCCAACAGACGGCAGGAGAAAAAAAACAGCGAAAAGGAATCCGGCTGCGAGGAAATTTTTTGACCGGAGAAACGGCAAAATTGTCATTTCATGCCGTATTGTGGACATAATTGGCAGCATTCTGCTGTCTCGCCGGTCAATTGTCAACCACCTAAGTTCTTAAGCTTGCGTAAACTAAGGACAAACGGGTATTCACCCCATTGACAACAGTGCTCCGTCATTATAAGAGTCGGTGCCACAGTTGTCGGAGGTTGCACAATGATACGCGCCGGTTTAAAGCTGTCCGCCGCGGTATTTTTTTTACTGGCGCTTTTGGTCGTTCCTAGCCGCTCAAAACTCCACGCGCAGCAGCAGCAGAATTCCGGCGTCGTTACCGCCGTCGAAGGCCAAGCTCAGCTCACCCGGCCGAACGTCCAGCAGCCGGCCACTCTGCGGCAGAAGGATAACGTCTTCATCCGCGACGTCATCGACACGCGCGAGAAGTCTTCGGCGCGCATGCTTTTTGGCGGCAAGGCAACCGTCACGGTGCGTGAATTGAGCCGCTTCGAAGTGCGCGAGGAGACGATCGCCGGCGGAGGCACGCGCTCGACCGTCCAGGTCAACTCAGGCGCCGTTCTCATCAACGTGGCGCGCGATCTGATGAAGCCGGGCGACGAAGTCGTCGTCCGCACCGGCAATGCCATCGCGGCGATCCGCGGCTCGATGATTTACGCCGAAGCGACCAAACCCGACCAGAGCACGTTCGCACAGCTCGCGGGCGAGGCGTCGCTCGAATGCGCGCCCGGCCCGTGTCCGCCCGTGACGCTTACGCGCTTCACCGCGACCGATGTCAACGGCTCCAACATCGCCCCGCTGCGCCAGATCACAGAAGAGTTCGCAGCTCTGTTGCTGCGCACGTTCGAGCTGCCCCGCACCGTTCAAGGCGAGGGCAACCGGAATTCCATCGTCAATAACGGATTCAACGACGTGGGCACGATCACGCAGGCCGCGTTGGGCACGACAACGACGGGCGTCGGCTTTGTTCCGCTGCCTCCTCCACCGCCGCCTCCTACGAAGAGTAATTTGGGGACGAAACTGCCGCCTCCGTGCAGGACGGATTGCGGCGGTGGCGAGCAGAGTCAGGCGATTAGATCGCGGCCCAAGAAGTGAAAATGAAACTCCGGAAAGTCATTTTATTGATCGCCGCGCTGCTGCTTGCGCCGACAATCGCCTCCGCCAGCCTCACCGAATTTTTCTCCGCCACCGGCAAGCTCAGCCTTTCCGTCGACGGCGCCGGCTCGAACAATGCCAACGGGCATACGATACAGGTCGAGAAGCCGAACGCGTCCGCGACGGTGCGGAAGGCGTTTATCATGGCGGCAAAAACCAGCACTGTTCTTAATGATGGCGAAGTTGCGATCAACGGCACTCCCATTACTTGGGATACAAAAGTACTAAACGGGTTTTCCACCAACGGCCTCGCCGATGTAACATCGTTCGTCAAGCCGATTGTCGACGCGGCCTCCCCGGGGCGTACAAACTTCATCCTTACCGAACCCACCAGCACGTCCTCCATTGAAGGCGAGGCGCTCGTCGTCATCTTTGATGACCCGGCGCAATCTAGGGATACTTCAGTGATTTTGCTTTTCGGCGGGCAAGCCTCGACGGGAGATACCTTCGCCATCACACTCGGCGAGGCTATCGATCCGCAAGCCTCCGGTGCGCTTGCCGATATGGGGCTTGGGATTAGTTTCAGCGCACAGGACCAAACGGGATCGGGCACGCATCGTTGTGGTGTTGATACAAATCAGGCGAGCAGGATCGACGTTAACGGTCAGCGGCTAACGAGTTGCGCAGGCAATTTTGATGATGGCGTTGGGACTGTTAGCGGCGGCAACTTAATCACAGTCGGCGGCCTCGATGATCTAAACGACAATCCTTCCGATCCGAACCAACAACCGGCCGATGGGCAGCTGCCCCGCGTGAACGACGATGAATTATATTCACTCCTTCCATTCATTGGGCCCCAGGATACAAGCGTTTCCGTCCTCACGGTCAATCCGTCCCAAGACGACAATATTTTCTTTGCGTATTTTCATCTCTCGGGAGCGGCAATTGTCGGTGAAGGTATCGTCCTGGGACCGACGAACGCGTCGAATCCTGTCGGCACTCAGCACACCGTTACGGCCAAAGTAACCGATAGCCAAGGACAGCCGCTTGCCGGCATCGTGGTCTCGTTTGACGTCCTTTCCGGGCCCAACGAAGGAAAGGCCGGGACCGATACCACCGATGAGAACGGCGAAGCGACATTTACCTATACGGACGACGGCGGCGCCGGCACAGACCAGATTCAGGCTTCATTCCTCGTTTCGGTCGAAGAGACGAAATTCTCGAACATTGTCACAAAGACATGGGGCTCCGATACGAATCACGCTCCGACGGCCGATTCTCAATCGGTTACCACGGCCGAGGACACGCCTAAGCAGATCACGCTGACGGCAAACGATCTCGACAACGATCCTCTGACTTTTACGATCCTCCAGAGCCCGCAGCATGGAAGCCTCTCATCTGTCGGCCCTGCAACCGCAAAGCAAACGGCGAACGCCAGAAAACTGAAACAGAAACAAAGTCAGCAAAAGACGAAAGCAAAGAAGCCCATAATTGGCGCACTGCCTCCGCCTTCAAAAAAAGCGCTCGCGGCCATCGTTCAAGCCATGGTCGCCAACAACGTGACTTACACGCCGAATCCGAACTACAACGGCCCCGACAGCTTCACGTTCAAGGTTAACGACGGGACGGTCGACAGCGCGCCCGCGACGGTGACCATCAATGTCACGCCCGTCGCCGATCCGCTTCAGATCCAGGCGATCAATTTCGTGCGCAGGACCGGCACGAGCGCCGGCTATTCGTATGCGAGCCCCGGAATCGCCGCGCTGGTAAAGCTGCTGAATCCCGACGGCGACGGCACCGCAGATTTCGATCTGCTTACGATCCGCGCGACGAACCTGCCGAAAAATTGTTCGTCGAATGTTATTCCGTCGGACGATACGGATGTAACGCTGCAGAAAACGATTAAGGAAACCGTTCCGACAAGCGACAACCCCGACTCGGAAGATCCTGCGGATAGCCAGGGTGAAATTAAAGTCGTGGAGATCGGGCCTGCTGCCGTGAGCGTCGCCGCCGATCATGACTGCGCGGTCACGCTGAAGCTGACCGCCTTCAGCATGCGGATCGACGAGCTGCAGTCGACAACTGTGAGCTTAGGCCAGGGCCAAGCGATCTGCGTCGACAGCGACGGCGGTGTCGCCTATGCATGCGGCACGAATACCAACGCGTCACAGCCCAAGCAGAGTCAGACGTCGCGCTCAACGAGCGCGCCTGCCGGCTCCATCAAGATCGCGCCGCCGCGATTCCGCTAAAAAAATCTTTACAGTGACAAAGAGGGGCCGCATGGCCCCTCTTTTTTTGTTCATTGGGAGTCTGTCAGGGGAGTCCAAATTTGACAGACCTTACAAACATCTGTATCCTGCGGCGAATCGCTAACCTCGGGAAAACTCAATGATATACAATCGAAGCTGCGTCCTGGGTAAATCGTCGCGCCGGTCTATATTCCAGAAGCTCCTTTTAGCCGTCGTCGCGCTGATGCTCTTCGCGTCCGCGCCGGCGCTCGCGCAGGAGAGCCGCGAGTCGGCCGAGATCGCGCTCTCGCGGGCGATTCTTCTTTACGACGCGAAAAAATACGACGAGGCCACGCGCGAGCTGATGCATGCGAATCAGCTCGACCCGCGCAACACCAACGTCGTCTACTATCTCGCGCTGAGCCTCAGCGCGCAGGGCCGATACGCCGAGGCCGAGGCGTACGTGCGCAAGGGACTCGAGGTCCACCCGGATAACGCAAACCTCCGCTTGATGCTGGCCTCGACGCTGCGCGCGCAGGGGAAGACCGACGCCGCGCGGCAGATCGCCGAGTCGTTGCAGCTCGAGCCCGCCTCCCCTCTCGTCGGCCCGAGCCGCGATCTGCTGACCGCGCTCAGAACGCCGCGGCGCGGCGACACGCCGTTCTGGTTGGAGGCATCGATAAGGAGTCAGTACGATACTAACGTTACGCTAGAGGCTAATAAAAGCGGGAGAACTCCTGACGACGGTCCCAAGAATAGCCCGGGGAATCTATTGACGCTGAGCACGGAATACGCTTTTTGGCGAACACCCAATTGGCAGGCTGCGGGCCGGTACGACCTGCTACAGACCATCAATTACCACAACCACAAATTCGACTATAACGAGCATACCGTCGGCGGCCGGTTGACCTACAACGATTTGCTTCCCAGCGGGCAAAGGTATTTTGTCACTTTCCGACCGTTCTATGACATTACGTTGCAGCAAGGTCGTTTGTTTCTGCAAAGACCGACCGGCGTGCTCGATTCTTTTCTGTTCTGGGACAGAATCGGATCAAACCGCACGCAGCTTTTTTATCAAGCTCAGGGGGAATTCTATAACGAGCACCCTCCTCGGCCGCCCAACGGCGTAGCCGACGAGAATAGAGACGGCCTTAATCATCGGGTCGGTCTGGTTCAT
>DASWZY010000164.1:0-2990 GCA_036407055.1 Binatia bacterium
TCGCTCTCGCGGCCGACGCGCCGCCGCAGTTCAAGAATTACCCGCCCAAATACCGGCCGTTCGACAAGGGAGAGCACGCCGTCTATCAAGCGAGCTGGCTCGGTGTGCCGGTCGCGTCGGCGACGATCGACATGCATCCCATCGTCACCGACGGTAAAAAGACTTACCACGCGACGGTCAAGGCCGATTCGTGGCGCGGTCTCGATTGGATCTTCAAGATGCGCGAAGTCATCGAGTCCACATTCGACGCCGAGACGATGCATCCGCTGCGCTTCTCGTTCATCCAACGTGAGAACAAAAAGGCGAACGATACGATCGCGACCGTCGATCCGGCGACGCATAAATGGACCGTTCAGCGAAAAGAAAACAAGAAGCGGCGCGACTTCGAATTCGAATCGCCTTACGCCCTCGATACCGTCTCGGCCGTCTACCTCGCCCGCAGCCTCGAATTCAAGCCCGGCGATTCCTTCCAGCTCGAGGTCTTCGGCGGCAAAAGCCGCTACCTTGTGACGATCGATGTCATCGGCAAGGAGTCGGTCTCCGTCAGGGGAAAGAAATACGAAGCGTTCAAAATTATTCCCAAAGTCGCCGATCTCAGCAAATCCGGTTACGCGAAGCGCGTACGCCAGGCGACGGCGTGGATCACGGCCGACGAGCAGCGTCTGCCCGTCAAGATGTCGGCGCAGGTCTTCATCGGCAGCGTCAATATCGAGCTCGCAGAGGAAGCCGGCGGATAGCGCGCCGGAGTCGCCTGTGATATACTGGTTGCCGGCGGGATTACGGCAATGAGCAAGAAACGAATTCTCCTGGTCGAAGATAATCCGGCGACGGTCGACGTCGTTCAGAAAGAACTCGAGTTTCTCGGCTACGATGCGATCACCGCGGATACCGGCGACAAGGCCGTCCAGATGGCCGAGACGCATCTGCCGGACCTTATCATCATGGACATCTCGCTGCCCGGCATGGATGGGCTCCAGGCGACCGCTCTCATCCGAAAGAATCCGAAGACCCAGTCGATTCCGGTTCTCGCCGCGACGGCCCGCGCGCTTCCGGGCGATCGCGAAAAGTGCATGCAGAGCGGCTGCACCGACTACATCGCCAAGCCTTTCACGCATCGCGAGCTCGGCGCCGCGCTGAAAAAAATCCTCAAAGAAGATTAGGCCGGGCGGGTGTTTCAACAAAACCCGCGGTCGTGCGATAATACCTCCATGGCGAAAATCGTCGTTTATACCACACAAGTCTGCCCGTACTGCGTGCGCGCGAAAGCGCTGCTGCGCTCGAAAAATTTGCAATACGAAGAGATCGACGTCGCCCGCGACGCAAAATTGCGCGAGGAGGCGATCCGCCTCTCCGGCGGCCGCCGCACCGTGCCGCAGATTTTTATCGACGGCCGCTCGATCGGCGGTTACGACGAGCTCTACGAGATGGAACAGTCCGGCGAGCTCGACCGCTTGGTCGGCGCCGCGGGGGAGACTGCGTGAGTGAAGGATGGAGTAAATTGGAGGCGGCGAGCGGATTCGAACCGCTGCATCGAGGTTTTGCAGACCTCTCCCTTAACCACTTGGGTACGCCGCCTTACGTCACACGCTAACATAAATTTTTCGCCGCTTCCAACCCGCGCAACACGACGAAAACGTTGACAACTTGGGCCGAAACAAGTAATTAATCAGCAAATTCGGAGTCTTCACAGCTATGGCGACGATGATCACAAGCGAGTGCATCAACTGCGGGGCATGCGAGCCCGAATGCCCCAACAATGCGATCAGCCAGAGCGAAGAACTCTATGTCATCGACCCGCTGCTCTGCACCGAGTGCGTAGGCTTTCACGATTACGAGGCTTGCGCCGCGGTGTGCCCCGTCGACTGCTGCGTGACGGATCCCAATAACGTTGAGGGCGAAGACGCGCTGATCGGGCGCGCCAAAGCGATTCATCAAGACGTCGCGTTTGCTGAGAATTTCGAGTCGCGCTTCCGCAAGGCCGCCGGACAGCCGGCGCCCGCGCCGGCGGCCGCAGCGCCGGCCGCTGAAGCGAAGCCCGCGCCAGCCGCGAAACCCGCAGTCGCCGCCGCTCCCGCGCCGAAAGCGGCGCCGAAGCCGCCGCCGCCGAAAGTCGAAGTCAAAGCGCCGCGTCCGGAAAAGCATTTTGCCGGCGAGGTGGCGGGCAGCTTTGACGAAGTGCTCTCGCGCGTGAATCAGCGCGCGCCGCTCGGCACGCCGCTCATGCGAACCGCGCTTTTTATCGCGCAGCCTTTTTTGGGCGCGCTGCCGCACCAGGATAAAGTCGCGCTGCAAAAATCCTCCGGCAGCTCCGCCGCGTTCAGTGCCGGCGGCTCGACCGCGCTTAACATTCTCCATAATCTGCTTCTCTATCCCTTGATCGGGATTATTATCGCCGCTATCGTCGGCGGCGCCGCGCTGGTCTTCAGCCAGGGCATCAATAATTACATCATCCTCGGCGTTCTCGTCGCTCTCGCCGAAGGCGTCTACCGTCTGAAAGACGGGATTTTCCGGGCCAAGCCCGTCGAGGAAATCGAATTTCGCGCAGCCTTGTACGGTATGCCGCTTTCCATCGGTCTCAAGCCGCTGCTCGCGCGCCAGTATGGCATGCTGCGCGCCGTCCCGATTCCGGTCGACGGATTTTATGCCCGCGGTTTCGTCGAGAAGCTCGAGCGCGAGCGGCGCTACGGCAACGTCTATACGCTTCAGGACTGGGGCGACGCGTATTTTCTCCGCCTGGAATTTCCTACGCGCGTGCCCGACGTCGGCATTCCGGAAACAACCGATCTCCCGGAGGACATGCCCGATTACGACTACGACCTCGCGCTCAAGAACGGCCACTTCATCATCAAGGGCAAGGTGGTGGACGAAAGAATCCGCAAGATCACCAGCAGCGTCGGCGCTTTTCCCACCGAATTCACGACGGTGGTGCCGCTCAAAGAAAAAGTTCAGGGTTTCTCGCACCGCTTCGGGGACAAGCTTCTCGAGATCCT
>DASWZY010000165.1:0-15600 GCA_036407055.1 Binatia bacterium
ATCGCGCCGCTGCGCACGACGCTCTTCAGCCTGTGGCTTGCATACAGCGTCGTCTGGCTCGCGTACGGCCTCAAGCTCATCACCGCGACGCTGATGCAGGTCGCGCCCGATCTCGAAGACGCTGCGCGCGTGACCGGCGCCGGCCCGGCGAAGATCGCGCGTGACGTGACGCTGCCGCTCGTCCGCTTCGGCCTGATCGGCAGCTGGCTGCTCATTTTCATGATGTTCGTGCGCGAATACTCGACCGGCGTTTATCTGCTCGGCCCCGGCACCGAGGTGATCGGCTCGCTGATCGTCGCGCTGTGGGGCACGGGCGCGCTCGATCTCATCTCGGCGTTGTCGGTCGTGGAAGTCGTGATCGTCGGCGCGGCGCTGCTCGCCGCGCTCCGCCTAGGGGTGCGCCTCGATGCCTGAGCTGGTTGCGGAAGATATCGCGAAGCGGCTCGGCGAGAACGAGATTCTCCGCGGCGTCTCGCTCCGGCTCGAGCGCGGCGAGATCCTAGCGCTGTTGGGGCCGTCGGGCAGCGGCAAGACGACGCTGCTGCGCTCGGTCGCGGGATTGGAGCGGCCGGACCGCGGGCGCATCGCGATCGGCGGCAAACCTATCTTCGACGCCGCCGCGGATCTGGAGATTCCCGCCGAGCGGCGCGGCCTCGGCCTCGTGTTTCAATCGTATGCGATCTGGCCGCACCGCACGGTTTTCGAGAACGTCGCCTACGGCCTCAAGCTCCGGCGCATGCCCAACGGCGAGATCAAAACCAAAGTCGAGGGCATGCTGGAGCGGCTCGGGCTCAAGAACCTGGCCGCGCGCTATCCGCACCAGCTCTCAGGCGGGCAGCAGCAGCGCGTCGCGCTCGCCCGCGCGCTCGCCTACGGCCCGCCGGTGCTGCTGCTCGACGAGCCGCTCTCCAACCTCGACGCCAAGCTGCGCGAGGAGGCGCGCCATTGGATTCGCCAGATTATCAAAGAGACGCATTCCGCCGCCCTCTACGTCACGCACGACCAGACCGAGGCGCTGGCGATCGCCGACCGCATCATGGTGCTCGACCAGGGCATCGTGCAGCAGGAGGGATCGCCGGAGGAGATCTACGCGCGGCCGGCGTGCAGCTTCGTCGCCGAATTCATGGGCAGCAACAATCGCGTCGCCGGCACGATCGCCGAGAGCGACGGCCGCCGCGCGCGCATCGCCGCCGGGGGCTGGAGCCTTTGGGGCGAGCTCCGCGGCGCGAAGAAGCCGGGCGAGACCGCCGCCGGCGTCGTGCGCGTGGAATCACTGCGCCTTGCCGACGGCGGCGGCGAAAATCGCGTTAAGATGGCGCTCAAATCGGCGTCGTATTTGGGTGAGCGCTGGGAATATCTCTTCGCGCTGCCGGGCCTCGAGCTCCGCGTCTGGGGCGAGCGGGCGCTGCCCGCGGGAGAATACTGGGTCGCCGTCCCCGCGGACGCGCTGTGGCTATTCTAGGATCGCGCGGCTATGTAGGTGTGGAATGGAGATCGATATTCCTCCGGCGTCGCAGATAAAGCTGATCGAGCTCGCGCGCGCGACGCTGGAGGATTTCGTCTGCGACATCGAGGGAAGCGAGGCCGCCGTGGGCGATCCCTATCTTGAGACCCAGGAGTACGGCGCGTTCGTCAGCCTCCATCGCGGCACGGAGCTGCGCGGCTGCATCGGCACCTGCTTTCCGGCCGCGCCGCTCTATGAGACGGTGAAAGAGATGACCGAAGCGGCTGCGTCGCGCGACCGGCGGGTGGCGGCGATCGCGCCGAGCGAGCTCGGGCAGATCCACATCGAGATTTCCGTGCTGAGCCAGCTGTTCAAGGCTGACGATCCATTGGGCCTGGAAATCGGCAGGCACGGGCTTTATATCTCGAACGGAGGCCGGCGCGGCGTCCTGCTGCCGCAGGTCGCGACGCAATACGGCTGGGACATGAAAAAATTCCTCCAGCAGACGTGCGTGAAGGCGGGGCTGGCGAAAGACGCCTGGCAGCGGCCGGAGACGGAAGTCCGCGCCTTCACGACGCTGATCATCGAGGAGGCGTGATGAGAAGGCGCGCGTTTCTCGGGCTGACGACGCTGCTGCTGATGCTGCCGCGCCGCCTCGTGCAGGCGTTCTGCAACCCGTCGCTCGTCGAGCTCTTCGACAGGGAGCGCGCGCTCGTGCAGGCGCGCGGCGGGCGCGCGACGCCGAAGCTTGGCAGCTATTTCGTCCAGTGGTTCGGCCATTCGAGCTTCCTGATCCAGTCCGGCAGCGAGACGCGCGTCGTCACCGATCCGAATCTCGACGTCACGCCGGGCATCCGGGCCGACGCCGTGACGGTCAGCAACGACCACATCACGCACAACAACGTCGGCGCGGTGTCGGGCGATCCGGTCATTCTCCGCGGCATCACGATGCGCCAGACGTGGAACCCGATCCGTACCAACGTCAAAGATATCGCCATCGTGAACATCCCGAGCCAGCGCGGTCCTGCGTGGGGCGCGATCGCCAACTCGATCTTCATCTACGAGATGGGGAGCCTCTGCATCGCGCATCTGGGAAATTTGGGCCATCTGCTCACGCCGGAGCAGGAAAAAGTGCTCAATAGGGTCGACATTCTCATGATTCCGATCGACGCAATGACGAACCTCGGCTTCGAGGACGTGGTGCGCGTCATCGAGCAGGTAAAACCGCCGATCGTCATCCCGATGCACTACGACGTCGAGCGCCAGGCGGAGCTTTTCGGCGCTTTCGCCAAGGCGGAGTATCCCGTCAAGCGTCTGAACGATTCCAAGCTCGTGCTGAGCCGCGCGATGCTGCCAGCGTCGACCGAAATTCTCGTTCTCAAGCATCCGCCCTCGCCGTTTTCCATCGAATGAGGCGCGAATTCCGTGCAATCGACGATTTACTTCACCGGGCATCGATGGTATATAGTTGAGGTTTTCGCTCGCGCCGGAAGGACCTTACCGTGGCTGCCGTAGATACTGACTTCTTTCGTCGTCTCCTGAACGAACGCAAGCAGGAGCTTCTGAACGAGGCGGAAAAAACCGTCGATGGCATGAACGGCGAAGCGAATTTTCCGGATCCCACCGACCGCGCGGCGCTCGAATCCGAGCGCAACTTTACCCTGCGGATTCGCGACCGCGAGCGCAAGCTGATCGCCAAGATCGACGAAGCGCTGCGCCGGCTGGAGGACGGGAGCTACGGCGTCTGCGAGGAATGCGGCGAGACGATCGGCACGGCGCGGCTCAAGGCGCGGCCCGTGACGACGCTCTGTATCGACTGCAAGTCGGCGCAGGAAGTCGGCGAGCGGAAGAACCGGTTCGCTTGAGATGGCGATAAAAGTCAAAAAAGCGGTCATCCCCGTCGCCGGCCTCGGCACGCGGCTTCTGCCCGCGACCAAGACCGTGCCGAAAGAGATGCTGCCCATCGTGGACACTCCTTCGATACAGTATGTCGTCGAGGAGGCGTTCGACTCGGGCTTGACGGAGATGATCTTCGTCACCGCGCGCGGCAAGGACAGCCTCGAAGACCATTTCGACTTCGCGCCGGAGCTCGAGCAGGTGCTCGAGCAACGCGGCAACACCGAGATGCTGGAGAAGCTCCAGTCGCTCTCGACCATGATCGACGTCGTCTCCGTGCGGCAGAAGAAGCCGCTGGGCTTAGGCCACGCGGTGCTCTCCGCGCGAAACCTGGTCGGCAACGAGCCCTTCGCCGTGCTCTTATCCGACGACGTCGTCGACGATCCGGTTCCGTGCGTGCGCCAGCTCTTGAATATTTACGAGTCCAAGGGCGATTCGGTAGTCGCGCTCCGGCGCGTGGCGCGGCCGGACGTCAAGCGCTACGGCATCATTCAAGGGCGCGAGATCGAGCCGCGCACGCACGCGATCGATGCGATGGTCGAAAAACCGGATCCGAAGGACGCGCCGTCGGAATTGGCGATCGTCGGACGCTATGTGCTGCATCCGGATATCTTCGGCTGCCTCGAGCGCGTCAAGCCGGGGAAGGGCGGCGAGATCCAGCTGACCGACGCGATGGCGGACCTCAACAAGCAAAGAAAATTTTACGGCTACGAATTTACCGGCGAGCACTATGACATCGGCGACAAGCTCGGCTTCGTGCGCGCGACCGTCGCCTACGCGCTCAAGCGGCCCGATCTCGCGGGACCGCTGAAAGAATTTTTGCGCACGATCGTTTGAATTCGATTTTCACGGGGCAGTAGCTCAGCTGGGAGAGCGCCGCGTTCGCAACGCGGAGGCCGTGGGTTCGACTCCCATCTGCTCCACCAACTCCAGCATGAAGAGCTCCTGGCTTCGGAGGTCCGTCTCCGGCGTCAGGAGTTCTTTTGCGTTAGAGGGCCGGCAACGAAATCAGACTCGGGATTCGCGCGCCTTGCGCCTATGCTGCATCGGCGTGGTGCCGGTCCAGCGTTTAAAGGCGCGATTGAAGGCGCTGACTTCAGAGTAGCCGAGCAGGAAGGCGACCTCGGTCAGCGTGTTGCTCGGATTCTTCAGATACTCGACTGCGAAGCGGAGGCGCGTCTCGCCCAGCAGCGCGTTGAAATCGATCCCGTATTCTTCGAGCCGCCGCTGAAGCGAGCGGGGACTTATCGCCAGTCTTTTAGCAACGGCGGCGAGCTTGCAGCCCCCGTCGCGCATGGATTCCGCGACCGCTTTGCGCACCGAGCATAAAAACTCGTCTTCCCGCGGCATCGCCTGCAAAACCTGATCGAGATAGCGCTTCAATGTCGGAATGAGGTGCGGATCGGCGGCCGGCACCTGGCGCTCGAGGAACTCGCGCCCGATCACCAGCGCATTGGTCTCGCAGGCGAATAGAACCGGACAGCCGAAGACCCGAGTGTGCTCGGAGCTGTCGCGGGCTTCGTGCATGAACTGGACTTCGAGCGGATGCCAGGTGCTGCCGGCCATGAGCTGCAAGAGGTTCCGCGCAAGCGTAAGGCTGTATTCGCTATGCTGGCGCACCGAGTCGAGCCCGAAGTCGGGAAGCACGTGCCGCAGATAAACGCGGTTGCCTTCGACGGTGCGATAGGTCTGGACGGCCTGGTTATGGAGGTGGATGTATCGCTCCATGTTGTCGGCGGCCGCGGCGAAAGTCGGCGAGTTCAAAGCCACGTACACGTAGGCGCCGAGACTCTTGGGATCGAAGCGCTCGGCGAAATGGAGTCCGAAACAGTCGTTTTTGGTTGCGCGCGCGCATTCCTCCAGGAGGGCGGCGAAAGCGGCGCAGGGAATGAAGCCGTCCGGATCTTTCAGGGCCTCGCGGTTCAGTCCCACCGACCGCAGAAGCTCGTCGGCGTCTACGTGCGCCGCAGCGAGGGCATCGATCAGTCCGGTGGCGGCGGTGACGGATATTCTCGGTGCCTTGAGCGGCGCCGCCATGCTTCGACTCGAAGTCGGCGAGGCGAGCGATCCAGCAATAGGGGTCGAATGTGAAGACGAATCTCGCGCCGCCATGATCCCGTGCTTTCTTCTCAGGCGACAGCATCCTCGTATACGGGCCGCTCAGCGGCGTCCGAGATGGTTCTCTAGCGCACCAGAGGCACGCCGGAAGCGACGTCGTAGCGAACGACGGCGCGGATCTTATTTTCGATCTGCAGGTAGCGCAGCGCTTTTTTCGCGGACACAGCGCCGGCGAGCTTCGGCCCGTATGCGCTCTTGAGGTCCGCTTCAGCCTTGTCGATCGCGAGCGCCTCGTCGATGAGCTTCCGCGCCTTCTCGTCGGTGAGCGAGTGGTTGCGGTAGTCCTCTGCGTAGCTCTCGATCACTTTGGCGACGCGTTGATTTATCTTCTGCAAATCCTTTTGGTATTGGTCGTAGACCGGCCAGAAGGACTTCGCCTCGGATTCCGTCAAATCCATGTTGGCCGCGACCAGCAGTTTCTTGTCGGCTTTGATCTTATCGCGCAGGATCTGCATGTTGTCGGCGGGCTTGTCCTGCGCTCCCGCGTAGCCTACGAAACCCAGCAGCAGCGCTGCCAGCGCAAAACTCGTCAGCTTGATGATGAAATCGCGTCTCATTGCCTTTCTCCTTCTTCCCACCCGGCGCCGCGCTAGCGATTCGGATTGATCTTCGTGATCTTGGTGCCTTGTATGCCGACGCCGCCCATCAACCCTTTCTGGTTGAAGATGTAGGCGTAGACGCCTTTCTGCAGCGTCGTCGTCGAGAAGTTCTTGCCGAAGCCCTGGTCGAGCACGACCAGGCTCGGACCGGTGCCGAGCTCCCAGCCGTCGCTTCTGTCGAGATAGCGGACCGAGTCGTCGTCCATGAAAAACAGCACGTAGCCGAACGATTGCGCGCCGGCCTGAAAGCCGTACGACGCCGCGAGCGAGCGGTAATAGCCGACGCTCTTGCCGTGCTTGCGCAAAGCGCCGTCGCCGAATTGTCCGGCGATGATGAAGCCGCCCTTCACGATGCTCGGGAAAACCAGCACCGCGACCGCTTTATCCCCGAGCGCCCTCGCGCCGGGATTGTTCGTATATAAGGTGTTGAGAGTCTGGGCCGCGTCGCGGTCGATCTGCGCGGCGCTTGCGGCGAAGCACCGGCCGGCGGCCAGGAAGCTCAACCCGATCGCAATCGCGGCGACAGCAACAGTTAAATTCGATTGAAGTTTCATCGCTCTCTCCGATTTTTCGGGCTACTGGGCTAGCGGCACGTAGGCCGCCATTTCGTAGCGCACCATGGTACGATATTCGTTTTCGATCTGCAGATAGCGCGCCGCCTTCTTGGGCGGCACCGCTTTCAGCACCTTCGGCGCGAAGGCGCTGCGGCGGTTGCCTTCGTCGCGCTCGAGCGCGATCCAGTCGTCCATCAGCTTCTTCGCTTTCTCGTCGGTGAGCGATTTATTGTTGTAGTCCGCGGCGTAGGATTGCAGCAGCGCGCGCAGCCGCTCGTTGCTCTTTTGCAGATCCGCCTGGTACTCCTCGTAAACCGGCCAGAACTTCGCCGCCTCCGACTCGGTCAGCTCCATGTATTTCGCCACGATCAGTTTCTTATCGGCCTTGAGCTTGTCATGAACGATTCCCAGGTTGCTCGCCGGCTTGTCGGCCGGCGCCGGCTTGTTCTGCGCAAAGCTCATCCGGCCCGTCGTCACGACGAGTATCAAAGCGATGATGATTGCATATGCGTTGTTTGGCATTCTCATCCTCCTCCTCTTACAGTCCTAGGCTGCCGGTAAACCGTTCGGTTTAAGTCCCGGCATACCAAAGCTCCGATCTTGACGACATTGGACTTTGGTCCAATACGGCGGTTTGACTTCGGTCGGAATCCCGGCCTAGGGTGATATCGCTATCGCCTGTGAATAAGTACAGAGCCGTGCGAGTACCGTCGCAATTTCCGGCCGATAGAGCCGTCCTATCTATGCGGCGCTTGTGGCTGCCCGTACTTGCTTTCGCACTCGCCATAGTTCCGTCAATCGTCGGGGCGCAAGAGAGCGGCCGCCCGACAAAGCGGGTATTGATCATCTCGACCGGCACCCGGCTTTCGCCGGGCTTCGCTCTCCTCTCCCGCGGCCTCGACGACGTCTTGGGAAAAATTCCGTCCGTCTCGGTCGATACGTATGCCGAGAACCTCGATGTCGTCCGCTTTCCTATGGACCGCTTCCAGCGCGTCTTTGCGGAATATCTGACGGAGAAATACGCCGGACAGCGGCCCGACGCCGTCATCCTAGCCTATGTGGGCAACCTCGCGGCGACAGTAAAGGTGCTGCAGCAGATTTTTCCCAAAACGCCCATTGTCGTCGCGGGCTATACCGAAGAACCGATTGCGGCGGGTCAATTCGGCGGACTTGTCAGCGGCGTCGCGCAGCACGTCGACCCCGGCGCCTCGATAGGGTTGATCCTGCGCCTCCAGCCCGATACGCGGCGCATCGTGGTCGTCGGCGGCACGGCGGGCGTCGACCGCGACGTGCTCGACCGCGTGCGGGAGGCCGCGAAGCCATTCGCCGGCCGCGTCGCCTTCGATTTTTGGGACAAGCTCAGCCTCGCGGAATTGCGTCAAGCCGTCGCGTCCCTGCCCGCGCAAACGGCTGTCCTTTTCAGCCGGTCCTTTCGCGATGCGGCGGGTCAGCCGGTTATCTCGGGGCAGATCGGCCAATCGATCGCCGAGCTGGCGAACGCGCCGGTTTACGTGATGACCGATACGAGCCTCGGCACGGGCGCCGTCGGCGGATACTTGGCCAGTGCCGAGGGACTCGGCCGACGGGCGGGCGAATTGACGCGCCTCCTGCTGACCGGCACGGCGCTGCAATCGCTGCCGCTGGAGGTCCGCAGCGACACGACGCCGATGTTCGACGCGCGCGCGTTGAAGCGCTGGGGCATTCGCGAAAGCGAGCTGCCGGCCAACAGCGTCGTTCGCTTCCGGCAGGAGTCTTTCTGGGAGCAGTACCACTGGTACGTTCTCATCGCGCTCATCGTCTTCCTTGTACAAACGGCGATCATCGTCGATTTCCTGCTCGAACGGCGCCGCCGCTCACGGATGCAGGCGGAGCTCGGCGAAACCCGCCAGCTGGTCGAGCTCGCCGCGACGGCGGGCGAGCTGGGACTGTGGGCGCGCGACCTCAAGTCCGGCGCCGTGTGGGCGAGCCCCACGCTGCGCTCGATGTTCGGTTTGAACTCAAACGATTCTCTTCAGACGGAAGACCTGATGACCTACATCCATCCCGAGGATCGCCCCGCGGTGCGTGCGCAGATGCAGCACGCGCAGGAGCGTGCTCTCCCGTTGGAGAGCGAGTTTCGCATTTTATTGCCCGACGGAAGCCTGCGATGGGTGTTGACCAAAGGCCGGACCGTCGACGACGCGCGGCACCGTATGGGCGTCGTCCTCGACATCACCGAGCGCAAGCGCGCCGAGGAGGCGGTGCGCGAGAGCGAGGAGCGGTTTCGCCTCGTGGCCGACGCCGCGCCCATGATGGTCTGGATGACCGGGACAGACAAGCTCTGTACTTTCGTGAACAAAAGCTGGGTCGCGTTCACGGGTCGCGAAATGGCACAGGATCTCGGCGACGGATGGGCCGAAAATGTTCATGCTGAGGACCGCCAGCGCATCCTGGAAATTTACAACCGGGCTTTCGACGGCAGGCAGCGCTTCATGATGGCCTACCGGCTGCGGCGCTTCGATGCCGAATACCGCTGGGTCCTCGACACCGGTGCGCCGCGTTTCAAAGCCGACGGCGATTTTCTCGGCTACATCGGCTCGTGCGTCGATATTACGGAAATTCATCGCGCCGAAGAGCGCTTCCGCCTGGCCGTCGAAGCGTCGGCCAACGCCATCATTATGACGAACCAGCAGGACGAGATCGTCATGATCAATACGGCGGCGGAAACAATGCTCGGCTATTCGAGCGACGAGCTGTTCGGACAGCCGTTCGAGCTACTGGTTTCCGAGCGCTTTCGCAGCAGCCACGAGCCGCACCGGGCGGAGTTTCTTGCCGCGCCGCAGTCCGGCTCGATGCGCGCGGCGCGGGAGCTGTTCGCTCTCAACAAGGACGGGAGAGAGATTCCGGTCCAGATCGCTCTCAGCTCCATCGAGACCGACGACGGACTGTTCCTGTTGACCTCGATTATCGACATCACCGAGCGCAAGCGCGGCGCCGAAGCGCTGGAAAAAGAGCGCGCCTTTCTCAGGCTGATCATCGATACCGTTCCGGACTTTATTTTCGCCAAAGACGAGGAAGGGCGCTTCACCCTGGCGAACAAAGCTGTCGCCGACGCCTACGGCACGACGGTCCAGAAGCTGATCGGAAAGACCGACGCCGATTTCAATCCCAATCGCGTTGAGGTGGAATTTTACCGGCGCATCGATCAAGAAGTCCTGAGTACGCAGCGGGAGCGCTTCATCCCGGAAGAGCGCCTCACCGACATCCACGGCAACGTCCGCTGGCTCCAGACGGTTAAGCGTCTCATCCTCGAGCACAACGGCGCGGGCCGGCAAGTTCTAGGCGCGTCGACCGACATTACGCGCCGCAAGCTGGCGGAAATGCAGCTTCAGGAGCAGCGCGCGGAGCTGGCTCACGTCGCGCGAATTTCGACCATGGGAGAGTTAGCGGCGTCGCTGGCGCACGAATTGAATCAGCCGCTTACCGCGATCCTGAGCAACGCCCAGGCGGCGCTGCGCTTCCTCGACGGCGAAGCCGTCGATTACAACGAGGTGCGCGAGATCCTTCAGGACATCGTCAAAGACAACAGTCGCGCCGCCGACGTCATCCGGCGCATGCGCGCGCTGGTCAAAAAGGAAGAGCTCGAGTTCGCCGCGCTCGATCCGAGCGGGCTCATCCGCGACGTCGTGGCTCTCGTGCACAGCGACACGATCCTGCGCGGAGCGGCGATTTCGGTGGAATCCCGCTCCGAACTGCCGCCCATGCGCGGCGACCGGGTGCAGCTGCAGCAGGTCATGCTCAACCTCTTGTTGAATGCCTTCGACGCGATGAAAGAAGCTCCGGCAAACGGGCGAAGAGCGATCATTAGGGCGGAAGTCTACGGGCGAATGATCAAGCTTTCGGTGCGCGACAGCGGCCCGGGCCTACCGCCCGAAAAATTGGATAAGCTTTTTCAGCCTTTTTACACCACGAAGCGCGACGGGCTCGGCATGGGCCTTTCGATTTGCCGGTCCATCGTCGAGGCGCATCAAGGGCATCTGTGGGCCGAAAATAACAACGGCGGGCGCGGCGCGACGTTTTCTTTCACAGTGCCGGTGGAAGATCGCGCCGGACAGCAGCCGCCGGGGAGCGATAACCGATGAGCGCGATGCGATCGACGGTATTTCTCGTGGACGACGACGCGTCCGTACGCAAGGCGCTGACGCGGCTGATCGGATCGGCCGGATATGAAGTGAAGGCCTTCGCTTCCGCGCGTGATTTTCTCTTCGAGCCCGTCAACGGCACTCCCGCTTGCCTGGTGCTCGACATCCGCATGCCCGGTCTCACCGGCATGGATCTCCAGCGCGAGCTCAACGAGGCGAGCGCAATTCTTCCGATCATCTTCATCACCGGCCACGGCGACATCCCCACCAGCGTCAGGGCGATGAAAGCGGGCGCCGCGGACTTCCTGCCCAAGCCCGTCAAAGAAAAGGATCTCTTGAAAGCGATCGAGCAGGCACTGGCCCGCTACGCGCGCGAGCGCACGGAACGCAACGAGCGCGAGGACATCCAGAGTCGGCTCGATAGCTTGACGCCGCGCGAGCGCGAGGTGCTCGAGCACCTCGTCGCAGGACAACTCAACAAACAAGTCGCTTACGATCTCGGCACGGTCGAGAAGACGATCAAGGTTCATCGGGCGCGCATCATGAGCAAGATGGGTGTGGATTCGCTCGCGCAATTGGTCCATCTTGCCGACCGCGTTGGAATTGGTAAGACATAAGCAGCTATGCAGTTGCGCAGCCATCCCCTCATGCACTACCGAGGAGTGCGCAATTGGCCGCCCGCGTGGACCCGCATACGCGGCGAAGACGACCATCGCCCGAAAGGCGAAGTCGGCGTCCTGCGCGAGGTGCGGTGGCCGCCGATTCAGCTCCGGCCGTTCGACAGATTTTTTATGGTCATGGAGTTCGAGCGCTCGTTTTACATGGGTTGTCTATTGTTCGAAGACCCGGCTTTTTGCATCCAAATCGATCGGCTGCTGCGCGCGCGCTGCGGCTCTTCGATCGAATCCATCGGCAGTCTCGATGTGAGTTACACGCTGTAAATTTCCTCCCCTTCCTTTCGCCGCGTACGCTCCTTTCTCCTCCGCATTGGACCAAAGTCCAATATACAACCACGCCTCCATTCCATAGAGATTGAACAAATCGAACGACGCCCGCCGCACGACGCGAGTTGCGGCGACGTCGGACGTTCCCCGAGGGAGAGGTGGCTAATGAAAGCGACGATCGGAACGGTACTGGCGCTCTCTGCGCTGCTTACCTGTCTTGCCGCTCTCACCGGATGCTACGTGGTTCCGGCGCCGTACTACGGCTACGGTTATTATCCTTATTACTACTATCCGGGTTACCGGTATTACTATCCGTATAATTACCGGCCGTATCCATAAACCGGTGAACTCTGGTGACCAGGTGTCCCTTCGAGACACATGCCTCCGATGGTCAAAGACAAAGCCATGATTGCGATCGTAGACGACGACGAGTCGGTCTGCCGCGCGCTCAAGCGGCTGGTCCGCTCGCTCGGCATGCAAGCGGACACGTTTCTCTCCGGGCAGGAATTCGTCGATCTCATCGAGGCGATGCCGTCGTTCGACGTCGATTGCGTCGTGCTCGACGTCCAGATGCCGGGCCTCAACGGCTTGGAAGTCCAACGGCGCCTTGTCGCCGGGGGAAAACGTCTGCCGATCATCTTTATTACCGCTCATGACGAGCCCGGCGTGCGCGAGCGCGCGCTCGGAATGGGCGCGCTCGCCTTTATTCGCAAGCCTTTCGACGATGAGTTGTTTGTCCGGACGTTGCGCGCCGCCCTCACGCTTCCCAACGGCGGAGCGCCGCCGGCGACCGCTTAAGCGATTGGACCAAAGTCCAATAGTCAGGGCGGCTATGTCCGGCTATGTTCGCGGTCGATTCACTGTGGCCACAACATAAAGGAGGCAACTTGATCAACCGGATCTCGCGTAATCGCCGCGGGCGTTTCGTTCCGCGCCTCGCGCTCTTCCTTGTGCTGATTTACTTTCTCGAACCGCTGCTCCTCTTCGCGGCTCAGCCGGCCTACGAGGCTCCGGGGATTTTGAGCGCGTCCAAAATCCTGCCTCCGGAATTGCTCTCCGGCCCGCACCACCGCGTGCAGGAGCAGGTGCGGAACGACGGTTATCTCAACATTTACACGATCGATTCCAAGTTCGGCCAGTTCACCGCCGTCTCGACGGCGATTTTGCGCAAGCGCGTCCAGGAGATCGACGCGCTCGCGGTGATGGAGCAGATCAAAGGGACCAAGGAGTACGGCGCTTCGATCAAAGAGGCGGGACTCGACACGCTCGCCGGCATGAAAAATCTCATCACCAGTCCCGTGCAGACGGTGAAAGGCGCGGTCGGCGGGCTCGGCACCGCGTTTCGCCGCGCCGGGGACGCTATGGCCGGGCCCAAGCGCAGCGACGCGGAAGACAACCGGGTGAAGGATTGGATCGGCTTCTCTAAAACAAAAAGAGAATACGCTTATCAGCTGGGCGTCGACGTTTACTCCGACAACAAAGTTCTGCAAGACCGCCTCGACGAGATTGCCTGGGCCGGGTATGCGGGCGGCCTCACCTGGGCCGCGGCGATGATGGCGGTGCCCGGCGGCGCCGGCCTCGCGATTTCCGTCTCCGGCAGCCACAAACTCCTCAACGATGTTTTTCGCACGACGCCGCCGACCGACCTCCGCCGCATGAACCAGGATAAGATCGCGAAGATGGGCGTCCAGCCGGAGGTCGCGGACCTTTTCGTCAACAATTCGCTTTACACTCCGCGCGAGCAGACGATTCTCGTCGCCGCCTTGGATCAAATGACGGGCGTGGCGAACCGCGGCGTGTTCATCAACACTGCGGCGCTCAGCGACACCAAGACCCTGACCTATTTCCGCCAGCGCACGGCGGAAATGTACCTGGGCTATCACAAGAACGTCGCGCCGATCGAGAGCTTCCAGTCGATCGGCGGATTGGCGGCCGCGCGCATCCGCGACGCGGTTATATTCACGCTGCCGCTCGACCATCTCGTCTGGACCGAGACGATGGCGCGGTTTCTCACTGCCGCGAATAAAAAGGTCGACGATCTTTCCGGCGCGAAGCGAAAACAGCTCTGGGTCGGCGGCACGCTGAGCGACCGGGCTCGCGAGGAGATCCGGAAGCTCGGCTGGGAAGCGCAGGAGAACGCCGAGGCGCGCCTGATGACGAACGCGGACCAGGCCTACAGCAAATATGAGAAGCCCGATGAGAAGATGCCCGCGGCGATGATCCGCGTGAGCGCGAAGTCCGTCGCGTTGGGCGTTGGCTACAGCTGGGGCGACGGCACATTGCAGTATCAGGGCAAGGAATATCCGTTCTCCGTCACGGGACTGAGTCTCGTCAACATCGGTATGTCGGGCTTCACCGGCGTCGGAAAAGTCTACGACCTCAAGCGCGCTTCGGATTTCTCCGGCAACTATGCCGGAACGGGGGCGACGTTCGCCGTCGCGGGCGGCGCGAGCGACATCACGATCCGCAACGCCAGCGGCGTCGTGATCGTTTTATCCGGCGATCAAACGAAACAGTCCGGCACGCAGTTCAGTCTCGCCGCGGGCGGCGTGAACATCAAACTGAAGTAAGCGATATCGAGTGATGCGTGACAAGAGGGGTGCCGATATGAAAACAAAATCGCTTTCGATGCGAGCCTTGGCCTGGCTCATGGCCGCTTTAATGGCATGGCCTACGCTTCTCGCCGCGCAGCAGCAGCCCGAGACGGCGCCGCCGCTGAAGCCGGAGGAGATCGAGCAGCTTGTGGCGCCGATCGCGCTGCACCCGGACGACCTGATCTCGCAGATTCTCATGGCCTCGACCTATCCCATCGAAGTCGTGATCGCCGACCGCTGGGTGAAGCAAAATTCCAAACTCACGGGCGATGCGCTGACCGCCGAGCTGGAAAAGCAGGATTGGGATCCCAGCGTCAAGTCGTTGGTCGCGTTTCCCCAGGTGCTGACCATGATGAGCGATAAGCTCGATTGGACGACGAAGCTTGGAGATGCGTTTCTGGCCGATCAGAAGAAAGTTCTGGATACGATCCAGTCTCTTCGCCAAAAAGCGCAGTCGGCCGGCAACTTGAAGACGACCAAAGAACAGAAAGTCATCGTCGAGCAGCAGGTCATCAAGATCGAGCCCGCCAACCCGGAGGTTATCTACGTCCCGACCTATAACCCGACCGTCGTGTACGGCGCGTGGCCGTATCCGGCGTATCCGCCTTACTCCTATTATCCGCCCGGCTACGTAGCGGGGTCGATGATGTGGTGGGGCGCCGGCATGGCGATGGGCGCGGCGATGGGCGCGGCCTGGGGCTATGGCTGGGGCAATTGCGACTGGCACGGCGGCAACGTCAAGATCAACAACAACAACAACATCAACATCAATAATAAGATCGACCGCGGCAAGTACGCGAACCAGTTGCCGGCCGGCGGCAAAGGCAATTGGCAGCACAACGCCGACCACAGAAAGGGAGCTTCCTACCGCGATCAGGGAACGGCACAGAAATTCAACCGCGCGAGCACCAGCGATCAGATGCGATCGCGCGAGCAGTACCGCGGCCGCGCGGACCAGGGTCGGCAGGACCTCGCCAACCGCGGCGGCGCCGCGGGCGATCGCGCCGGAGCCGGTAATCGCGCAACGGCCGGCGATCGCGCCGGAACGGCCGGCGACCGCGGCGGTGGCCAGGGGATCGGCGGCGGCGATCGCGCCGGTCAGGGTGCCGGCGGCGGTAACCGCGCTAATGTCAGCGACCGCACCGGCGGCAGTGCGGGCAATCGCGCCAGCGGCGGCAGCTATGATCGCGGATCGTCCTCGCGCGGCGGCGCCTTTTCCGGCTCCAGCGGCGGCGGCAGCTCCGCACGCAGTGCGAGCTCGCGGGGGAGCATGAGCCGCGGCGGGGGCGGTGGCGGTGGGGCACGCGGCGGCGGCGGTGGCGGCGGCGGT
>DASWZY010000166.1:0-7535 GCA_036407055.1 Binatia bacterium
TCGCCCCTTTGGGGAGAGGGCGAGGGTGAGGGGCTTATTCCGACCGCCAAACCTGAAACTCGAAACTAAACCCGCGGCAACCCCGCCGGCTCCGGCGGCGCCAAACCCGTCGCCGCGCACCAGTAGCCCGCGTCGTAGAATTTCTCCGCCGGCCCGACGTCGGGCTTCATGACGCCCATCTCGCTGCGCAATTCCATCACCGATTTGATCGCGTGCGGGTTGATGCGCGCCTTCGCGACGACGCGCGCGCAGGCTTCTTCCGCGCGCTCGCGGTCCATATGTTCTTTCGCCATCGTGAGGCGCACGGCCTCGCCGCGATTTTTCTCTTCCATCATCCAGTCGGTCGCCGCGGCCCAGGAGCGGACGAAGCGCACGACGACATCGCGGTGCGCTTCGAGCCACGCGCGCCGCGTCCAGCCGCAGGTGAGCGGCCAGCCCGGCACGTAGTCGTCCGCGCGCGCGAGCGCGACGCCGCCCGCCTCCAGCGCCTTTTCCGTCGACGGCGGCGTCAGCATCGCCGCGGCGACGCGTCCGGCGAGAAACGCCTCCAGCCGCTTGGGCGAGCTGCCGATGATGTCGATTTTGTAATCGCTCTCGCGGATGCCGTGGCTGCGCAGAATCTTCATGCGAATCAAATCGAGGTTGGAGTCGCCGGGATCGCCCGCGAGCAGCTGCCCGCGCAATTGCTCCAGCGAATTCACTCCCGGCCGGCCGACGAGCGTCGCCGTCAGCCCTTCCTCCGCCTGCATGAATAATATGTAGTCCGTGCCGTCGGTCGTGTTGCGCGCGATCATCGTGTCCGCGCTGCTGAGCGTCAGATCCCAGCGCCCCTCGGCCATGCCCTGGTTGTGGTCCGGCGCATAGGTCGCCTCGTCGAAGCGAATCTCCAGCCCCGCGCGCGCGAAAAAGCCTTTTTCTTCTGCGACGAGCTGCGGCGGCCGCTTGTGATAGCCGGTGACTTTCAAAATGTCCATCGCGAGAAGACCGTAGCGCAAAGAAGTTTCAGGTTTCAATCCCTCGACAGGCTCGGGACCTGGTTTCAGGTTTCACGTAGGGGCACGGCGTGCCGTGCCCTCCGTGAACAGGCGGGGGGAATTATTTTCGTTGGGCCTCAATCCCTATCAATATGCAGCGGTAGCACCTTCCCCCTCGCGGTCGCGACGGGCTCGCGGCGCTCGATGAGAATCGTGCCGGCCTGCTGCCACACTGTCTTGACGGACGCGGCCATCGGCGAGGAGCGCGCGAGCGCATCGAGGACGACGCGGACGGCTTCGGCGTCGTCGGGGACCGCGACTTTGGGGCTGATGCAGAGGACGAGCCGCGTCAGGCCGCGCGCGTCCTCGCGCTCCATGAATTGATAGTCGAGCGGGCTGCCGCCGAAGCGCGCCGGCAAGACTTCTTCGATGACGCGCAGCAATTCGTTGCCGATCAGCGTTACGCCCTCGCCGACCAGTTTGCTGTAGCTCCGAATGTTGCTGAGGCGCGTCGTGTAGCCGTGCGCCTCGAGGCCGCAGCCGCACGGCCCGGCGGCGACGTCGCCGTAGTCGTCGCTCTGGTAGTTGAGCATGACTTTGGGCGCGCTGTCGAGGAGCCCGGTCAAATTGAACGCGGGCACGGTGACGCCGATCGACGGCACCTCGTAGGGGTGATCGATCAGCGCGTAGGCGTCCATCGCGAGATGCACCTCGTCGACGCGCGCGCGCCGCGCGCAGCCGAGACCCATCGCGCCGGTCTCGACGCTGCCGTAGCCGGTGATGATGCGGATGCCGGCGCGCTCGATGCGCTCCGCCTTCGCCGGCGTCAGCGGCTCGGAGCTCAGGAACACCGCGGCGCCCGCGAGATCGAAGCCGCTCTCTTCGGCGGCGACCGCCGCGCGCACCGTCTGGCTCACGTTGGCGTAGAATAGGCAGCGGCCTTCGGTGTCGAGCACGCGGCGGATGCGGCGCGCGACGACGATCGCTTCCGACGGCTCGGCCTCGCGCGGAAACGCGGCGCGGACGCCGCAGGCGCGCATGCAGCAGAGCATGTAGAAAGTTCCGAGCTGGTCTTTGAGGCGCGCGCTGTCGGCGCGCCAGCCGAGCGGCGTAAACCAGTCCTGCCGGTAATCGCCGTGGTACGCGCGGCGGAGAATGAAGCGGATGCCGCTCCCCGGCAGCATGTGCGTCCAGTGGACGGTCGGCGCGTCGAGCATGCCGTGCTCGGCGATCGCCAGCATGTCGAAGGTCGCGAGCGCGGCGATGTGGTCGAGGTCCTGGAAAACTTTATTGGCGAGGCCGGTCGAGCCACCGGTCGAGAGGCTGAAATTCCGCCGCGCGCCGGGGTTGTCGAAGTCGCGCTCGCTCACCGCGAGCTGGACGTCGCCGCGGACGATCGGCTTGCGTCCTTTGAATTCCTCATAGGTGACGTAGACGCCCTCGGCGCGGAGCGCGCGCAGCGCGCCGTCAACGCCGCGGCCGCGCACGAGCGCGCGCGCGTCGCCGAGCTCGCAGCCGGCGCGCTTCAGGAGCGCACGGTACGGACTGGGGGGAACACTGTAGACGCTCCGCTCGAGCAGGCGCAGCAGCGCCGCGGGTCGATTCTCGATGCGCTCGCGCGCCCAGTTTTCGGCGAGCGGGAGCGCAGGACGATCGCGGAGATACCGCCTCAGCGCGAGCGGGAACTCGGCGAACATTTTTATGAATGCGCCGGTCCGGCTCAGAGAGGCCTCGGATTCATGGGAGGGCGCCGTGACATCGCGGCGCACATTAATACGTGGGAGGGCGCTCAATCAAGCGCCTCGGCGCCGACGAAAAAGGCCCGGGTGAGTCGCCTCACCCGGGCCTTTTTCTTTTGTATTGCTGCACCGGCGCTAAAAAGACTTATATTCCTTCGCGCTGAGCGCCTTGTGGCCGACCGCCTGCGGATGGACGACCTCGCCGCTCGGCGCTTTGGCGCCGTGCGGGTTCCAAAGATCGAAGATGATGCCGTCGGTTTTCGCGGCCACCTCGGCGATTTTCTTCGCCTGGTCGTCGGGCACGTCGAGGACCTGCACGCGTCCGCTGGCAATCTCCGTCGCATGATCGTGATAGAACTTATTCCACACGTTCAGCGGCACGTTCGCTCGTGTCACGGACTTGGCGACGAAGTATTCGACCTGCGTCAGCAGCGCCTTGGGGTCGCTGGATTCGTAGATCAAGCATTCGAGGACCGTGTCCGACACGGCTTTGCAATAGTGATGATACGGACCCATGACCTTGCCGTTGACCAGGTGAGGCGCGACCACATGGATCGTGTGGCCGTCCGCCGGCGTCGGCTTCTTATCTTGCCCCAACAGCCACTCCCGATCCATAAAAGACGGACCCAGCAAGAAGAGAGCTAGACCCGACGCGATACCAGCGAAAAATTTAGACACAAAAACTCCTTTCCAAAGTTGTCGTTCGACGTTCCCCCGTTAGATTCGCTCTTCGTTACGCGTACAGCTTGTCGATGAACCCGCTGTCGTCGACCTGTCTCAGATAGTGCAAGTCCCAGAGCGCGAGCGGGTTGGTGCCCTCGACTTCGGGGTGCTGGCGCTTGGCGAGCTCGAAGACGTTGCGGATCGCGGGCAGCGTCGGGTACGGCTTTTTCTCGAGTATCGCCCCGAGCTCCTTGTACATGTGCTCGCAGACCTCGTCGTCCCAGCCGTTCTTCTTGAAGCGCTCGGCGAGAATCTTCTTCGTCTTCGCCTTGTCTTTTTTGAAGTTGGCGATGCCCTCGCAGATGCCCTTGAGCACGTTCGCGACGATGTCGGGGTGCTTGTCGGCAAACTTGGAGCTTGTCGAGATGGTCGTGAACCACACCATCGGCTGATACGGGATCTCGATGATCTTCAAGCCGGCGCGCTTGGCGAAGAGATCCTCCGGCGGGCTGATCAGCGCGCCGTCGAACTCGCCGACCTTGACGCCTTCCCATGCGGACTGGCCCTTCTTTGCCGATTTCTGCATCGTGACCTGGCCCTTGTCGACGTCGAGGCCGTTCTCCTTGAGGAAGAGCCAGTTGTTGAGGCCGGGATGCTGCCCCTTGTGCGCGACGACCTTGCCCTTCAAATCGGCGATCGAGTTGATGCCCGAATTCGGCTGCACGCACAGGCGGTGATAGTTCATGTTGAGCGTCTGGCCGAGGTAGACCCAAGGGTCGCCCTTGAGCCGCGCGGCGTAGGGCGTGAGATGATTGCCGCTGACGAACTCGACTTCGCCGTTGCCGACGAGCTTGTGTGCGTCTTTTGCCTCGATGAAATAATCGTACTCGACTTCGAGATTGTGCTTGGCCCAAGCGCCCGTGTCGTGGATGACGTGCATCAGCGCGAGATGGCCGTCGGAGCGATAGGGAAATTTGATCTTGTCCATGATTGCCTCCGGAAAATTTTTAGACTCCATCATCCATATCGCCGGGAGAATTTTCTTGCAAGGGCGGTGGGAAGTGAGGCGTGAGGCGTAAGGTGTGAGGCGTGTAGGGGCGTTCGCGAACGCCACACGTTCACTTCGGCTTATCTTCGGAGGGCACGGCACGTCGTGCTCCTACATCGAAGACGGTCGGGTCTTTGTTGTCATTCTGAGGCGCAGCCGAAGGATCTCTCCGGAGAGATCCTTCGCTTCACTCAGGATGACTCGGGAGGATTTGTATTTTTCTGTAGGGGCACGGCGTGCCGTGCACCCTTCTTCAACCGCATTACGCGCCGATTAAAAGTCGGTTGCCAATATTGACCTTCAACACGGTGGGTGTACCATTTCATCATTATGGAACATCAGATCAGTTTGACGTCGGCATGGTTCTCGACGCTCGAACCGCACGCGCGGAATGACGAAGAACTGCGATCTGCGTTCGAGCTGGCGAAAGAAAGCCGGGCCAATCCGGTTGGGCTGAGGTCGTTCTACCGCGTGTACTGCACGACGCACGCGGCGGCTCTCCTGCTCGGGATCGCGGAGCTATTCTGTCAGGACGCGGTCCAGGAAATCATGCGCTCGATCACCACGCCGCTGTTCTAGCTCGAAGCCGGCTTTCGGGTTTCGAGCTTCAGGAAAAACGGACCCACTTGTCCGCCGTTTGCGACTGTAATATGACCGTCGCATGCTCATGCGATCTTTCCGCGTTGTAATCTTCGCTTTCGTCCTCGCACTCTCCGCCTCTCCCGCACATGCCGCCAAGCTCTACGTCGTCTACGCCTCGATCGGCGGGACGCAGGCGGTCGGCTGGGTCGCACGCGAGGCGGGGCTTTTCGCCAAGCACGGGCTCGACGTCGAGCTGCTGTTCACGGGCGGCGGGCGCGCGGTGACATCGCTCCTCGGCGGCGACACGCCGATCGTGACCGTCGGCGGGCCGTCGGCGATCGCGGCGCGCCTCGGCGGCGCCGACATCGTGCTGACGGCGCACATCTTCGATACGATCCTCTATTCGCTGATGACGGCGCCGGAGATCAAGACGGTCGCCGACCTGAAGGGCAAGAAGATCGGCGCGAGCCGCTTCGGCTCGGCGACCGATTTCTCGCTCCGCTACGTGCTCCAGCATTACGGCCTCGACCCGGTGAAAGACGTGACGATCTTTCAGATCGGCGGCCAGGCCGAGACGCTGGCGGCGCTGCGCGCGGGGTCGATCCAGGGCGGCGTGATCGCCTCGCCGGCGACCGCCGAGGCGAAGCGCCTCGGCATGAAGGAATTGGTCAACATGGCGACGCTCAACGTGCCGTATCCGCAGACCGCGATCGCGACGACGGAGAGATATCTCAAGCAGAACCGCGACACGGTCGTGCGCTTCACGCGCGCCTACATCGACGGGGCGCGCCGCTTCAAGGCCGACCGCGAGTTCTCGATCGGCGTGATCGCCAAATACACGAAGATCTCCAGCCGCCCGACGCTCGAGGCGACCTATGACGACTACGCGCCTTACGTGAAGATGAAACCCACGCCGACGACGCAGTCGGTGCAGACCGTGCTCGACCAGCTGGGCGCGACCGATCCGCGCGTGAAGGGCGCTAAGCCGCGCGAGTTCATCGACCCGACCGTCATCGAGCAATTGGAAAAGGAGGGCTTTTTCTAGGGTTTCCGGTATAAAATCATCACCTCTTTGACAACGCCGTCAATTACATATAAAGATTAAAAGAGTACCCCACCACAGTGAAACACGGTATACAAAACGAAAGCTGGTATGTGACAGCCGGCCGCAAGATGCACCCTCAGGGGTGCATCTTTTTTTTCAGACCGGCGGAGGTTTGGCCTTGCGCGAGCAAATAGAGATCCTGGCGTCGCTTCAAAACGTCGACCGCGAAATCAAAGATAAAAACCTAGCCAAAAAAGCCCTCACCGACGAGATCGATAAACGGGAAAACGAGATCGGCCAGAAGCGCCGGGAAGTGGCGCAGTTCAAGGCCGAATGGGCCGAGAAAGAAAAGCTCCGCCGCGAGAAAGACACGCAGTTCCAGGACGAGGGGCGCAAAGCCACCGACAAGCGGATGCGCATGACGCGCATCAAGAACATCCGCGAGCTGCAGGCGCTCCAGCACGAGGTCGATCAGATCAAGATGCAGAACTCCCTCATCGAGGAGGATCTCATCGGGATCATGGAGGACCTCGAGACGCGCGGCGCGGCTCTCAAAGAGCGCGAAGCGGAATTGAAGACGCTCGAGGAGGCCTGGGGCAACGAGAAGGCTGCGCTCCAGACGCGGGTCGCCGACATCGACAAGCACGTCGCCGAGACGACGAGCGGAAGACAGACGATCGCGGCGCAATTGAACGGCGATCTCATCGGCCGCTACGAGATGATCTTCCGCGCGCGCGGCGGCACCGCGGTCGTCGGCGTGACCGACGGCATCTGCCAGGGCTGCTACATGAACATCCCGCCGCAGCTCGCGAACGAGATCCGCAAGAACGAGCGCCTGAACCTCTGCCCGAGCTGTCACCGCATCCTCTTCTACAAGCCCGCGGAACCCACAGACGGCAAGCACGCGTAACTCCATGGCGGACGCTCCCGCAGGGGAATGGCTGCTGATGGTCGACGGCGCGTCGCGCGGCAACCCCGGCGAGGCCGGCTGCGGCGCGGTGATTTTCAATCCCGAAGGCGAGCCGGTGCGCGAGCTGTCGCGCTATCTCGGAAAAGCCACCAACAACGTCGCCGAGTACGCCGGGCTTTTGATGGGCCTCGAGGAGGCGATCAAGTTGGGGGTCAAGCAGCTCCGCGTCGAGAGCGATTCGGAATTGCTCGTGCGGCAGCTCACCGGCGTTTATAAGGTGAAAGAGCCGCGCTTGATCGAGCTTCACCGCAAAGCGCAGGAGCTTTTGCTCCGCTTCGAGTCCCATCGCATCCGCCACGTCTACCGCGAGCAGAACCGCATCGCCGACAAGCTCGCCAACCGCGGGATAGACGAGGCGCGCGGGAAGAATTAGAATAGAATTTCGGGCTAAAGCGGATCAAGCGATCGCTCCCGCGAGGGAGAGGAAAGTCCGGACTCCACAGGACGGGGTGGCCGCTAACGGCGGCCCCGAGTGATCGGGGGAAAGTACCACAGAAAACATACCGCCCGCGCA
>DASWZY010000167.1:0-1781 GCA_036407055.1 Binatia bacterium
CGGCAACAAGCGCGGCTTCATGCAGACGAAGATGAAGAACATCAAGACCGGCGTCGGGACGGAGAAGAAGTTCCGCTCCGAAGACCGGCTCGAGCAGGCGACAATGGAGACGCGCAAGATGCAGTATCTTTACGCCGAAGGGGATCTTCACACCTTCATGGATACGGAGAATTACGAGCAGATGTCGCTGCCGGCGGAGGAGATCGGGGACTTATTGAATTATTTACTGCCGAACCACATCGTCGAAATGGAGTTTTTCGACAGCCGCCCCGTCGGGATCAGCCCGCCGTCGACCGTCGACCTCGAAGTTGTAGACACCGAACCCAGCCGCAAAGGCGCAACCGCGAGCGCGTCTTACAAGCCCGCTAAACTCGAGACCGGAGTCACGGTACAGGTGCCGCCGTTCATTCAGGTTGGGGACAGAGTGCGCGTCGATCCGTCGGAAGGCACCTACCTGGAAAGAATCAAATGAAACCGGCGCTGTCTACCGGATCGCCGACTGCTTGCCGCCGGAAAGCTTCGTCCACACGTCGCGCACCTGGCGTTTGAGATCGTCGAGGTCGCCGTCGTTCTCGATCACGTAGTCAGCCAAGCGCTTTTTCTCCGCGAGCGGCATCTGCGCCTGAATATGCTGGTCGATCTCCGGATCGCTGAGCTTGTCGCGAGCTTTCAGCCGCCGCCGCTGCGTCGCATCGTCGCACGAGACAACGATGATCGGGCTGAGCCAGGTGTGCGCCTCGTTTTCGAAGAGAAGCGGCGCTTCGTAGAGCACGACTTCCGATCCCTTGGCCGCGAGCTCCTGCGCGCGCACGAGCGCCAGTGCGCGGATGCGCGGGTGTGTGATCTCGTCCAGCTTGGCGCGCGCCCGGTCGTCTTCGAAAATAATTTTCCGGAGCTTTTCGCGGTCGATGCTCTTATCCGGGCGGAGAATGTCATTGCCGAAGGCGTTGACGATCTCCTTCCATGCCTCTTTGCCCGGCTGGATGATGACCCGCGCCAGATCGTCGGCGTTGATGATCTTGGCGCCGAACTCGCGGAGCATGCCGGCGACCGTGCTCTTGCCCGTTGCGATTCCTCCGGTCAATCCGACGAGCTTCACGATTTTAGTAATGGCAGAAAGACGGCGCGCTTGCAAGAAAGATGTTGGCTTCTCTGCGATCGCTGCGTTAATTTGTTGCCGTGAAGCATAAAAGCCTCGCCGAAATGTTCCTCGCGCAGGCCGAGCGATACGGCGATCGGCCGCTCTACCGCTTTCATTCTGGCGGAAAGTGGCGAACGATGAGCTGGCGCGAGGCGCGCGCGCGCGTGCGGGCGCTCGCGCTCGGCCTCGCGGCGCGCGGCGTCGGCAAAGGGGACCGTGTCGCGCTCTTTTTGCCGAATCGCGTCGAGTGGTGTCTCGTTGATTGGGCGAATATCTGTCTCGGCGCGTTGACGGTTCCGGTCTACGCGTCCAGCACGCCGGCGCAGGCGGGTAATATCCTCGCGCATTGCGGCGCCGCCGTTCTGTTTGTCGACTCGACGGAGAAAATAAAGCGACTCGGCGAGGCGATTTCGGGCGTGAGGCTCGTCGTGACGCTCGACGGCGAGGTTGGCGCGGACGCATCGGCGCCCCCGATCGTCCACCTGGCGGAGCTCGAGCGAGCCGGCCTGGAGCAGGGCGTCTCGAACGCTTTCGAGAAAACCGCCTCGGCGCTCGGCCCCGACGATGATCTCACGATCATCTACACTTCGGGAACGACCGGCGAGCCCAAGGGCGTGCTCACGACGCACCGGCATTATCT
>DASWZY010000168.1:0-44069 GCA_036407055.1 Binatia bacterium
GATATCGATTTGCCGGGGCTGCTCGACGGCGTCACTTACGTCTTTCATCAGGCGGCGCAGCCGGGAGTGCGCTCGAGCTGGGGCGAGGAGTTTGGAGAGTACACCCACAACAACATTCTCGCGACGCAGCGGCTGCTCGAAGCGAGCAAGAAATCCGAGATCAAGAAATTCGTCTACGCATCCTCGTCATCAGTCTACGGCGACACACAGGACCTGCCGATGCGCGAGACGGGCATGACGCGGCCGGTGTCGCCCTACGGCGTGAGCAAGCTCTCGGCCGAGCAGCTCTGCTACCTTTACTGGAAGGAATTTGGGGTGCCGACGGTGTCGCTGCGCTATTTTACCGTCTATGGCCCGCGCCAGCGGCCCGACATGTTCTTTCACATCTTTATGCGCGCGCACCGGCGCGGCCAGGCGATCCCGATCTACGACGACGGCAAGCAAAGCCGCGACTTCACGTATTGCGCCGACATCGTCGATGGCAACATCGCCGCGGCGGAATATCCCGGCGCCGGCGAAGTCTTCAACTTGGGCGGCGGCTCGCGGACGACGGTCGAAGAGGTCGTGCGCATGGTCGAAGATATCTCCGGCAAAAAGGCGCAGCTCAACATGCTCGCGCGCCAGCAGGGCGACGTGCGCCACACGGCAGCGGCGCTCGACGAGGCCCGCAACAAATTGGGTTTCAGCCCGCGCGTCAAGCTCTACGACGGCCTCGCGCAAGAGTGGGGCTGGATGCAGAAAATCGGCGATTGAGTCACGGCGTCTGAGCCGGGCCTCCGGCCGCGTTTTTCAATAGGGGAATTTTCCGCAGCCGCCGGCGCGCCGCGTAGACGAGCAAAGCCTGGAGATTTTCCGCTCCGCAAAGCCGCTCGACGTATTGAACGAAACCGGCGACGCTCGGTTTCAAACCCGCGGCGCCTTCCCTCCGCCGATAATTGAACCAGTGAACCGGCAGATAGCCGAGCGGCTTTTTGCGATAGTCGGCGGTTTTATATCGATACTCGACGCGATCGATCCATGCAGTCGGCGCGCTCTCGATCGCCCGCAGCACGCCTTCGGGAACCGGGGCGCCGAACTCGTCCCTTAAATAGCGCAGCGCCTCCTTCATCGGCCAGGCTAGGCGCCGGGCGCGCGCCTGCGCCGCGAGCCTTTCCCAGTCGAGCGCGGCGTCGGCGTTGATGATCGCCATCGCATCGGCGACCCAGCGAAACGGCGCCACCGGCTCCCATCGAAGTCCGTGGACGCAGACGTGCAGCAGGTGGTCGCTGGAATTGAGCGTCAGCGTGCGGACGCCGTGGATTTCCGCCGGGACCGCAGCACTCCAAAAACTGCGGTCGGCATCCTCGTCGCAGCATTCGGGCATCACGTGCCAGTGTAGATCCACCTGCTGTCCGGCGCGGTCCACGAAGCATGCGGCATGCCCGCTCAAGACATAGCTGTCGTGGAGGAGTTCCGGCCACGCATCGGCGCGCGTCCACCCGGACTGGGTCATGATCGCGACGGCTTGCAATGCTTGCGCGGCGGGCACGAGCAGGTCGATATCCGCCATCGGACGCACGCCGTAGTCGCGATAATAGAGGAGCGTCAGCGGCGCGCCCTTGAGAATGAGCGTCTGCATTCCCGCCGCATGAAAGATGCGTAAAATGTCCGCTACATGCCTTAAGAGAATCTGGTTCGTTAACCAATGCGTACGGTAAACATCTTTGAGACTGTCGATCGCAGGATCGGCGACGTTTTGAGAACGGAGGTTCCGGTAGAGCAGCGGAAGCATCCGCTTCGAGGCGAGGTCGAGGTCGTCTCCATGGACCGCCGGCTTCCATTCCGTCCACGCGGTATGCGCTTCGTCTCCGCGGGCGAGCGCCGCGCGCAGCAGCAGTTTCTGCTGAGGCGTTGGCCAGCAACTCTTTTCGTCGGCACTTCGGTTCATGGCTGCGGCGTGGAATTATGCGCGCGCCGGCGCGACGCCGACCGGCGCATCGTCTCGTCCGCGAGCAGCCGCCGTGCGGTCTCAAAACGCTGGTAAGCGGCCTCCGCCTCACGGCGTTGTTGTTCAAAGCGCAGCGGCACTTTGCCTTGCAGCTCGCGAAGGCATTGCAGCGCCACTTCCGCCGAACGCTCCCACGTAAAACACCCGTGCGCCGTCCGAACGCCGGCGGCCGCTTTGGCCGCCAGCTGTTTCTTGCCGCCGGCCGACACCTCTCTCAGAGCACGCGTCAAATCCTCGACCCGGATCTCGCAAAAATCGACGGCGGCGATCTCTTCCTCGACGCCGATCTTCATGGCGAAGCGTCGGTTGACGGGAAAACGAATCTGGAGCGCTCGTACCAGCATCGAAGTTTCTTCGGAGCAGAAATCGAGGCACGCGCCGCGATTCGGCACAATGGACGGTACGCCGCAGGCCATCGCCTCGAGAATCGGCAGACAAAAGCCTTCCGCGCGGTAGGGGAAAACGCCCGCGTCGCAGGCGCGGTAGAGCGCTGCCAGCTCTTCGGGCGGCAGGAATTCATCGATGTAGACGACTTCCGGCGCTCCCGGATCGCGCATCGCGGCGGCGATGGCATCACGATACGCCGGCGAGTGAAAGGCGTTCGCCGAATGATCTTTTATTACGAGAGCGACGTCGTCGTCCCTGGTAAACGCCCGGCGGTATGCCGCGAGCAGGATGTCGAATCCCTTGCGCACCACCGCCGTTCCGACGAAAAGGAAGCGAAACGATTTTTTCGTCGGCAGTGAATAATGCGGCCCGTCCGGTGAAAAAACGCCCGCCTCGACTCCATGCGGCACGATCCGCACTCGCCGGGCATCGATGCCGCTGCCGATCGCCTGTTCGCGTATCCAATTCGTGTGCACCCAAAGCTGATCGAACTCCGAATTAATCTTCTCAGCCCAGGCCGGCGGATAAGGGCCGAAATCGGAAGTCCTGACTGCCACCAGCGCCCCGCCATCGGGCGGCTGATACGCTGTGAAATGCCGCGTGTAGTCGTGGTGAACGGTGATGTCCGGCACGTCGAGCGAAGCCGGTCGGAACGTCGCGACGACCTCTCGCGCCGCGAGCTCGCGGCTCCAACGTGTGTTGACGAGCGAGTCGGACTCCGCGCGATCGGCATCGCCGTAAAATGAGATGAACACGCGTTCCGTGAAGTCCGGACGCCGCTCCGCGGCGAGCCTGCGCAGACGAGTTTCCAGTGCTGCGGTGGAATTCGCTTCGATAAAACCGCGCGCGCGGTTTTTCCCTTCTCTGCCGTAAATCGCACGCAGATCGTCGGAATCGATCAATTCCCCCACACGATCGACCCATACGTCGGTGTCGCGAAAATCTCCGACGCGCATCGGCGCGTCGCCGAGAATTTCACTAATCCCGCCGGTATCGCTTGCCAATATGGGCACGTCGTTCGCCATCGCCTCGACGGCGATCCGTCCGAACGGCTCCGGCAGCAGCGACGGCACGAGAACGAGCTTCGCTTGCACCAGGAGATCCTTGATCGTTTGCCGCCCCGGCAAATAGAGATTTGACAGGCGCTCGATCTTTCCGCGGTAGGATAAATCGATGTCGGACCCCAGGCTTCCCGCCAGCAGAAATCGCTGATCGGGAAACCGCTCGGCGAGGTCGAGAAAAATTTCCAATCCCTTGTGGCGGTAGCCGCAGACGCCGGCTATGTACTCCGGTTGCCGCGGCCCGTCGAGCACGATCTCATTTACGTCGAAATCACCGTAGATGAGCTCGCAGCGCAGGCGGTGCCTGCGCTCGTAGAAATCCTGAAGATACTTCGAGCAAGCGAAACGCTCATCGGCGGACCGCAGGACGAAGTCGGCTTCGGCCGCCGTAGGGAACGACGCGTCATTGGCGGCGCGGATGCCCCAGGCCTCGCGCTCCGCCGCCGTCGGCGGGCAGAACTCATAGCCGTGTAGGTAGAGGGCGCAAGGAATGCCGTATCGCGAGGCGACGCGCAGGCCGTCGGTCGCGCCGTCGAGCGCCCCGACGATGATGTCCGGGCGGTGCTCTTTCACTTGCGCTTTCAGCTCGTCGATGTCGCGGTAGGCGGTGACTTCGACGCCGCCGATGGATTCGCGCACGAAAACCGGGTGGCGCGATAAAAGAATCGCGCGATGGCCAAAATCGCGTTGGAGCTTGCGTGCGAAGACGACCGTCGTGACGAGGGCGCCGCCCAATGTGCGGAACGCGCCGCCGATAAGGAAAAGGATCGTCATGTCAGGCGCCTGTGGAGAGAAAACCGTCGAGGCGCTCCAAGTCGCCGAGATCCTTGCTGAGCTGCAGGCGATAAGCCGGAACGGCCTCCACAAACTCACGCAGAAAACCGAGATAGGTGCAGTAATCCTCGGCGCCGGCAAAGCGATGCGAAGCTTTGGTCTCGCGGATGAGCTCGAGCAGCGCCTGATGTTTGGACAGCGGTGTGATCGCGAAGCGCTCGCCCACATGGTTGAAAAAAATCCGCCAGACGGGAAAGTCCGTGTGCGGAGCGGCCGAGAAATGCGAGCTTAGACGCACTTCCTTTTTCAGCACGCCGCCTACCTCTCGCGGCTCCGCGGCGAGCGGAACGGGGAAGAAATGGCGCTCGGTTTGCTCTGTAACGCGAAACGTTTCGCCCGAACCGCTCACGAGAAAGCCGCCTTTTGACCTGCGCAAAATGAGACGGTCTTCTCCGAGGACGGTGCCGCCGGAGCGTGCCAGTCGGACCGAAGCCGTCGTTTTTCCCGCGCCCTTGCCGCCTCGAAATAGATGCACGCGGCCTTGGAAGCGCACTCCGGCGGCATGCAGCGCGAGGCGGTCCAGGAAAAATAGAAGCTTGAATACCACTACCGTGACATGCACCTTCAAGTCGTATTCCGAAAGAAGAGGCCGCCGCACCGTTACGATGAAGCGCGGCGCCCCTTCGCGGAGAAGCGCCTCGGCGATCAGCGCCTCGGTATGAATTTCTTTTCCGGTGAGCGTCTCGAGAATCACGATGCCGTCCTGCGGCACCGCCATAGGCGGCGGAGTGGATTCGGACTTTTCGACGAAAACGATTTCTGCCTGAGGCGCCGCTTCGTTTGCCGGCGCCGGCTTTGCGACGTTGCAGAAGATTTCCGCGATTGTTTCAGGATACAAACTGCGGTCGAAGGAGACCTGCAAGAGCAGGCTGCCGACGTTCAAGCGTAACCGGCGCATCACATCGCGCTTGCGCGCGGCGTAAGCCGCCGCAGCTTTTCACGGGCGTGGGCACACATCCGCAACGCTCTCCCAAACGCCGCGCCAACGTAGAACCGCAGCACCGCCCGGCACGCGGCCCGCCTCCAGGGCGACTCGTCGCATCCAACCCACCGCCCGTCGCGGCCGCGTGCGACGACGCGCCCGATGACGGCGGATCGTTCCGCGCGGAAGCGGCGGTCCCGCCAATTATCGCACCACAACTCCAGCCATCCGCTTGCCTTTCTTACGACACGACGCGTCGGGTATTTATCGTCGAAGCGATACGTGATGACGTCGCCGATGCGGATATCCGCCCATGCGACCGGCTCCACGACCATTTCGTCGCCTTCACGCAAGAACGGCAGCATGCTCTTGCCGTGGAAATAGAGCGTACGATCCACGGCGGAATGCTGTACCTGAAGATTTTTCGCGACAAGTAGAGCTTTAGACCGGTCCATCGCCTGCGACCGCCTTTACTCTCCGCTCAGGATGAGTTTTTCCAGCTCGCCGAATTTTGTCAGGCGCGGCGCTTCATATGCGCCGGCCGCGGAGGTGGTCTCGGCCATGCGAGGTCCCGCCGCTCCGTTACCGGGGGCGGGGATAATCAGCCCCTCGCTTATGGCGTTTTGTAGAAATCCGTCAAGGTCGGCCGCGACGCTGTTCGGAAGCTGCCCATAGCGCATGGCGATTCTTTCGGCGAGATCCCGGACTTCGGCAGGCCCCTCGGCGAGTTGAAGCCAGGCGTACGTGCCGCTCGCGTTCAGCCCGTAATAGGCCGAAGTCTCGAAGTGGATGATGACGGCCTCGCCGTCGGTGATTTCCCACGTTACTTGTTGAGTATTGATGGCGTAGTGCTGCATTGTTGTCGAACGGGCGAGAAGAATTTCAAGCTGTCATAGTAGGTGAAAGTCAATTATTCTTCAAGATTTTTCTCATGCTTTAGCGCGGCCGCCGTATGGCTGAAATCGATACGAACGACGCAAGCGAAGCAGACGAATGCTATTGCAAATCGGCTGGCTCTAAAAGGGCTTTCCTGGTATGATGCCGTTTGGAGAAAAGCACGGATGCCGATCAGCCAAGAGCTCCTGGAAATCCTGGTGTGCCCCAAATGCAAGGGCGACATTCATTTGACTCCCGCCGGCGACGGTCTTGTGTGCGACGCGTGCCGGCTGATGTATCCCATCAGGGACGACATCCCGATCATGCTGATCGACGAAGCGATCAAGCTCGGCTAGACCGCCTGGAAACCCGCCGAGCGCCGCGCTCGCCCGCCGCCTGCTGATGCGGAGTCCGACAGTTACTCGCGATGCCGAAGGCCACTCGATGGCCGCCGCCGAAAATATTCTCGTCGCGCAGACGAGCTTCGTCGGCGACGTCGTTCTTACGACGCCGCTCCTGGTGGCGCTGCGCCGCCGCTTTCCCGGCGCGCGGCTCGCCGTTCTCTGCACTCCCAGCGCGAAGGAGCTGCTCGCGAACGATCCCGGGATCGACGAGATCATCGTTCTGAAAAAGAAGCGCGACGGCGGCTACCGCTCGGGTATTTTCGAAGTGGCGTGGATGCTGCGCGCGCGCCATTTCACGATGGCGATCTCGCCGCACAAGTCGCTGCGCACGGCGCTGATGCTTGCCCTGGCCGGCATTCCGCTGCGCATCGGCTTCCGTCAGAGCGCCGGCTGGTATTTATATCACCGTCGCGTCGACCGGGATGGGCTCGCGCACGACGTCGAGCGTAATCTGTCGCTGTTGCACGCGCTCGGCATAGAGCCCGAAGCGGGCGACGCAGCGCCGCGCGTCGAGGCCGCTGCGGCTGCGCGCGAGGCGGCCGCTCGCGTTTTCGATGAGTTGGGCATCGCTCGCGACGCCACGGTAATCGGCGTCAATCCCGGCTCCGTCTGGCCGACCAAACGTTGGACGGCGGAAGGTTATGGGGCGGTTTCCGCGGAGCTCGCGAAAAAACACGGCGCGCGGATCGTCGTCTTCGGCGGACCCGACGACCGGCAAATCGCCGAGCAGGTTGTGCGTCTTGCCGCCTGCGGCGCCGTGAGCGTCGCAGGCCGGTTGGGCTTGGCCGAGCTTGCCGCGGCGGTGGACCGCTGTAAAGTTTTCATCACCAACGACAGCGGGCCGATGCATATCGCGGTCGCCCGCGGCGTGCCAGTGGTCGCGATATTCTGCGCGACGACGCCGGCGCTGGGATTCTATCCGTATTCTGCGCGCGCGGTCGTCGTGGAAAAGGATTTGCCGTGCCGCCCTTGCGGAACGCACGGCGGGCTCCGCTGCCCGCTCGGCACCGAAGACTGCATGCGATTGATCCGTCCAGAGGATGTCCTCATGGGTGTCGAGCGCTTGGTCGAGGGCGATAGCGGACGCGATTTGCATCGGCCGCTCTCGATCGTGGTCTAGCATGGGCACATTCGGCGTCGCGGTATTCAGCTTCGACGGCATCAAAGACGTCGCGTCGTCCCTCGAAAGCGCCGCGTGGGCGGATCGCATTCTTCTGCTTCACCTGGGTACGGATGCGCCGAGTGTCGGGTCGCGCGAGCTGCCGGCTTTGGCCGTCCGGCGGCTCGCTTCGTGGAGCGAAGCGGAAAAACATTGCGAAGAAATCGGCACCGACTGGGTTTTATATCTATGGGGCGGAGAGCGCCTCGACGCTGGGGTCGTGCGCGCGCTGCGCGAATTCCGCGGAACGCCGGAGCCGGGCGGAGTTTACACGCTGCGCATCCGCTCGCTGATCCTTAACGAATGGGTCGAAGGCGGCCTCTCGGGCCCGAGCCCGTCGCCGCGGCTTGCGCGCGGCAAGGAAAACCCGCTCGGCTGGTGGCTGAAACGGCCGCCCGCCGGCGAGGTCGGCGAAGGCTGGATCGAAGATCACGGCACGGCCGAGTTGGCGCTTGCTGTCGAGCGCGCGCAGGCCTTGTCGGATTACTGGGCGGCCCGCTTAATACAGACCTCGGCGCCGCCCAGCGCGCTCGCGACCATTTTTGCCGCCGCGGGGGTTAAGCTGCGGATGCTGCTTCGCGGCGGCATTTTCGGCCATGGGCTCGCCGGCATCGCACTGGCCGCGCTGGCTGGGTACAGCGTGCTTTTGAGCGGCGCTAAGCTATGGGAAGCGCGCCACGCGAACGGCCGCGGATAACTTCACCATGGTGGGGAGTTTGGTGTGGGGCGACGTTCCGGAAGGATTCGATAAGATTCGCTCCGGCAGCCGTATGGACCTCCTACGCGCGGATATGGCGACGCAAATCGACCTCATGGCATCGTTCGATACGGCAGGCGAACATACCGGCGCTTTCGGCCGCGGCGCGCTCGTCGTGCTGCGTCTCGACGGCGGCGACGCGCTGGTGCGCCGCTACCGCCACGGAGGCGCCTTGCGGAGGTTGACCGGCGATTTTTTTTTAACGTGGCCGCCACGCCCGTTTCGCGAGCTCGCGCTGACCGAGGCCGCGCGCGCGCGTGGGGTTCCGACGGTGGAGGTCCTCGCGGCGCTCATCGAGCCGGTTGCCGGGTTAATTTACCGCGGCTGGCTCGTTACACGCCGGCTTGAAGGAGCCCGCGATCTCTGGGAAGCGGCGCAGTCGGACGCGCCTGCGGCCAAGCTCGCGCACCTGGAGGCGGCTGCGCGCGCCGTGCGCGCGATGCATCGCTGTGGTATCATTCACCGCGATCTTAACCTGAAGAATATTTTGGTCCGCTCGGAAGGCGGTGCTGCACGGGGCTATATCATCGACTTCGATAAATCGCGCGCGTGTCCCGGAGATATCCCTCTGCCGCGGGCACAAAATAATCTCGACCGCCTGAAGCGCTCGCTCAACAAGCTCGATCCGAAGCGGCGGCATATTTCCGCCGCCGACTGGGAGCTGTTCCTGCGCGCCTATCGCGAGGGCGGATGAACTTCTCGCCGCAAAAAATTCTCATCGTCCTGCACGGATCGATCGGTGACGTCACGCGCGCGCTGCCACTCGCGAATCTTGTCCGGCGAAGTTTCCCCGCCGCGTGGATCGCCTGGTCGGTCGAGCCGCCCGCGATGCCGCTTGTCGAGCGCCATCCCGCGATCGATGAGGTCATTCTCTTCGATCGCCCGAACTGGCGCACCAGCCTGCGGCCGTTTCTCCGCCGCATCCGCTCGGGCGGCTTCGATCTCGTTCTCGACCTGCAGCGGCATCTCAAGAGCGGCTTCATCAGCTGGTGGTCGCGCGCGCCGCATCGCATCGGCTTTGCGCCGCGCGACGCCAAAGAACTCAACTGGCTGTTCAACAACCACCACATTGCGCCCGCGGCGGAAGGCGAATCGAAGCTCAATCACTATCTCAGATTCGCCGACTTTCTCCTCCTGCAAACGAAAGTCATTGAATGGAACATTCAGCTTTCGCCGGAGGAAGAGAAAGCCGTCGAAAAGCTCGCACGCCGGATCGGCGGCCGGTTCGCCGCGTACTGCGTCGGGGGTCGCTGGGAAAGCAAGCGCTGGTTTCCCCAAGAGGCGGCCCGAAGCGCAATGGAAGTGAACCGCCGTTACGGCCTCGTGGTCGTTTTGCTCGGCGGCGCGGAAGACCGTCCGTTCGCGGCCGATATGAAACGGGGGTCGGCTGCGCCGCTTGTCGATCTGACGGGGCAAACATCTCTGCGCGAGGCGATCGGGCTGCTCGCGCGGGCGGAGTTTTCCGTCGGTCCCGATTCTGGATTGATGCATCTTTCCGCCGCCGTGGGCACGCCGGTAGTGTCGCTCTGGGGGCCGACCGATCCCGAGCGCACCGGCCCGCACGGATTCGATGATCTCGTCGTCCGGGGCATCGCGCCGTGCGCGCCGTGCTATGTGAGAACGTGCCCCATCGACCGCATGTGCATGGAGTCGATCAAGAGCGGCGGCGTCCTGGCGAAAATCGAGACGGCGGTGGCGCGCAAGGGAGTCATGCGTGACGCAGCCGGATAATTTCGAGATCCGGCACGACGGCCGCTGGAGGCTGCGCGTGCAGCCGGCGGCGTGGAGCGGCCAGCTCTGGACCGAGATTTGCGCGCGGATCGCCGAGACCGCGCCGGATAAGCATCCGCGCACGCTGCGGCTCGCCGGCGGCTACTATCTAAAGATCTATTCGCCGCCGAAAGGCGCGGCGCGCATCAAGGACGTCATGCGCCGTTCGAAGGCGATGCGCGCGCTGAAACAGACCGACGCGCTGTCGCGCCTCGGCTTTCACGCGCCGCCGGTGGTCGCGGCGGGCGAGGAGCGCGCGGGCGGTTTTTTGCGCGGCGCTTTTCTCCTCATGCGCGAGATCGACGGCCGGCCGCTGATACAGATTTTGCGCGAGCGCTTCGTGCCGCCGCTCGGAACGGCGGAAATCGCCCTCAAACGGCGTTGGCTTTCGTGGCTGGCCGCCGAGATCCGCCGCATGCACGCGAGCGGCTTCGTTCACGGCGACCTCGTCCCGTCGAACGTCTTCGTTGGCTTCGACGCCGATGGCGAGGCGATATTTTATTTCATGGACCACGACCGCACGCGCCGCTATCCGCGCGGTATGCCGCATTGGCTCTGGCGCCGGAATCTCGTGCAGCTGAACCGCATCGTGCTCCCCGGCGTGTCGCTGCAGGACCGGATGCGCTTCGCCCGCGTTTACCTCGGCAGAGCGCGCTGGGGAAAAAACGAGCGGCGGCTGATTCGCTGGCTGGAGCGAAGGACCCGCAGGCGGCGCAAGGAATGCGAGCGTATCGAGGCGAAAGTCAGTTTTCGGGAGCTCATGCGATGGAATGGCCCGTTCGCAAAGAATCTATAGACCGCTTCTGGCAGAACCTCGAGGCCGGCGCGCGGGAGCGCGAGGATTTTCCCGTCCTGTCACATCCCGCCGTTCACGTGACCCTACTCGTCGTTTTGTCGCTCGCGTTCTGCCTCGGCGGGCTGTCGCCGAGCAAGATACTCGAAGGCGACGAGGCGCTCTACTCGCTCGTGCCGAAAACCATCGTGATGACCGGCAAATGGGTACACGTGACCTACAACGGCGAACCGTACTACTTCAAGCCGCCGCTGAATTTCTGGATCACCGGGGCGTTCTTTAAGGTTTTGCCGATGAACGCGTTCACCGCCTCGTTCGGCTCGGGGCTTTTCGGCGCACTCACCGCGCTGATGATCTATGTCATGTGCCGCATCATGTTTCCCGGCTGGGTGCTCGCGTTCTCTGCCACGCTGGTTTATCTCACGACGCATGAGGTGCTGCACTGGACGCGCGGCGTCCACCTGGAGACGGTGCTCACGTTCTGCATTCTTCTCGGCCTGCTCATGGCCTATCTGTCGCGCAAAAATGCCGCGGCGATCGTCGGCATAGGGGTCGCCGCCGCGCTCGGCTGGCTCGCAAAGGGCCCGCAGGCGCTTTATCCCGGCGCCGTCGCATTGATCATGTGGAAAACGGAAAATGTTTTCTGGCGCCGTCTGTTTTCGTTCTGGAGCGTCGCCTCGGCGATCGTGCTCGCCGCGATCGTCGCGCCGTGGCTCTTGACGCGGCTTCAGGGCGAGAGCGGGTTCGCGCAGGGATATTTCCTGAAGGAGCTCGGGCGCACGCTCTTCGGCCCGACGCAGACGGGCAACCCGCCGTACTATTACCTTGTAAAAATTCTCCAGAGCTACTGGCCCTGGCTGCCATTTGCGGCCGCCGGATTTTATATTCTCGGCCGCGGCTGGAAGCGCTCGCCTGGCGCGCGGCTCTGGCTCGTTTACGCGGTGGTTCTGGGCGTAGTCGTCATGATCACGGCGGAAAAGCGCATGCGCTACCTGTTTCAGCTATACCCGGCGCTGTCGGTCGCCGGCGGCGCCGCGGTGGCTTTCGCCGTTCAGCGCTATGCGAAGGCATTGCGTGTCTTCGTCGTTTTGGCCGTCGCCGTCGCGCTCGGCCTCATGATTTTCGGGCGCAAGAACAGACCGCCTTCGCCGCCGACGCGCGACGCGCTGGTCGTCGCCGATAAGCTCCGACCGGAAGACCGCGTGTGGCTCACCGATCGCACCGAACACGGATTAGGCAAGGAGCCGAGTGTCTCGAAGAGCCTTGGCTTTTACGCAGCGCCGCTGCTCAAGAGCTGCGAGGGCAAATGCGACAAAGAGGCGACGCCCGGGTCGCTCATCGTCGCGCGCGCCGACGAGGCCGACGAGGTGGCCCGGCTGGTTCGCGGCACGGTCGATTACGCGAATAAAACTTTGGCACTGATAAAAATTCCGGCGGATGAAAATCGGACTCGCCCATAAGCGCCTCGAGCTCCGGGGCGGAACGGAGCGAATTCTCTATCGCACGGCCGAGGGGCTGCGCGACCGCGGCCACGAGGTGCATCTTTTTTGCGGCGAGTTCGTCATCGATCCGCCCGCGGGGACTTTCGGGCACCGCGTTCCGTCGATGCGCTGGCCGCGCACGGCGCGGCTTTTGACATTCGCTTATTTCGCGCCGGGGTTCATCGGGCGGTACGGCTGCGACGTCGTCGTCAGCTTCGACCGTATGGTTGCGCAGGATATTTTTCGCAGCGGCGGCGGCCCGCACCGGACTTTTCTCGAAAAGATGCGGCGCGCTGAAAATCTCCCGCGGAAGCTCTGGTACGGGCTCGCGCCGTATCATCGACTCCTGCTCGCCGTCGAGCGCCGGCAGATGGGCGACGGCGGGTCGAAGAAGATCATTGCCGTGTGCGACCGGATCGGCCGCGAGATTGCGGATGCTTATCATATCGCGAACGGCAAAGTCGTCGTGCTTCATAACGGGGTCGATCTCGATCGTTTTGACCCGAAGCGGCGCGACAATGAGGGGCGAAAGCTCCGCGATTCGCTTAACATTTCGTCGAAGGCGCGGGTGGTCCTTTTCGTCGGCACCGGCTTTCGCCGCAAAGGGCTTGACCGTCTACTTCGACTTTGGGATAGTGGCGGCTTCGAAAACATTTACCTGCTCGTCGTCGGCAACGATTCGAAGCTCTCCTATTACCGCAATCGCTGGACGCGCAAAGAGATCATCTTCGCCGGTCCGCAGCCGCTGGTCGAAAACTATTACGCCGCCGCGGACCTGCTGGTCCTGCCGAGCATTCAGGAGGCATTCGGCAACGTCGCGCTCGAAGCCCTGGCCTCCGGTGTACCAGTCGTGGCAAGCGATGGGGTGGGTGCGCTCGATCAGGCGAGCGAGGATCTCAGGCAGGGGCTCTTGGGCGACGTCGAAAATTCGGAGGAGCTGAAATCGAAGATTTTGTCGCTGCTGGACCCGGACCGCTGGCCCGAGCTGTCGCGCTCGGCGCGGCGAACGGCCGAGCGGTATTCGTGGGAGAACTATTTTTCCGCGCTCGAGCGCGTCATGAATCAAGTCGCACGGGAGCGGCCGGACGCGGAGTCATGAAAGGCTTCCGCTTTGTGAGGACGGATAGAGGTTTGTCCGGGTGGATGCGCGACGATCTGCCACGGGATTTCCTCGCCGATTTTCTGCGCGAGCCCGAGGCGTTTCTCCGCGGCAACGGCAGCGAGGTGTTAAAGAGCGTCGCGAAATCCACCGTCGTTCGCCGCGAAGCCGGCGGCCGCGGGGTCGTAATAAAGCATTATCATCCGGCGACGCGGCTCGCCTCATCGCGCGCGCTCAAATCGCTGCGCGCCGCCGCGCTGCTTCAGTCGGCGGGAGTCAAGACCGCCGCGCCGCTCGCCGCGTTCTATAGCCTGGGGTGGCGCGGCGGCGGCTACTACGTCAGCGAAGAAATTACCGGCAGCCGCGCGCTGCGCGCGGTGTTGCAAGAGATTCAAACGAACTTTTCCGGCAAAGAAGCGCGCGGCTTGAGACACCGGCTGCTCGCTGGGGCCGCTGAGCTCTTCTATCGGCTGCACGCGGTGCGCATTTACCATCGCGATCTGAAAGGCGGGAATATCCTGGTGCGCGGCTGGGAAAAGCCGTCATGGGAGCTGCTGCTGGTCGACCTCGACGGCCTCTCGCGCATGCGCCGGCTGTGGCCGTCGCGGCGGATCAAGAATCTTGCTCAGCTCTGCCGGATCCGCCGCTGGACGCAGCGCGACAGAATCTATTTTATGAAAGATTACTGCGACCGGTTCGGCATGGATAAAGCGGCGCGTAAGGCGCTTACGCGCAAGGTGCTCGCGGCGTCCGCGCGGCGCCCGATTGCTTGCGGCGAGGACCGATGGCGCTGAGAACCGCGTTCCGCTATCGCGTCTACCAGGCGCGCGGTGCGCTCGGCGCGCTGGGTCTTTTCGGTAAGCTCAATCCGCCGATTCTGCTCGTCGGTTCGCCGAACTCGGGGACGCAGGTGCTCGGCCGCGCGATCGCCATGCACCCGGCGATCGGCAATCGCAGCGAGGCGCGGCTCTTGTGGGACAAGGACTTTCACAAGCGCGACAACGATACGCTGAAGACAGCGGATGACGTACGGCCCGAGGACCGCAGGCGTTTGCGCGGAAACTTCTGCTACTATCAACGGCACTCCGGGCGTCCCATCGTGCTCAACCGCCATCCGGAAAATAGCCTGCGCATCCACTTCATGAAGCGGATTTTTCCCGAGGCGAAACTGATTCATATCGTGCGCGACGGCCGCGCCGCGGTCTGCAGCAACTACCGCAGCGCCAAGCGCAAGCAGGAGCGCCGGGAGAATCCCTTCGGCGCGTACCTGCGGCCGAACGGGTGGCGCGGCTATCTCGACCGGCCGGTGCTGGAGCAGCTCGCTTACATGTGGAACGAGGCCGCGCTGTACGCTTCGCGCGAGGGGAAGAAGTACGGCGACGATTTTATGGAAGTCTTTTACGAAGACCTGCCGGAGCGCAGCGAACAAATCCTCGCGCGCATCTGGCGCTGGGCGGGCCTGCCGGTGAGCGACGAGCTTGTGAAAGCGTTGCCGAAGTTCGAGAACCGCAATCACAAGTGGAGAGAAGAGCTGAGCGACTCGGAAGCAAGAACCGTGGAAGCGATCGCCCACGACGGGCTGGTCTATTTCGGCTATCTAGGCCCCGGCGAGCGAATTGACGTTCCGCGTGCGGCCAAGATATAGATTTTATCGGAGCAAGTGGATTTCTTCAGGCACAACTTCAGCAAGCGCGCGCGCCGCTACTCGCGCGCCGACGTCTTCATTGTTTCGATTCCGAAGAGCGGCCGGACGTGGGTGCGGGTATTTTTGCACGCCTACTTCTCCGCGTTGTATCGATGCGAATTCACGCTCGACGCCAAGGAATTCTTCGCGCGCTGCGCGTGCGCGCCGCGCTTCGTTTTCACGCACGATGCCTGGGCTTATCTCAACGGGCGCAAAATACGCGACCGCGTCATGGGGAAGCCGCTGATTCCACGCCGCGCCGCACGCGCGAAGCGCGTGCTGATGCTCGCACGCGACCCGCGCGACGTGATGGTTTCGCTCTTCTTCCAGCTCAGCAAGCGCGTGTATCGCTACGGCGGCGATCTCCCCGGGATGATCCGCCACCGCGGTGTCGGCATCCACCGCATCGTTGCCGTCATGAACGGGTGGCTCGTCGAATGGGGCGGGAGTGCGAACTTCAAGCTGGTGCGCTATGAGGACTGCAGGCGCCGGCCCGAGGAATCGTTTCGCGAGATTTTGAAATTCATCGGCTGCGGGGAGATCGACGAGAGCGCGTTCGCGCATGCGATACAATTCTCGAGCTTCGAAAACATGAAGGCGCTGGAGGCGAGCGGCGGCATCCAGAACAAGAAAATAGGGCCGGCCGACGAGCAGGATCCCGAGTCGTTCAAAGTGCGCCGCGGCCGTGTCGGCGGCTTTACGGAATACCTCGCGGCGGAGGACATCCGCTATGTCGAAGAGGCGATGAATAGTCTCGATCGCCGCTTCGGGTATGAGCCGAAAGCGGCTGCGCCGGGGGCGCACGCCGAAAATTTGTCCGCGCGTCCGCAGACGCGCTTATCGTGTCTATAGAACTCGCGTCGCGTGGCACACAAAAAATTCGGCCGCATCGCCACCAGCCCGATCCGCCTGCTGCCCGATTTTCTGATCGTCGGCGCGGCTCGCTGCGGCACGAGCTCCATGTATCATTACCTCTGCCAGCACCCGTCGATCGGGCGTGCGCAGACGAAAGAAGTCCATTATTTCGACGTGAATTATGATAAAGGCTCTCTATGGTACCGGGCTCATTTCCCGACCATCGGCGCGAAATGGCTTCAGGGCGCGGACGGCAAGCCGTTCGTTACGGGGGAAGCGACTGCGTACTATTTGTTTCATCCGCACGTGCCGAAGCGGGTTTTCGCGCTGATGCCCAACGTGAAGGTGATCGCGCTGCTCAGAAATCCGATCGACCGCGCCTATTCCCATTACCAGCGCTCTGTGCGCCGCGGCCGCGAGAAGATGTCGTTCGAGGAAGCGACTGAGACGGAAGCCGACCGGCTCCGCGAGGAAACTGAGAAGATCATTCGCGACGGGAATTACCGCAGCCGCATCCATCGGCAGCTATCATACGTCGCGCGCGGCATCTATGCCGATCAACTGAAGCTTTGGCTCGATTTTTTTCCCAGGCGGCAAGTGTTGATCGTCAGGAGCGAGGACTTTTTCAGCGACATTGGCGGCACGCTGGAGCAGATACAAAATTTCCTCGGCATCCGTTATTTCGACATCGAGGACCGCAAGACGTATAAAAAAGGCATCTACACGAAAATGGAGCCGGCGACGCGCCGCCGGCTCATCGAATATTTCGCGCCGTACAACGAGCGGCTGAAGCAACTGATCGGCCGCGATTTCGGCTGGGATCAATGACGGCGCGCGCGCAGGCAGGAGGGGACGTGACCGACAAGCAAAAGCAAAAAACCGTGATTGTCATAGGCACCGCGCGCTCCGGGACTTCGGTTACCGGCGGCATGCTGTCCAGCTTGGGCGTTGACATGGGTAACGTCGGCTACCCGACGAAGTCCAATCCCCGCGGCGCCTTCGAGGATCGCGACTTCGAGCGCTTTCACAAGGAGATGTTCAACGCGATCGACGGCGGCAAGACGTACTGGGACCCGCCGACGCGCGAGCGGGTGCTGGAGGAGAAACCGGCGGTCGACGCGCGTATCGCGCGCCTCATCGCCGAGAAGGCGAAGGGCCAGAGCCTCTGGGGCTGGAAGCATCCACGGCAGGTCCTGACGATCGACTTGTTTCTTCCATACGTCGAGAATCCGCATTTCGTCATGGTGTTCCGCAATCCTTTGGAGATCGCGTATTCGTCGGTCGAGCACACCAAAAACCGGGCGAGGAGCGTAGATCTTATTACGGGGCTCAAGCTCGCGAACTTTTACCAGAAGGAGATGGTCGACTTTCTCGATCGCTATCCGCAGTTCCCGGCGATTCTCGTCACGTTCGACGATATCGTGCGCCAGCCGATGAAGGAGGCGGCGCGTCTGGCCGAGTTCCTCGACATCGACCTCGACGAGAAGAAAAGAAAGGCCGTCGAGCATATGGTCATCCCGCGCGAGCAGATCGAGGCGAGTCGAAAGGTCGCCACGGGCCTCTGGACGGGCAGGCTGCCCAAGCTGGTGAAAAAGACCGTCGCCTCGGCGCTCGGCCGCAGAAAGCGCGTCGACGTGTGACTCACCTGAGGCAAATGCACTTCGTTTTCCGACCGCGTCTGAATTCGTGAAGCAGCCTTTCATGAGAGAGCATGACGCGGAAGTTTCGCCGCCGATAAGAGTCTTCCGTAGAAACCTCAGCTCGCGTCGGCGCTATTACGCCGAGGCAGACGCGATCTTCGTATCTGTGCCGAAGAGCGGGCGGACGTGGCTACGTGTGTTCCTTTATCGTTATTATTCGGCTACTTACGGTGTGAAATTCACCTTAGACGAGAAGGAGATTTTCGCCGGGCGGCTGCCCAAGCTGATTTTCACGCACGATTTCTGGGAGCACCGCGCGACGGCGCGGCCGAAGGACCGCTGGCGCGGCAAGCATCTCGTTCCGCCGCGCGCGGTGCTGGAGAAAAAAATCGTCCTGATCGCGCGCGATCCGCGCGATCTTCTCGTTTCACTTTTTTTCCAGCAGTCCAAGCGGATGCATCGCTACAAGGGAACGCTCTCGGATATGCTGCGCCATCCGCGCTTCGGCGTGCGGCTGATCGTGGAGGTCATGAACTTATGGATGAAGGAATGGGGAGGGCGTACCAATTGCAAGCTCGTGCGCTACGAGGATTGCAAGCGCGATGCGGCCGCGACCTTTCGCGAGCTCGTCGCGTTTCTTTCTGCGGCCGGCGTCGACGAGGCTGCGTTCCGCGGCGCGCTGGAGTTTTCCAGCTTTGACAACATGAAGGCGATGGAAGCGGCGGGAAAATTCGACACCCGCATCCTTAAGCCCGGCGACCGCGCCGACCCGGAATCGTTTAAGGTGCGGCGCGGACAGGTCGGCGGCTATGGCGAATACTTCACCGACGCCGACCTCGAATATATCAAAGGTGAGCTCGCGCGCCTGGACGAGCGCTACGGCTATCGCTGACCCTGCCTGACGGCGATATTTTACTCTTCGGATTCGCCGACATTCGATGGAAATCCGCGTCTCGGAATGATATAGCAATGAAAATATTCCAAGAAGGATTTGGTCTCTACAATGAATGAAAATCTCGGCGCCGTACCGGCGCGCGTCCAGCTGATAACGCCTTATGGCGGCAAGCTCATTAATCTACTCGTTCCCGAAGAACAGCGCGCGGAGCTTACGCGGTATGCTTACACCCTGCCGTCGATCCAGCTTTCACCGCGCTCGCTCTGCGATCTCGAGCTTCTCGCGGTCGGCGCGTTCTCGCCCCTCGACCGCTTCATGGGGCGGGAGGATTATCTCGACGTGGTCGAGAAGATGCGCCTCAAAGACGGCACGCTGTTCCCGATGCCTATCACGCTGCCGGTTGCCGAGGGCGACGCGATCCGCGTCGGCGCCGACGTCGCGCTTAGAAACGCCAACAACGATCTCCTGGGCGTGATGAAGGTGGAGGAGAGGTTTACCTGGGACTTGGGGCACGAAGCATCGCATGTGTACCGCACGACCGATTCGCGCCACCCGACGGTTGCGGAGATGAGCAAGTGGGGCAAGACGTACATTTCCGGAGCGCTCCAGATCATCAATCTCCCCAAACATTTCGATTTCGTCGAGCTCCGTCGCACGCCGGCTGAAGTTCGCCAGGCGCTGGCGGCGATGGGTCACGAAAACGTCGTCGCGTTCCAGACGCGCAACCCGATCCACCGCGCGCACGAAGAGCTCACCAAGCGCGCGGCGCGCGAAGTCGGCGGCTCGCTCATCATCCATCCTGTCGTCGGGATGACCAAGCCGGGTGACATCGACCACTACACGCGAGTGCGCGCCTATCGCGTGCTGGTGGAAAAATACTACGACCGCGAAACGACGCTCTTGAGCCTGTTGCCGCTGGCGATGCGCATGGGCGGCCCGCGCGAAGCGCTGTGGCACGCGATCATCCGGCGCAATCATGGCGCGAACCATTTCATCGTCGGGCGCGATCACGCCGGCCCGGGCCTCGATTCGCAGGGCAAGCCTTTCTACGGCCCTTACGACTCGCAGAATCTGCTCAGAGATCATCAGAACGAGATCGGCGTCAAGATGGTGCCGTTCAAGGAGATGGTCTATCTCGAGGACGAGAAACGCTACGAAGAAGCCGACAAAGTGCCGAAGGGCGTCCGTGTCGCCTCGATCTCCGGCACCCAGGTGCGCGTCGATTATCTCGGCAACGGCAAGCAGCTACCCGAGTGGTTCACGCGTCCCGAGAGCGCAGCGATCCTGTCGCGCGTCTCGCCGCCGTATCATCGGCGCGGTTTCTGCATCTGGTTCACCGGCCTTTCCGGCGCGGGCAAATCGACCATCGCGGAGATCCTCGCGAGCCTGCTGCTGGAGCACGGCCGCGTCGCGACGGTGCTCGACGGCGATGTGGTGCGCACGCATCTCTCACGCGGCCTCGGCTTCAGCAAGGAAGACCGTGACATGAATATCCTGCGCATCGGCTTCGTCGCCCAGGAGATCGTGCGCCACAACGGCGTCGTCATCTGCGCCGCCGTGAGCCCGTACCGCGCGACGCGCGACGAGGTGCGCGGGATGGTCGGCAGCGAGCAGTTCGTCGAGGTGCACGTGGATACGCCGATCGAGGTCTGCGAGCAGCGCGACATCAAAGGCATGTACGCCAAGGCGCGCCGCGGCGAGATCAAAGGCTTCACCGGCATCGACGATCCGTACGAAGAGCCGCTCAACCCCGAGCTGCGTCTCGGCACGACCGGATGCCTGCCCGAGGACAACGCGCGCAAAATCCTGCAATACCTCATCGGCAAAGGCTTTTTGCTCGAAGCCGGAGACGAGCGTAACTTCTCGCATTGATCCTGGAACATTCATGGCGGCACAAAGACCGGAGATCGCGGCGATCGTCGTCTGCTTCAACGAAGAGCACAACATCGGCCGCTGCCTCGCGAGTCTTTCGTGGTGCGACGAGATCGTCGTCGTCGACGCGTTCAGCACCGACCGCACCGTGGAGATCGCGCGCCGACACACCGACCGCGTCATCCAGCGCCGCTGGACCGGCTACCGCGACCAGAAATCCTTCGCGCATTCGCAGGCGACAAAGGAATGGGTCTTTCTCGTCGACTCCGACGAGGAGGTTTCCCCCGAGCTGAAAGCCGAGATCGACGACGCGCTCGCACGCCCCGGCGCGGAGACGGACGCGTTCGCCGTGCCGCGGCTGGTCTATTACCTCGGCCGCTGGTGGCGGCGCGGCGGCTGGTATCCCGATTACGACATACGCATTTTCCGCCGTGAGCGCGCGCGCTGGGGCGGCATGGACCCGCATGAGAAAATTCTCGTCGACGGGCCGGTGCGGCGCCTCCGCCATCCGCTGCTGCACTACTCCTACCGCGACGTTGCCGACCACTGGAAGCGCATCAACCGCTTCACCGGCATCTCCGCGGCGGAGCAAAAGGCCGAGAACCGGCCGTGGCGTATGAGCGACAATCTTTTGCGGCCGCCGTTCCGCTTCTTTCGCTCGTATGTGTGGAAGCGGGGCTGGCTGGAAGGCTTTCCCGGATTTTTCATCGCGGCGACCGCGGCGATGTACGTCTTTTTGAAATACGCCAAATTGCGGGAGCTCGAGCTCAAGCATGGCGCGCACGGCGGTGAAGCGGGATAGACGGCCGCTCAGGATCCTGCATGTGGATCCCGAGCGCGGATGGGGAGGGGGAGAGCGCCAGGTCGCGGGCCTCGTGACGTATCTCGCCGGCTGCGGGCACGCCAATCATCTGCTCGGCTATCCCGGCGGGCCGCTGGCGCGCGAGGTGGCGGGTACGGTCGCCAAACTCCATCCGTTGAAGATGCGAAACGATATCGATTTCAGCGCCGTGCCGGCCGTGCGCAGATTGCTGCGGCAGGAAAACTACGACATCGTTCACTTTCATACGAAGCGCGCACACGCGCTCTCGGGATGGCTGGGAAGCGCTCCGGCGACGCAGAAGCGGCTGGTCACGCGGCGAATGGACTATCCGATTCGCCGCGGCTGGATCGATCGATATCTTTACAACCGCTGCGTCGACGGCGTCGTAGCGATCTCGCCGCCGATCGCCGGTCTGCTCGTGGACGGAGGCGTCGCGCGCGAAAAGATTCGCATGATCCCGAGCGGCGTCGACCCCGCCCCGTACAGAGATATTCCACCGCCGAGCGACCGAGAGCCGTTCGTCGTCGGAACCGCAGCCGTCCTGGAGCAGCGCAAGGGAATCAAGTTTTTGCTCGAAGCGGCCGCGGAGCTTAAGCGGCGCGGGCAGCGGGCTCGTTATCGCATCGCCGGAGACGGCTGGGAGAAAAATAATTTGCTCGACATGGCGCGAAAGTTAGGCGTGGAAGGCGACGTCGAATTCCTTGGCTTCGTGGCCGACATGCCGTCGTTCATGGCGTCGATCGATATTTTCGTCTTGCCTTCTCTGTTCGAAGGCTTGGGAGTCGCGGCGCTCGAGGCGATGGCGGCGGCGCGGCCGGTTGTTGCGAGCGCCGTCGGCGGACTCAAAGATCTTGTCGTCGACGGCGAGACCGGGCTATTGGTGCCGCGCGGAGACTCGGGATCCCTGGCGCGCGCGCTCGAAAAGCTCGTGCAGGACCGAGACTTGGTCAATTCGCTGGGAGCGCGAGGTCGCTTGCGGTTGCGCGAACGTTTCACAATGGACCGCATGGCGCGCGCGAATGAGGAATTTTACTATGATCTGCTGGAAGCGGACGAACGGAGGTAGGCGGGTTGGCGTCCAAGTCGAATAAGCTCCTTGGGCTGCTTGCGAAGTTTCGCCGTAGCCGGGTTCTCGTCGTCGGCGATTTGATGCTCGACCGCTTCATCTGGGGCGAGGTCGAGCGCATCTCGCCGGAGGCGCCGGTGCCGGTGCTGCGCATGACGACCGAGAGCTTCCGCTTGGGCGGCGCGGCGAACGTCGTCAACAACATTCATAGTCTGGGCGGGCGCGTGACGATCGCCGGCGTGATCGGCCGCGATCGGAGCGGCTCGATGTTGCTTCAGGCGCTGCACGATTCGGGCATCTCCACCACGGGCATTTTTCAGGAAAACGGACTGCAGACAACCCAGAAGATCCGAGTGATCGCGCACCCGCGCCATCAGCAAATCGTCCGCCTCGACCGCGAGAACGGCGATCAGCTCGGGCGGACGATGCGGCTGAAGATACGCCAATTCGTGCTAAGAAACATCGGCCGCTGCGACGCTGTGGTCATCTCCGACTACGGTAAGGGCGTCATCCACCGCGAGCTGCTGGACATGGTCGCGCGCCTCGCTAAAGAAAAAAATGTCGTCTGCGTCGTCGACCCTAAAAAAGAGAACTTCGGCGCCTATCGAAACGCAAGCCTCGTGACGCCCAATCGTGAAGAGGCGAGCCAGGCGTCCGGCGTCGAGATCCGCGACGACGCGACGCTGCGGGAGGCCGGCCGGCGGCTTATCGAGCTATGGCAGGCGAAGGCGGTCTTGATCACGCGCGGCTCCGAAGGCATGAGCTTGTTTCGTCCGGGGCGAGAAGTTCGCCACTTTCCGGCCGAGCAGCAGGAGGTCTTCGACGTTACCGGTGCCGGCGACACGGTTGTCGCGGCGGTGGCGCTCGCGCTCGCGAGCGGATCGAGCTACGAGGAGGCCGCCGTGGTTGCCAATCTCGCGGCCTCGCTCGTCGGCAGCGAGGTCGGACCGGTGGCGGTGCCGGCGGAAAAACTCAAACGCGCCGTGCGGGGGCAGAAATGAAGAGCATGACGGGATACGGAGAGGCGGCGGCGCAGGGGCGCTCGGCGAAGGTCCTGGTGCAGATCAGGACGCTCAACCATCGCCATCTCGACCTCCAGCCGCGCATTCCGCGCGAATATCTAGCCATGGAAGAAGAGATCCGCAAGCGCGTGCGCGAGAAAGTCTCGCGCGGGCGCGTCGAGCTGTTTGTGACGCGCACCGCCGTCAAGGCGCCCGTCCGGCGGCTCGAGATCGACGAGAAGCTTTTGGGTCAGTATTTACAGTCGTTCCGACGCATCAAGAGCCGCTACGGGCTCAAGGGAGAGATTGACGTATCGCTGCTCGCCGACCTGCCGGACCTATTCAAGCTCGCCGAGCCGGAAACGTGGGAGGGCGAAGAGCGTGTGCTCGTCTTCAAGGCGCTCGACCGCGCGCTCAAGAATCTTGACCGCTCGCGCGAGCGCGAAGGCAGGCATCTGACAGTCGACATCGCCAAGCAGGCGCGCGAGCTGGGCTCGATCGCGGCGGCGCTCTCGCAGGAGTCGGGAAAGATCGGTGTCAAAATCAAGGAGTCTTTGGTGCAGAAAGAGGGTGCCGAAGCAGGTATCTGCACGGTGCCGACCAACGGCGGCGTCAGCTTCAAGGGCGAGATCCATGAAGAGACGGTGCGGCTGAGAACCCACGTCGCCGAGCTCGGCCGCCTCCTGCGCAAGCACGCCGCCATGGGTAAGCGCATCGAGTTCCTGCTCCAGGAAATAGTCCGCGAGCTCAACACCGTGAGCTCGAAAGCACCGCAGTTGCCCGTCATCCAGCTCGTCGTCGCGGGCAAGGAGCACGTGGAAAAGATCCGCGAGCAGGCGCAGAATATCGAATAACCCCATGTGGCCGGCTTCGATCTCCAGCGCGCGCCGCGGAATTCTTTTCATCGTTTCCGCGCCTTCTGGCGCGGGCAAGACGACTCTGATCAATAAACTTCTCAAAATCTTTCCCGACATCGCCCTATCGGTGTCCTGCACGACGCGCCCGCGCCGGACCGGCGAGCGCGCGGGCCGGGATTATCATTTCGTGTCGGCGAAGCGCTTCGCCGCCGTACGCGCGCGCAAGGGCTTTGCCGAATGGGCGAGTGTCCACGGCGCGCTCTACGGCACGCCGCGCACGCCGCTTGAGGGCGCGTTACGCCGTGGGCGCGACATGCTGCTCGACATCGACGTCCAGGGCGCGCGCAAGATCAAGCGGCTCTACTCCGACGCGGTCTCGATCTTCGTCATGCCGCCGTCCTGGCGCGTGCTCGAGCAGCGGCTCGCCGGCCGGGGCACCGACGGCCGCAAAACGATCCTCAGGCGGCTGGAAAACGCACGGCGTGAAATACGCGAGATCGTGCGCTATGATTACGTCGTGGTCAATAGCGACTTAGCCGGCGCCGTCGCGGCCGCAAAGGCGATCGTCCTCGCCGAAAGGCACCGCGTTTCGCGCCGCCGGCGGCGTTAGCGCGATTCGATGGGCAAAGAGACCAAAGTCACCGACCTGGTCGAGAAGGTCCAGCAATACTATCCGTCGGCCGATCTCGACCTCATCCGTCGGGCCTACGACTTCTCGGCCGAAGTCCACCGCGGCCAGAAGCGGCTCTCGGGCGAGCCGTTTCTCGTCCATCCCATGGCGGTCGCCGGCGTCATCGCGGATCTCAAGCTCGACGTTCCGAGCATCGTCGGCGGGCTGCTGCACGATACGGTCGAGGACACGCTCGCAACGCTCGACGAGATCAAGAACCTCTTCGGTCCCGAGATCGCCGGACTCGTCGACGGCGTCACCAAGCTCAGCCAGGTCAACTTTACCAGCCAGGAGCAGAAGCAGGCGGAGAATTTCCGCAAGATGATCGTCGCGATGGCGAAGGACATCCGCGTCATCCTGATCAAGCTCGCCGACCGCACGCATAACATGCGAACGCTCGACCATATGCCGATCGATAAGCAGGTCGCGACGGCGCAGGAGACACTCGACATTTACGCGCCGCTCGCGCACCGTCTCGGCATCGCCTGGATCAAGGACGAGCTTGAAGATTTGTCGCTCAAATACCTGCACCCGGAGATTTATTACCAGCTCAAGCGCAACGTCGCGAAGAAGAAGGCCGCGCGCGAAAAGTACATCAACGAGGTCATCGCGCTCATCGGTAAGCTGCTGGAGAAAGAGGGCATCGAGGCGGAAGTCGGCGGCCGGCCGAAGCACTTCTTCAGCATCTATCAGAAGATGGAGACGCAGAATCTCGTCTACGATCAGATCTACGACCTTGTCGCGTTTCGTATCCTCGTCGACACGGCACGCGAGTGCTACGAGACGCTCGGCGTCATTCATTCGCAGTGGAAGCCGGTGCCGGGCCGATTCAAGGACTACATCGCGCTGCCGAAGCCCAACATGTATCAGTCGCTGCACACGACGGTGATAGGCCCGTACGGCGAGCGGATCGAAATCCAGATCCGCACGCAGGAGATGCACCGCGTTGCCGAGGAGGGCATCGCCGCGCACTGGAAATACAAGAAAGACGGTAAGGACTTTCAGTTCAACGATATCCAGCGCTTCACGTGGCTGCGGCAGCTCCTCGAATGGCAGCAGAACGTCCAGGACCCTCAGGAGTTCCTGCACACGATCAAGGAAGACCTCTTCGCGGACGAGGTGTATGTATTCACGCCGAAGGGCGACATGTTGAATTTTCCCAAAGGCGCGACGGTCATCGACTTCGCCTACCGCATCCACTCCGAAGTCGGCCATCACTGCTCCGGCGCGCGCATCAACGGGCAGCTTGTGCCGCTCCGATACATGCTGCGCAGCGGCGACACGGTCGAGATTATCACGATGCACCAGCAATCCGCGGCGCGCGACTGGCTGAAGATAGCCAAGACGCCGCGCGCCAAGTCGCACATCCGCAACTGGCTCAAGAAGCAGCAGCGCGAGCGCAGCGTCGCGCTCGGGCGCGAGATTTTGGAGAGCGATTTAAGCCGCTATAAGCTCGATTACGCCGGGCTCCGGCGCGAAGGAAAGATCGAGACCGTCGCGAGGGAACTGTCGATGAAGGACGAGGAGGCGCTGCTCGCCAGCATCGGCTACGGCAAGCTCACGCCGCGCCAGGTGCTGGTGAAGCTCGTCCCCGCCGATCAGCTCGACGGGGCGAACAAGCCGGCGGAGGGGACGCTCGAGCGGCTGTTCCGCATGGTGTCGCGCCAGAAGCGCGACCTCGGCGTGCGCGTCAAAGGCGTGGGCGACGTGCTGGTGCGCTTCGCGCGCTGCTGTCACCCGCTCCCGGGAGAAGAGATCGTCGGATTCATCACCCGCGGCAGAGGCGTCACGGTCCACACGGCGAGCTGTTCAGCGGTGCTGGAGAGCGATCCGCACCGGCGCGTTGAAGTCTCGTGGCAGGAGGGCGGACAGGCGCCGCGCGCGATCAAGATCGACGTGAGCTGTATCGACCGGCCGGGTCTGTTGGCAGCGATCAGCGCGGCGATCACAGGCGCTGAAGTCAACATCGCGCGCGCGCAGGTGCGCACGTTCCCGGACCAGAAGGCGCTCAACACCTTCGAGGTCATGATCACAGATTCGAAGCAGCTGAAGCGCGTCTTGGCGAGTATCGCGAAGGTGAAGGGAGTCTATAAGGCTACGCGGGCGAAGGGGTAAAAACAGCTGTCGGGAATGGAGTGGCGGAGTAATGCAAAATTCAGGGCAGCAATACTCCAACTTGAGTTGGGCGGCTAGGCTACTTTTTCGACCCTGCCGGAATGGATGCAGTCGGTGCAGACGAGGATGCGCTGGACCTGACCCTCGACGCGCGCCTTGACCTTCTGGAGATTCGGCCGCCATACCCGCTTCGTTTTATTGTTTGCGTGGCTGACGTTGTGGCCGACCGAATGGCCCTTGCCGCAGATTCTACAAATTCTTGCCATGGCTTTGCTTACGCGTCCTTTCGACTTTCTTGATGATATTCGTTGTCGAGTGGCCCTCGAGATACGGAATCACGGCGACCTTGCCGCCCCAGCTCTCGACTAGCTCGCGTCCGACGACGCCACCCTCGCCCCAGTCGCCGCCCTTCACTAACACATCGGGCTTTATCTCGCGCAGCAACGGGATGGGATCGGGCTCGTCGAACAGTGTCACGTAGTCTACCATCTCCAGCGCGGCGATCAACTCGGCGCGCTCGCTTTCGCTCACGATCGGCCGGTCCACGCCCTTGTTCTCCCGCACCGATCGGTCGCTGTTGAGCGCCACGATCAAGATGTTACCGAGCTTTTTCGCCTGGCGCAGCAGACGGAGATGCCCCACGTGCAGCAGGTCGAAGCAGCCGTTGGTGAAAACAATTTTTTTCCCTTGGGTCTTCGCTCGTGCGGCGGTGGCTGTGATCTGGTCGCGCGACTGGACCTTGTCCGGCACGCTTCGTGGGTAACACGGGGGAAGGGTCGTTTGCAACCGATGGACCGCCTTATTGCCCGCGTCGCCTTGACGGTTCGGAGGAATTCCGATACAGTTATTAGTTCGTAATCTAAAGACTTTTTCGCCAACCGCAGCGGAGGAATTCATGCAATATCGCGACCTCAGGGATTGGATTAAAGCGGCCGGGGAGGGCGAGGTCAGAACGCTCACCGGGTGCGACTGGAACCTTGAAATCGGCGCCGTAACCGAGCTCGTGCACCACAAAGAAGACGGCCCGGCGGTGCTTTTCGACGACATCAAAGGCTTCCCGAAAGGCTACCGAGTGCTCTCCAACTCGCTCAGCTCGCGCAAGCGCCTCGCGATGACGCTCAACATTCCTCCGGGCGAGAGCAAGATGGACTTCGTCCGTAACTGGCGCAAGCGCTACAAGGAAATCAACCCGATCCCCGCCAAAGTCGTGAAGCAGGCCCCCTGCATGGAAAACATCCAGCGCGACGGGGACGTAGACGTGCTCAAGTTCCCCACGCCGAAATGGCACGAGCACGACGGCGGCCGCTACATCGGCACCGGCAGCGTCGACATTACCAAGGACCCGGACGAGAACTGGGTCAACTACGGCACCTACCGCGTCATGATCCACGACAAGGACACGGTCGGCTTTTACATCTCGCCCGGCAAGCACGGGCGCATCCAGCGCGAAAAGTATTTGAACACCGGCCGGCAGTGCAAGATCGCCATGTCGTTCGGTCACGATCCGCTCACATTTCTCGCCGGCAGCATCGAGGTGCCCTACGGCATCCAGGAGTGCGACTTCATCGGCGGCGTGCGCGGCGAGCCATTCGAGGTGTTCGAAGGCGAGTACACCGGATTTCCGATTCCAGCAACCTCCGAGATCGCAATCGAAGGCGACGTTTACTTCGATCAGCCGAGGACCGAAGGGCCGTTCGGCGAGTGGACCGGCTACTACGCGAGCGACGAGCGACCGGAGCCGATCGTTAAGATAAAGCGCGTCTATCACCGTAACAACCCGATCATCTTGGGGTCGCCTCCCGGGCGTCCGCCTTCAGAGCTCGGCTGGTACCGCTCGTATCTCCGCTCCGCACTCATCTGGGACGAGTTGGAGAAAGCCGGCGTGCCGGACGTCCAGGGCGTGTGGCTCACGGTCTCCGGCGGCAGCCGTCTCGTGCTGGTTGTGTCGATCAAACAGCGCTATCCCGGCCACGCGCGCCAGGCCGCGCTCGTTGCCTCGCAATGCCACGCGGGCGCCTACCTCGGCCGCTACGTTATCGTCGTGGACGAGGACATTGATCCCAGCAACAATGACGACGTCATGTGGGCGATGTCGAGTCGCTCGGACCCGGTGGAGGATATCGAGATCATCCGCCGCTGTTGGAGCGGCCCGCTCGATCCCGTCATTCACCCGAGCAAGAAGGGTTTCAACTCGCGCGCGATCATCGACGCGTGCCGCCCGTACGAATGGATGAAGGACTTCCCCAAGGTCGCCGAGTCGAGCAAGGAAGTGCTCGACGCGACCGAAAAGAAGTGGGGGCATGCCCTCTTCAGCGGCACCAACAACGGCCGCTAAAATACTCTGAGGTACTGTGCGAAAGGGCAAAGCCGCTTGCCGGCTTTGCCCTTTTTCTTTATGCGCGCAAATTTTCTTGACCCCGCGGAGAAGCCTGCGGTATCTTCGCGACGATGAAGATCATCCGCCTGCCCGACAGTTGGGCCGCGCGCATCGCCGCCGGCGAGGTGATCGAGCGACCGGCTTCCGTCGTTAAGGAGCTGGTGGAGAATTCTCTCGACGCCGGCGCGAAAGAGATTTCCGTGTGGGTCGAGAGCGCCGGCCTCGCGCTAATCCGCGTGAGCGACGACGGCGAAGGAATCGCGGGCGACGACCTGCCGCTCGCAATCGAGCGCCACGCCACGAGCAAGATCAAGGACGAAGCCGATCTCTGGCAGATCTCGACCCTGGGATTTCGCGGCGAGGCGCTGCCGAGCATCGGCTCGGTGGCGAAGGTCGAGATCACGTCCCGCACGCGCCAGGGCGACAGCGGTTACCGCATTGCCGTCGACGGCGGCAGCGCCGGAGGAACGATCGCCGCCGGCTGCTCGGCGGGCACAACCGTAGAGGTGCGCGATCTCTTCTTCAACATCCCCGCGCGGCGGAAATTCCTGAAAGCGCCCGCGACGGAGCTGAGCCACATCTGCGACGTGGTGAACCACGCTGCGCTGGCGCATCCCGAAGTCCATTTTCGCCTCTACAACCAGGGCAAGCTGATGTCGGATTATCCGGCCGGCGTCGAAGGGCGCGACCGGCTCGCGCAGGTCTTCGGCCGTTATATTGCCGAAGGTGTCGCGGCTTTCTCTTGGACGCGCGGCGAAATCAAGGTCGACGGCTTTCTCAGCAAGGCGCCGAACTCGTTCCCGACCACGCGATATCTGACGGCTTATGTGAACCGCCGCTTCGTGCGCGACCGCGTGCTCACGCACGCGATCCTGCACGGCTACGAGACGCTCCTCATGAAAGGCCGGTATCCGGCCGTTGTGCTCTATCTCGAGGTGCCGCACCGGGACGTCGATGTGAACGTCCATCCGGCGAAGCACGAGGTGCGGTTCCGGCGCCAGCAGGAAATCCACGAAGCTGTCGCCGACGCCGTGAAAGAAGGCCTCCGCCTCGAAGCCAAAACGCCGACGCCGCTATTCCTCCGCCGCGGCACTGAGCCCGCGCCTGTCGTGCGCGAGCCGGCGCCCTCTTACAGCGTTCCGGCGTTCGCGCCCGGATCGAAGCTCACGCCGCGGGAAGTTTTTGAAATCGAGAGTGCGGCGGCGCTCGCCGCGGGCGGATTTTTCTCTACGCTGGAAGTCCTTGGCCAGCTGCTCGGCTGTTATCTCGTCTGCGCCTCACCGCGCGGCCTCGCGGTCATCGATCAGCACGCCGCGCACGAGCGCATCGCCTTCGAGCGCATGCGCCGCGAAGTGGCCGACGGCGCGATTGAGCGCCAGAATCTTCTGATCCCGCAGGTGATCGAGCTGCCGTCAGGCGAGGCGGCGCTCTTGGAGCAGCGGCTCGGTCTGCTCGACCGCGTCGGCTTCGCTGTCGAGCAATTCGGGCGCGCCGGCGAGTACGTCATCCGCTCGGCGCCGGCGCTTTTTCCCGCCGGCGATTACCGCGAGGCGATCCGCCGGATGATCGCGGAGATTGCCGACATCGGCGCAAGCGGCGAGCTGCAAGAGGGGCTCGAAGACCGCCTCGCGACGATCGCCTGCCACAGCGTCATTCGCGCCCATCGCAAACTGGAGCGCGACGAGATCCGCGCGCTGCTTGCCGATCTCGACAAGATCGACTTCGCCACCCAATGCCCGCACGGCCGGCCGGTGCTTATCGAGCTTTCCGAGGGACAGCTCGAAACGATGTTTCGAAGAACATAACAAGGCGTTAGGCTGAAGGCGTGAGGCGAGAGAAAATCTTCTCGGAGGTCTCATGCCTTGCGCCTCCCGCCTCAGGTCTCGTATGAAGACCAAGGTCGTCGTTATTCTCGGACCCACCGGCGTGGGCAAGAGCGAGGTCGCAATCGATGCCGCGCTGGGCGTCGACGGCGAAGTCATCAATGCCGATTCGCAGCTAGTGTATCGGCACATGGATATCGGCACGGCCAAGCCCTCCTTGGCGGCGCGGAAGGCCGTGCCGCATCATTTGATCGATATCGTAGATCCGGACGAAGACTTCAACGCCGCGCGCTACCGCGAGCTGGCTCTGGCGGCGATCGGCGATATCACGACAAGAGCAAAGAAGCCGATCGTGTGCGGCGGCAGCGGGCTATATCTGCGCGCGCTGCTGCAAGGAATTTTCGTCGGGCCGGGAAAGGACAAGACGATACGCGAGCGACTCGAGGGCGAAGCAGACGCGATCGGACTCGGCGCGCTGCACGCGCGGCTGCGCGAGATCGACGCCGAGGCGGCGCTGCGCATTCATCCCAACGATCGCCACCGCATCGTGCGCGCGCTTGAAGTCCATGAACTCACCGGCAGAACGATCAGCACCTGGCAGAAAGAGCACGGGTTTCAAGAACGCGCCTTCGACGTTCTCAAGATCGGGCTCAATCGCCAGCGGAAAGCGCTGTACGATCTCATCGACCTGCGGACTGATAATATGATCGCCGCTGGGCTGGTCGGCGAGGTCGAGCGGCTGCTGGAGCAGGGCTATGGGCTCGATCTGCCCCCGCTACAGAGCATCGGCTACAAGCAAATCGGGTTATATCTTCGTGGCGAGGTTACGCTGGAAGAAGCCGTCGCTCTCATCAAGCGCGACTCGCATCATCTCGCGAAGCGCCAGCTCACCTGGTTCCGCGCCGACCAAGACATCCGCTGGTATGATATGGACTCCGATCGAGGGCAGATTCTGTCGGAGGTCGGAGAATTCTTGAACTGAAGATATGCAAATCGTTGCGACGGTTATAATCAGCTTCGCGCTGCTTTGTTGCGGATCCGCCTCGGCGGAGCGGATACGCATCGGCGTTACGAACTACAATCTGACGTATCTGAGCTCAGGCGTCGCGTTGAAGCGCGGCTTTTTCAGAGCGGAAGGGTTGGATGCGGAGATCATCCGCATGACTCCCGATGTATCGGTCATGGCGATCACCGGCGGCGACATCGATTACTCGATGCTCTTCGGCCTCGTGGTCCGCTCGGCCGTGCGCGGCCTTCCGGTCCGCGTCGTGGCGAATTTCATGGACAGCTCGCCGCTCGCGCTGATCGCCCGGCCGCAGTTCAAGTCCGTCAAAGACCTAAAAGGCAAAACGCTCGGCGTCAGCACCTTCGGCGCTACGCCGGAGATCGCCGCGCGCATGGTTTTCAAAGAGGCCGGTATCGACCCGGAAAAAGAGATCAAAGTCGTCGCTCTTCGCACCGACGACGCGCGCATGGCGGCGTTGAAGGAGGGCATCGTCGACGTGATCGTCATCGCACCGCCGGCCGACGTCGAGATGCGTAAGCTGGGCTTCAACGTCGTCGCCAGGGTCGACGAGGTCTTCAAATTCCCTTACGTCGGTCTCGGTGCGAATGTACGGAAAATCAAGGAGCGCCCCGACGAGGTGAAGCGCATGGTCAAGGCGATGATCCGCGCGAACCGTTACATCCGGGAAAACCGCGAAGGGACGATCCAGGTTCTGAATGAGTGGGGCGGCATAAAGCCCGACAGCGCCGCCGCGACCTATGACTCGTCATGGAAAGTCTTCAACCCCGACGGTACGATATCGCCGGACGGGCTACGGCTCGTTATCGAGCAGGCGAAGCGCGAGATGAAAATCACGCGCGACGTGGCGCTCGACGACGTTTCAGATACAACCGCGCTCCGCGCCGCGCAGGCTGAGCTGGGAATCAAGCAGCGATAAGGAGAACGCATGATCGTCGATTGGCACGCGCACGCATATCCCCCGGAGATCGCCAGCCAGCGGCGCTGGGGAAAGATTTATCCGCTGATGATCGAGAATCTACTGGAGGCGCACGAGCGCGCGGGGATCGATCTCTGTGTCGTCAGCAACACGCTCCACTACATCAAAGGCAAGCCGCCGGACGAGGCGCTGGGATACATCCGGCGCTGGAACGAGTATGCGGCGGAGGTCCAGCAGCAGCATTCGGATCGCACGGTGGCATTCGCCAGCGCTGTCCCCGGCGGCGGGAAGGAATTTATCGCCGAGACCGAGCGCGCGATCCGCCAGTACGGCCTCAAAGGCATCCTCATCAACTCGAGCCACAACGGCGCGTACCCCGACGACGACGCGGCCCGGCCGTTCTTCGAGTTGATCACCGAACTCGATGTGCCGGTGATGATCCATGCGCCGACGGTGAGCTTCGGCGAGGAGCGCATGCGCGAGTACCGGCTCGCTTCGAGCATCGGCCGTCCGTTCGACGGCTGCCTCTCGATCGCGCGGCTGATCGTGCGCGGCGTGCTGGAGCAGTTTCCAACGGCAAAAATCGTCGGCTGCCACTTGGGCGGCGGCATCTGCGAAGTCATCGGCAGGATGGATTACGCCTACGAGCTCGGCGACGCGGCGTCGGGGCTCGGGCCGTACGAGCCGATGATGATCAAGCACGCGCCGAGCCACTATCTCAAGCGGATGTATTTCGATACGGTGAGCTATCATGCTCCCGCCGTCATGTGCGCGCTCCAGACGGTCGGCGTCGAGCGCCTGCTCTTTGGCAGCGACGCGCCGCCGCTTTTACCCATGCTTCCAAAAGCAAAGAAGCTTATCGAGGATCTGCCCATCGGCGCGGCGGAGAAAGAAGCGATCCTTAGCAAAAACGCACTGAAGCTGCTGAAGCGGTCTTAAAGGATCACATGCGCTACACGGCAAAACTCTTCGCGATTGCGGCGCTCGCCGCATCGATCGCCTGCGCGCCGGCGGTAGCGCCGCAGAAAACGCGCGCCTCGCCGAAAACACAGGAAGACGTGATGGCGATGATCCAGGTGATGGAGCCGGCGATCGACAAGAGCTGCGGCGAGCGCGAGCTGAAAAGGACCGAAGTCGTGAAGCGCGCGACGGCCGAAGACTATACCGCCGTCGAGCGCTGGACGATCGACCGCTGCGGCAAGCCGGTGTCCTATCTTGTAACGTTTAAGCCGGGAGCGACGGGCGGCGTGGATTTCAGCGTCAAGCTGGAGAAGTAATTACTCCAACACACCGAAGGCGTAAAGCGCGACGATCGCGAGAACGATCGCGATCAAGACACGTCCGACCATCATAAGCTGGGTGTTCGCTACCGGTCGCGCACCTTTCACACGGCCGCCAGCGAAAGCGAAAAACGCAATCACAAACGCGGCGGCAAGGAGAGCAATCAGCCACAGCATAAGGCGTGCGCTTCAACAGCAGGGCAGCGGATTCTCGATCAGATTGTACACGTCGTCGAAGGTGACGTCGTTGATCGTGCGCTGGATTTTGAAGAGCCGCGGCGGCTCGCCTTTAAGGAAGACGATGATCGCCGTCTCGATGGGCGGGCAGCCGGGCTTGACGCACGGGACTTCCTTGACGACGATCGGCGCCTCCGGCGGAAATTCGAGGTTCTGCCGCGCCCAGTAGCGAATCTGATCGACGGTGAAATTCGAGGTGTCGAGCGGATTGCGGCCGAAGGGATCGACGGGAGCCGACGCTTTTCCGTTCCCGGCGGTGACGCACCCCTTGAAGCCGTCGACGATCTGCTTCTCGTCGAGATTTTTCCCGATGAAGACGAGCCGGTTGATTCTTTCTTCGCCTTCGCCCCAGCGCCGTCCCGGGCGGCCTTCGAAGAGCATGTGCACGCCCTGAAAGACGAACTGGTCGGGGTCACCGCGCAGATTCAAAATCCCCTTCATGCGCATGATGTTCGCGCCATGATCGGTGATCACCGACCTGAACCACTCGCTCACTCTTAGGCCGTCGAGGTCGCCGGGGATGACGATCGAGACCGTCGAGATATCTTCGGTGTGCTTGTGATCGTCGGAATGATTTTGCGCCTTGCCTTCGAGCGCGAGGCTCTGAAGATCGAAAATCAGCGAGATGTCGACGTCGGAGTTTTTCGTCTGGCAGACGCGCGCCGCGCTGTTGATGTTGCGAATTTTGAATTCCAGCTCCGACAAATCCTCCGGCGAGATCAGGTCCATCTTGTTGAGTAGCACGAGGTCGGCGAAGGCAATCTGCTCCTTCGCTTCAGGCGAGCGGTCGAGCTGCTGGAAGATGTGCTTGGAATCTACTACCGTCACGACGCCGTTCAGACGGAATTCGCTGCGAATGCGGTCGTCGATGAAAAATGTCTGCGCCACCGGCGCCGGATCGGCAAGCCCGGTGGTCTCGATCATGAGCGTATCGTAGTTGGCGCGCTGCTCGAGCAGATTGAAGAGCGTGCGCAGCAGATCGCCGCGCACGGTGCAGCAGATGCAGCCGTTGCTCATCTCGACGATCTCCTGATCGGAGGAGATGAGCAGGTGATGGTCGATGCCGACCTCGCCGAACTCGTTGACAATCACGGCGACGCGCCGGCCGTGCTCGGTCGTGAGAATGCGGTTCAAAAGCGTCGTCTTGCCGGCGCCGAGAAAGCCCGTCAACACGGTTACTGGAATGCGTTCGTCCTGTTGTTTAGCCATCGCAATAAAGCGTAACAATGCGCGGAATCGTAGTCAAATATCCACGCGGAATGCTTATTTGTAGAGCCGCTTGATAAAACCGCTCTGGTCGAGGTCTTTGAGATAAGTCACATCGACGAGGCTCGTCGGTTGTATTTCTCGCGTCTTCGGGCTGCGCGAGCCGAGCTCGTCGAGCACCATCTGAATACCGTTCATGGTCGGATAGGGGACCTGCGGCATGACGTTGACGGCGTAGTGTCGGTAGGTCTCCTCCAGCATGTCGCGCTCCTCGATACGCGAATATTTCGCGAGAACTTTGAGGCTGAAATCTTTATCGGTTTTGAAGCGCGCAAGGCCTTCGACGTAGGCCTTTAAATATGCGCGCAGCGTGTCCGGACGCTCGCGCGCATAACTCCTCGTCGTGACGACGCCTGCCCCCTGGTAATCGACGCCGATCGCGCTCATGTCGGTGAGCAGGCTGAAGCCGGCTTTTTGCGCGCGCAGGTTGAGCGGTGAGGAGAGGACGCCGCCGTCGATGCCGCCGGAGCTCAACCCCGCGAGTATCTCCGGCGAGCCGCCCATCTGGAGCAGCGCGACATCGCGCTCGGGGACGATTTTCCACTGGCCAAGCAGATAGCGCAACAGAAAATCGTCCGAGGTTCCGAAGCGCGTCACGCCGAGTTTTTTGCCTTTCAGGTCTTCCGCCCTTTTGATGGCCGGCTTGACCATGAGCTTCTGCCCGGGCTTGTGGTTCGCCCCGGCTAGCATCACCAGATCGGCTCCCGCCTGATTCGCCTGGATCACGGCGGGAATCGCGATCTCGGAGATGGGAATCTCCTTCGCGAGCATCGCCTGGACGATTTTGGAGCTGCCGGAAATATAGATCAGGCTTACGTCGAGGCCGTATTTGTCGAATAGCCCGGCGTCCTTCGTCACCCACAGAATGCCCATCGAGCCGACGGTCGTCGGATACGCGACGCGCAGCTTCGGCTGCGCGGACGCGGACGATGCGAGCAGAAGGATCAATAGCGCGGCGAAGAGTGCGTTAGCTTTCGTCATAGCTGCACCTGGGACATACCTGCGACGGAGCCGATTTTAGTATTGCCCAGCCGCACTGCTCGCATGTTGCTACTTCTTCGCCGAGCATGCCGCGCACCATCGGGCCGCAGCGCTGCGCGCCGCACGGGCCGGTGCCGACGCCGGTCATGCGCTTCACTTTCTCGAAGTTGTCGGCCCCGCGCTGGATCGCTTTGACGACCGCGCCTTTGCGGATTTTGTTGCACAGACAGACCGGCCGGTAGGAATCGATGATCGCGCGCTCGCGCGTCTTTCTGAGCTCTTCGGAGTCGTCCAAACGTAGCGCTTTCTATTTCGTCCCGATCACGAGCGATGAAGTGAGCGGCGGTGGCAACGGAATTTCACCGATATTTCTGCATCCCGCGTTGTCGAGCCAGGTCTTCACATCCGTATAAGAATAGCATTTTCCGTGCTCGGTTGTGAGCAGCATCATAAGGGCAAAGACGGCTCCGGAAGCCGGCTGGGTGCGTGACTGATCCAAAATATGATCCTTGATGACGATGCGTCCACCAGGCTCGATGCAGCCGTATAGCTTCGCCATCAAACGGCCGTTCTCTTCGTCGCTTTCGCCGTGGATGATATTCGAGAGAAAGACCAGATCGTATTTCCCAGGGATGTTGTCGCACCGGTAGTTTCCCGGGATCAGGTCAATGCGATCGCGCATGCCGGCGTCGCGCACGAACTTTTCCGTGACTTTCAAAGTCTCAGGTAAATCGAAAATTGCAGCTCGTAGCTGTGGATGTTTCCCGCAGAACTCAATCGGATACGTCGCCGGGCCGGAGCCGACGTCGAGCATACTTTTGACTTCGCCGAGGTCGAGGCGTTTGAGCACGATCTCGGCGTCGCCCCGCGCGCGCACGAGCGAGTCCATCGCGCCGATGAAGCGCTCGGTATCCTCGGGCGCGTTCTGGTACATGTCGGGACGGCGTGCGGGTTTCCCGCTCCGGATGCTGTGCGCGAGCTGCCCCCAAGCGTTCCAGAGCGAGGCGTCGAATGCGATCATCCCACCGAGATACTTCGGTGAGCTTTTGACGAGATAAATCGAGGACGTATCGTTCAGCGAATACATCGAATCGCTCTTTTTGAGCAGTCCAGTAGAAACCAGTGCGTCGAGCAAAAGCTCCATCGCGCGCGGATCACAAGAGAGATAGGCGGATAGCTGCGACGCGTCACGCGTATGCTGAAGCGCCTCGAAAACGCCGAGCTCGACCGCGGCCTGGATCGTCCGCGCCTCGGCGTAGCCGCCGGCGAGTCTTGCGAGGGCGGAAAAATCCATCTCAAAGCTTCTCGATGATTTTGTAGCTCCGGCTCTTCGGCTTGAGCGGCGTGACGATGCCTTGTTTGACCATCAACCGGATCTCGCGGTACGCGGTGTCGCGGTCGACCTCGCCGACGCGCTGGTAGTCGGTCGTCGAAAACGACTTGCCGTGGGCGTACGCGTACGCGAGCAGCCGTCGCTGGCGCACGGAAGTCGCGCCGAACTGATTGAGCCAGCGGAGCGTGGTCTCGTCGTAGATGGGCGTATTGCGCAGCGTCGCGGTGAAGATGAAACCTTCGGTCGAAAATTCCGGCGACTGCAAGCCGTGATTTTCCATCTCCTGAAACATGCGCGGAATGCCTTCGCCCATGTCGCGCATATAGCCGAGGTCTGCCAGCGTGCGAACGATGAGAGGATTACGCGAGAAATGGACCCGCTGCTGCTGGCGCAGCTGCTCGATCGTCACCGGAGACGGCGGCGCGCCGGGACTCCGGACCTCGATTCGGTCGTCGAACATCCAGACCTCGACGGGCGCGCCCGTCAGGCTGTAATCGCGGTGGGCGACGGCATTCACGAGCGCCTCCTGCCACGCGAAGGCCGGATATTCGAGGCGCTCGCGGAAGAAGAGGTCGTGCAGAAGGGTGCGCTCGCGGATATGCTCCTTGACGCGGCCGACGGTCTCGTCGACTAGCCGGCAGAGCGGGGCCTCGAAGCGGATGCGCTTCACGACGTTGAGCGAGGCGCCGTGGCGCCGCTCGGTACCCTCGTATTTGACGAAGTCGACCCCCGCGCGCGGATGCCAGCGCGTCGACTCTTTCGCGAACAACAGCAGGGCCGCGGTCGTGACCGCGGTGCGCTCGCTCGACTGATCGACCAGATGATAAACGCGGTTGAGCACGCTGACGGGATCGCGGGAATCGCCGATTTTATCCGCCAGTGCGGCGACGGCGCCGAGGTCGAGATCGTCAACGGTCGCGTCGAGTACGTTCTGCCTCTCGTAGAAGACGCTGCGCTTGCTGTCGCGCAGGCTCTGGATCTGCTCCGGCGGCAGCGCCGGGTTTTCCGTGGTGATGCGATAAAACGCCCGGCCGCCGGCGATGCGGTGAACGTCGGGGCTGGAAGTGATCTCGAATTTGAGGAGCACGAGATTGCCGAGCTGCGCGCGCCTGCAGGCGGGCGCGAGCGGCGGTGTTAGTAAAGCGCCGGGCGCGCGAATCAGCTCCTGAAGCTCGTCGGTGGAATGGGGAATTCCGGTAACGGCCTTGTCGGGCTCGACGCCGACCAGCAACGTGCCGCCGTCGGCGTTCGCCATACCGCCGGCGAGGCGGGCGATCTCGCGCGCGAGATCTTCGCTCGGCTTCGGCGCGGAGGATTTTTTATATTCGTAGGCGCTTAAGAATTCGAGGAACTGGCCGCGTTCCTGCCGGAGGAGGAGGCCGATCTCTTCTCCGTCCATGACGAAACCGAGAGTGTCAAGTTTGACGGCTGAGTGTCAAGTTTTCGGAGCGACCTTCAACATGCACCGACAAACCTACCCCTCCGCGTTTAAACGAACGATTTCAAAAACCATCGCAGCCGATAAGTAAAGATCCTTTAAGTCGAGCCATTCCTTTACGGTATGAATATCGCGCATGCCGGTTGAAAGATTCGCCACTTCCAAACCCTTTGTGTTGAACACGTTCGCGTCGCAGCCGCCGCCCGTGGCCTGGGTCTGGACCTGAATGCCGAGGTTCTTGCCGGCTCTTTGAACCAAACGCACAAGCTCGGAGTCATCGGAGACTTTGAGCGCGTCGTAGTCGCGCTCGATGCGGGCTTCGATCGTCGCGCGATAAGTCTTGCCGTCGGCCGTGACGCTGTGCGCTGCGGCGGCTTCTTCGAGCGCGCGCACCATATGCTCCGTCTGCGCGGAGAGTTTTTGTTCGCTGTGGCTGCGCGCCTCGCCGCGCAGGATGACGGAATTCGGAACGATGTTGACAGCGACGCCGCCTTCGATCACGCCGATGTTCGCCGTGGTCTCTTCATCAATGCGGCCGAGCCGCATGCGCGCGATCCCTTCGGCGGCGACCTGGATAGCGCTGATGCCTTTTTCCGGACAGACGCCCGCGTGCGCTTCTAAGCCGTGAATTTCGATCTCGAAACGGTTCGCGGCGGGCGCGCGGGTAAAGAGGAACCCGACCGAATCGCTGTCGAGGACAAGTCCCGTGCGCGCGCGCAATTGGGACACGTCGAGGCACTTCGCGCCGATCAGCCCGGCCTCCTCGCAAATGGTGAAGACGACATCGATCGGTCCGCGGCGAATATTGTTTTCATGGAGCGCGCGAAGCACTTCGCAAATGATCGCGACACCGCTCTTGTCGTCGCCGCCGAGCACCGTGCGTCCGTCGCTCTTCAAAATCGTGCCATCAAGCACCGGAACCACGCCTTCGCCTGGCGCAACCGTATCCATATGGGCGGATAATAGGAAGGGACGCAATGTCGGCGCCGTTCCGGGAAAGCGAGCGATGACATTGCCGGTGTTTCCTCCGACCTTTTGCCCGGCGTCGTCGATCGAGACTTCGGCGCCGAGTTCCTCCATCTCGCGCGTGAGCCGTAGCGCTACGTCGCGCTCCCGGCGCGAGAGGCTGTCGATACGAATCAACTCGATGAGGAGATTTTTCAGCCGCTCCTGATTGATCATGTGCGTTCCGTGGCGTCGCTCGCCTTGCCTTTGCCCTTTTTGGCCGAAGCGCGAATGTATTTGACAGAGACCGGGGAGAGATCGCGCGGCCCGGTCATGACCTCGATGATCGAAAACGAAGGCGCTTTTTTCGCCTCGTCGAGCGCCCGCCGCAACTGTGCCACAGTCTCGACGCGAAAGCCACGCCCGCCCCAGAGTTTCGCCAGATCGGCGTAGCGCCATGTCGGAAGCGCGAGGAGATCCGGCCGCTGGGCGATCGGGCGGAAGATCCCCCAGCCGCCGTTGTTCAAAAGAACGACGATGGGATTGAGTTTGTAGCGCAGTGCGTGGGCGATCTCGACTCCGGTCATTTGAAAGCCGCCGTCGCCCGTCAAGATTAGCGGCCGAAGACCGGTGCCGATCTGAGCCCCGAGCGCACCGGGTACCGCGAAACCCATCGAGGCGTAAAAACCCTGCGCCAGATAGAGACCATCGTCGCCGACTTTCAGATCGAGCCCGCCGAAGAGTGAATCGCCGGATTCGGCGACCGCCATGAACTTTTTGTTGCGCGCGAGAAAACGATTGATCTCCCGCAAGACATCGCCCACGCGGACCGCCCGGTTCATTTCGGACCCGCCGGGCGGCAGGTTATCGCTGTACTCTACTTTTTCGTGATGCTGCTTCAAATCGGCGCGCAGCAGGCCGTGAACAAAATCGCGCAGCGTGACATCGGTGTAAGTATGAAAGCTCACATTGACGTGATGCTCGACCGCCCAGACCGATCGGTTCCGCAGCGCCTCGGCCGGCTGGCTGCCGCCGAGCTCGATGTCGGTCAAGAACATGCCGAGGCCGACGATGAGGTCCGCCTGCTCGACGCGCTCGCGGAGCGCGCGCGGGCTGATGGCCCCGATATAAACGCCCATGTACAGCGGATGGTTCATCGGAAAGGCGCCCTTGGCGAGCACCGACGTGCAGCAGGGCGCGCCGATCTTCTCAACCAGCTTGACGATGTCCTTCGACAGTTTGTAGCGGAAGGCCTCGATGCCGATCAGCACGACGGGGTGGCGCGCCGCGGCGAGGCGCTCGGCGGTATCGCGAACCGCCTCGTCGAGCTTGTGCCGGTCCGATGTCGCATGGAGCAGCTCGCCGCTCCACTCGATGATCTCTTTGGGCACGGAAATCTCGCGCTCGACCATGTCGCGATGGATTTCGAGATAGCCGGGTTGCTGGTTGAGCCACATGGATCGGATAACGCCGTCGATATCGGTCGCCGCACGCAGCGGATCGTCGATGGTTTTCGCCGCGCAGGTTACCTCTTTGTAGATATTGAGCTGCGACTCAATTGCTCTCGCCTGATGGTGGATCAAGACGCCGAGTTTTCGTTCCTCCTCGCCGGGGCCGCCGCTAATGACGAGAATCGGAACGCGCTCGGCGAAAGATCCGGCGACGGGATTGACCATGTTATGGCCGCCGGCACCGTACGTAACACAGATCGCGCCGATGCGCCCCGTGCTGCGCGCATAGCCGTCCGCGGCGAAACCCACGCCGGGCTCGTGCGACAGCGTTATGATCTTCAATCCGCGCGGCCGTCCGAATTTGAAAAAGAGGTTGATGACGAGATCGCCGGGAATGCCGAAAAGATGGGTGACGCCGATTTTTCTGAGATAGGCGACGAGATAGTCGCCGAGCTTCATTTTGCCTTCCATGTGGTTCCGAAAGCCGTGCCTCAGGAGCGTAGAAATGCGAAGATGTCGTATGTCGCCATAGACGCGTTAAAAAATTGGTGGCGGTGGACGGACTCGAACCGTCGACTCCGCGGATATGAGCCGCGTGCTCTGACCAACTGAGCTACACCGCCGCTGGATTTTGGAAGGCTGAACGCCCGAGTTCAGCCGAGGACGAACAACGTCTTATTAATAGCTGGAGCGGGCCAAGTCAAGGAAGCGTGAGCCGTGCGTTCGCCCACCGATCTTTAACCGGGCTGTCAACGACCTCTTTTTTCCCGCGAGCGACTTGAAAAAGCGTTTTTTCCTTCAACTCGAGGCAACTCAAGCGATTACCGTAAACCAGCCCGGTGTCGAGGCCGATTTTGTAGGGCAAATGAAAGAGGACCTCTTCCTGCGGCGTATGGCCGAACAGCACCGTGTACGGTAACTCGTGACGGTTCATAATAAACTCATCGCGGATCCAAAGCAGCTCCTCTTCGTCCTGCCCTTCGAGAGGCTTCGCGGGGTTGACTCCGGCGTGAACGCAAAGATATTGGTCGGTGATGTAATACGGCCTCAACGATTTTAAGAACTTTATATGTTCCGGCGGGATGACGAGCAGGATATCCGCAGAGCCCTGGTTGTGTGGCGCCGCGCCGTAGCTCGCGAGCGTGGCGCCGCCGCCATTATAGAGGAACATATCGCCATATTTTCCCGGGAAACCCATGTATGAAAGAAACATATCCTCGTGGTTTCCCTTAAGAAATATCATTTCTTCGCTGCGCGTCCGCTCCCGGTCAATAAGATAGGAAATGACACCGCGCGAGTCCGGGCCGCGATCGACGTAATCGCCTAAAAACACGAGGCGGTCAGCCGGCTCGAGCGGCAAGCCTTCGAGAAGAAAAGCCAATTCGTCGAGGCAGCCGTGAATATCGCCGATAACGTAAGTGCGCACGATTAGCCTATGGTAAAGTAGCCTTAAGGCTAGTTCAAGTTTCGCATCACTCGGCAGGCGTTGTCCCCAAATAACAAATTGACGTTTGGCGTGTTCGGGAGTATTCTGAAACCATCCCGATGAAGATCCGTGACGTTTATTCGAGCTACCTCATGGTAGCCGGATTTACCCTACTGCTTCTAGGAGTTGGGAATTGGGTAGCCGGCGCCGTTGAAATCTCGAGGTATCAAGGCCTCTTGCGCCGAACTGCCCCGACGGGTCTCGAAGAGACGTATAGGAGCTTCCAGGAACTTGACCAGCAGAAGAACGAGGAAGTACTCCGCCGGATCAACGAAGACCGTGAGCGTTACAATGCCGCTAGAATGAAGATGGATTTTTATTACGTGGTGCTGAGCGGCGGCAGGCTCTTATTTCTAGTAGGGGCCGTACTCACGTTTTTCGCGCTCATCCGGCTCATCCGCCGCGATTCGCTGGTCAAAATCAAACGCCTAGTTACGCGGCCGTTGAGTTTACGGCGTCGGGGCTATTTGGAAGGCTTGGACTTCTGATACTTCCGGTAGT
>DASWZY010000169.1:0-29390 GCA_036407055.1 Binatia bacterium
TTTTACGGCGTTCGGCGAGCGTGGGGTCTTCCACCTCTGGCGCTTGCAAGACGAGAAAAAACAACTGCAGGAGAAAAATTTTCTCCTGCAGAAAGAGAACGACGGGCTCAGAGAGCGCGTCGAGCGGATTCGCCGCGACGACTCATATCTCGAAAAAATGGCCCGCGAGGAGCTCGGCCTCACGCGGCCCGGCGAGACGGTTTATCGCTTCGCGCCGGCCGATTCCGCGCGCGGCAAAAGCGGCGCGGCGAAAAATCCCGCCGCCGCGTCCAAAGAGCCGCCTTCGTAATCCTGCCGGCTACGAGCCGGGCTTGAACACGAAGTGGTAGTACTCGTCCATGTCCATCAACGATTGGACTTCGGACGTGTCCTTCAGCTTCACCTCGATCACCCAGCCCTCGTTGTACGGGTCCTCGTTGATGACCGACGGGTGCGTCTCGAGCTCGTGATTGATTCCAATGACCGTTCCCGAGACCGGCGCAATCAGCTCCGCCACCGTCATGTTCGATTCGACTTCGGCGAACGCCTCGCCCTTCTCCACTTTGTCGCCGACTTCGGGCAAATCCACCGAGATGATCTTGCCGAGCTCGCTCTGCCCGTAGTTCGTCACGCCGAACAAAACGTGCTGATCTTCGACGCCGACCCAAACGTGTTCTTCGCTGACCTTGAGAGTGCGTTCTTCCATGCGACAATTTGTCACTATAGAGATTGGCCTTCTTCTGTCAAGATCAAAACCGAGGCAATCGATACTATTGCCGCAGCGGCGGTCTTGAATAATCCCCGGTCATTTAGTATTGCGGGACTTTGACGCATGGATGCGATTCGAGCCGCAGGAAAGTTCGTCGATAGCCTCAAAAAAGCCGGCGTCGACTTCGTCGCGACGCTGCCCGACCTGAAAGTCGTCGAGCTGATCCGCGCGATCGACAAAGACCCGGCGCTGAAGCACGTGCCCCTCTGCCGCGAGGAGGAGGGCGTCGGCATCTGCGCCGGCGCATACCTCACGGGCAAGAAGCCGGCGATGGTGATGCAGAACGCGGGGCTGCTCAACAGCTGCAACGCGCTCACGACAACGTGCCTCCAATTTCAAATTCCCGTGCTGCTGCTGATTTATTACGCCGGCGATTTCGGCGACCGCGGCTTCGCGACCGTCGGCTCGGTGACCGAGCCGGTGCTCGACGCGCTCGGGCTCCGCACCTATATCCTGCGCAAGCCCGACGAGGTCGAGCGGACGATCCGCGGCGCGCAGGTCCTCGCCGAGGATTCGCGCCGGCCGGTCGCGATTCTGCTGACGCGCGACGTGCTGGAAGTGGAGTGATGCAGCGCTACGATTATTTAAAGACGATCGCTCCCGACGCGGGAGACGCGCTCGTCGTCGCCGCGGGATGGGCCGCGCGCGAATGGCAGGCGCTGCGGCCCGGCGACGGCAATTTCCGCCCGCGCACGCTCGGCCTCGCCTCGTCGATCTCGCTCGGTATCGCGCTTGGCCTGCCGAACCGCAAGGTCATCGCGATCGACGGCGACGGCGCTTTCTTGATGAATCTCTGCGGCCTGCCGACGATCGCGTGGCAGAGCCCGCCGAATCTGATCCATCTGCTGTTCGACAATCAGGTCTACGAAGCATCCGGCGCGACGGTGACCGCGACCGTGTCCGGCGCCGACGCGGTCGCGCTCGCGAAGGGCGCGGGCTACAAGCACGCCTCCTGGGCGGCGAGCCCCGAAGAATTCCGCCGCGAGTTCCAGGCCGCGATGAAGCGCGGCGCGCTCAGCTTCATCGCCGCCAAAGTCGATCAGGGGCAGCCGAAGCTGCCGCCGATCGGCGCCGACGAGCTCGAGAACAAATACCGCTTCATCCGCCACATCGAGGCGACCGAGAAAAAAGCGATCCTCGGACCATCCGACCACCGACCCAAGTAATTAAAAAGGAGTTTTTTCATGCTGCTGCTCAAGGACGACGACGTGCAGAAGGTTCTCACTATGCCGATGACGCTCGAAGCGCTGGAGGCGACGCAACAGGAAATCATCAAGGGCGATGCCGCGACGATGGGACGCGTCGACGTCTACATGCCGTGCGAGCGCCCGGAAAGCTACTACCGTTGGGCGCTCATGACCGGCGGCACGCGCCGCGACGGCTACGTCGTCGCGCGCATGCTCTCGGACATCGTCAGCTGGCCGGGAGAAAAGGGCAACCAGCGCGAGAACAAGCACTGCATCCAGCCGGGGACATACTGCGGGCTGCTGTTCATGTTCAGCGCGCGCGACGGCATGCCCGTCGCGCTCATCAACGACGGCTTTCTCCAGCATATGCGCGTCGCGGCCGGCGCGGGGCTCGGGGTGAAATACCTGGCGAAAAAAGACAGCCACTCGGTCGGCATGATCGGCTCGGGCGGCATGGCGCGCGACTATCTCGAGACCTTCGCCTGCGTGCGCGACATCAGGAAAGTCAAAGTGTACAGCCCGAGCCAGGAGAACGCGCGGCTCTATGCCAAGGACATGAGCGAGAAGTTCAAGATTACCGTGGAGACGGCGGCCTCGGCGCGCGACGCGGTCAAGGGCGCCGACATCGTCGGTCTCACGACCTCGTCGATCGATCCGGTTTTCAAGACCGAGTGGCTGGAACCGGGCATGCATGTGACCGACGTCACCTGGGACGAGACCGAGCCCGGCTTCGCCGATAAAGTCGACGTGGCGGTCTCGATGGGCGAAAGCACCCCGTATCTGGAAAATCCGCCGCCGGGCGCCTTCTACGCGGCGCACGGCTTTCTCGGCTACGTCGCGGGGCAGCCGGAGGAGAAGGCGCGCATACCGCACCGTCCGCCGCGCCCGGAGATCCTCAAGATGCCGACGCTCGCCGACGTGCTCTCCGGCAAGGCCAAAGGGCGGACGAGCGACAAGCAGACGAGCTGGTTTTTGAATCTCGGCGTCATGGGCGTGCAGTTCGCCGCCGTCTGCACGGCGGTTTACAACGAGGCGAAGAAGCGAAATATCGGCCGCGAGATCCCGACGGAGTGGTTCACGCAGAATATCCGTGACTGAAAAAGTGAGTGGTGAGTAGTCTTGAAGAGGAACGGCGAACTCCGAGCTTTTTCTCCTCACTACTCACTCCACGGTTGAGTTTTTTTCGCTAAACGGATAAACCGAAAAGTGTCAGGTTAGGAGGACGCGTCTATGGCCACGCAAGTTGTCGACACCGACGGACATATTTTCGAGCGCGATGTCGATATCGCGGAATACATGGAATCGCCCTACCGCGGGCGGAAAGAGCTCTTGACGCTGCCGTTTTTTCCGACGCTCGACGGCTTTCAGCGCATGGCGCGCCGCGTGGGCGACGGAAGACCGTATGTGATTGGTCCCGACGATCCGAAGAGCTGGCGCGACGTCCTCGAGCGTGAGGGCCTCGACCGCGCCGTGATTTATCCCACGGCGGGACTCGCCGAAGGCTTCATTCAGGACGCGGACTGGGCGGTGGTCGTCTGCCGCGCCTACAACAACATGATGTCGGAGCGCTATATCAAGCTTGACCGGCGCCTGAACATCGTCGCGCTGCTGCCAATTCAAAACATTCAGGAAGCGGCGAAAGAATTACGCCGCTGCGTGAAAGATCTTCACATGGTCGGCGGCGTGATCGCGCCGGTCGGCTTTCCGACGCCGCTCGGCGATAGGTATTTCGATCCGCTCTACGCCGAAGCGGAAAAGCTCGGCACGCCGCTCGCGATCCACGGCGCGCCCTCGCGCGGCCTCGGCTTCGATTTTTTCCGCTCACTCATCGAGGCGCGCACGCTCTCGCATCCTTTCGCGCAGATGATCGCGCTCACGAGCGTGATCCTCGAAGGCGTGCCGGAGCGCTTTCCGAAATTAAAAATCGCTTCGCTCGAAGCCGGCTGCTCTTGGCTCCCGTTTTTGATGGACCGCCTCGATATGGAATACAAAAATCGGCCCCAACAGGCGCCGCTGCTGAAGAAAAAGCCCAGCGAGTACATGAAAGGCGGTCAGATTTACTACCACACGGAGCTTTGGGAAGACATGCTGCCGGTCGCGATCGACCGCCTGGGCGAAGACCTATTCCTCTATGCGTCGGATTATCCGCACGAGCCGGACCTCGCCGAAGCGATCCGCGAGTTCGAGGCGCGAAAGGACTTGAGCGATTCGTCGAAGCGGAAAATTGTTTCCGACAACGGCAAGCGTTTCTACGGTATGGAAGCCTGAGGCGATTCCGAGAGACAATAAAAAAAGGGAGCGATCCGACCCATCGCTCCCTTTTTTATTTTCGACTAAAAGCTTTTTACTACCAGCGATTGCGTCCGCCGCCGCCCATGCCGCCGCCACCGCCGCGGCGGTTGCCGCCGCCGCCCATGCCGCCGCCCATGCCGCCACCGCCGCCCGGGCGTCTTTCCTGGGGCCGCGCCTCATTCACCACCAGCGTGCGGCCGTCGAGCTGAGACCCGTTCAGGGCATCGATCGCTTTTTGGGCTTCGTCCCCAGAGTTCATCTCGACGAAGCCGAAACCCCGCGACTGTCCGGTAAACTTGTCCGAGATCACGCGCGCCGAGGTCACCGAGCCGTACTCGGCGAAGATCTCTTCGAGTCTCCCTTCCGTCACGGAATAGGGCAGGCCGCCCACGTATAACTTATTTCCCATATTCTCCTCCGACTAAAACCGGATTATAGTCTTTGCCTTGGGACACGGGATTACTGATGGGAGAAGAACATGAGAGGCGGCACGGTAGGAACTTTGCCCTGGTCGGATGCTGCTCTAACCACTAATCGCGCTCGCAAGGACAGACTCACTCGAGGCCTTTTCGCTCATTACGATCGTCCGGCGCCGGAAGGCCCCATACACGGCGCTGTCGATTCAATTGGGAGGGTACTTATGGTCCGGTATTTTGTCAATAGGGGTTTTTACCGGGTCACAGATAGGTATTCGCATTGACAAGGCGGAGGGCATCCCTTATAAAAATTTCAGCCGCGGGCGTAATTCAGCGGTAGAATGCCAGCTTCCCAAGCTGGACGTCACGGGTTCGATCCCCGTCGCCCGCTCCAATTTTCTCTTCCAAACTCAGTTATCTAGGCAATGTCCGTGTATTAAAACTCACTTGAGGCAATGGAGGAGACGTTCGTGGATACGAGCTCGTTAATGTGGGGTTTGGTGTTCGGCTCGATCGGGCTGGGCTACTTTGTATACGGGAAGAGACAAAAAAGCGCGGTGCCCATGTTGTCCGGAGTCGGTCTTATGCTCTTTCCTTATATTGTCACGAATCCCATTATGCTCGTGATTATCGGCGCGCTGCTTGCTGCGCTTCCCTATTTTATCAGCCTGTAAGACCGCGGCCGTATTCAGTAGAATGCCAGCTATCCAAGCTGGATGTCACGGGTTCGATCCCCCCGCCCGCTGATCTTCCTAATCGCCTGTAGCGAAAATTTAAGACCACGCCGGACATCCATGTGAACATCGGCAGGACGATTTTCCAATCATGGTCTTTTCCTGGCTTGTAAGCGTGTGATAGGAGAGGTCTGGAAAATCTCAGGAGGTCCGTCATGGATTTCCGCCTCACTGTGGAAGAGGAGGCGCTGCGACGCCAGGTCGAGCGGTTCGTTCGCGAAGAGCTCATTCCGTTGGAATCGGTTTTCGAAGGCGCACCCGACATCTTCGAGGGCAGCCGCTGGAAGAGCCGGGCGAAACTCAGCCGTGATCCGGAGGTGCAGCGCTACATCGCCGTGATGGAAGGGCTCAAGAAAAAAGCCGAAGCCGCGAATCTCTGGCACCTGGACGTCCCGAAGAAGTACGGCGGCCGGGAAGTCAGCAATGTCACGATGATCGCCGCTACCGAGGAGCTGGAGAAGACCTCGGTGCCCTTCGAACTCGGCAACCATGTCTCCAATATTCTTTATGCTTGCAAGGGGGAGCAGATCGAGCGGTTTCTCTTGCCGTGCATCCGGGGAGAGAAGACCGCCTGCTTCGGCTTGACCGAGCCGGGCGCCGGCTCGGATCCGTCCATGATGGCGACCACGGCGTCTCCGGAGGGAGACGATTTCGTCATCAACGGAACCAAGATGTTTCCAACATTCGGTGACGTCGCCGATTTTGTCCAGGTGTTCGCCCGGCTTCCCGGAACCAAAGGCCGCGAGGGCGTCACCTGCTTTCTCGTCGACACGGGCCATCCCGGCTACCGGGTCGTGCGCAGCATCGAAACGATCGCGGGGAGCGAGCCCTGCGAGCTGGTCTTTGACAACTGCCGGATTCCTAAAAATCAAATCCTCGGTGAAGCGGGCAAAGGTTGGGAGTTGAACCAATCCTGGCTGGGCGCGCGGCGCTTTCAGGTGGGAATTCGCTGTCACGGAACCGCGCAGAGAGTGCTGCGCCGCGTCGCGGAGCTGCTGCGGAAAGACAAAAGCGAGTGCGCGAGATGGTCGTCTTCTCTCGGCCGCTTCCGCGGCGAGCTGCAGGCGCTTCGCGGCATCACCTATCATGGCTCGTGGAAGGCCGATCAGGCGCTCGACGTTCGCTTCGAAGCGGCGTGCGTCAAGCTCTTCGGCACGGAACTGCTCCATCATGTCGTCGATTTTGCCCTGGAGGCCGTCGGTCCCGCTGCGTTCAGGAAGGAGCACGCCATCGCCCGCGCTTTTCGATACGCCCGCCCGCGCCGGATCGTGGAGGGCGCCTCGGAGATCCAGCGGCACCTGATCCAGAGGGCGCTCTTCCGTGAAGGCATAGCCTGTATGGAGCTGCAGTAAACTCCTGTGGATCTGAGATTGAGCGAAGAAGAGAGACTGATTCGCGACACCGCGGCTCAGTTCGTGGCAAAGGAACTCTTGTCGCGCGAGGGAGCTTTTCTCAAACAGAAAGAGCCTTTCGTGCCTCCCGGCGATCCGCGGACAAGAATGCTCGACGGCGACAGCGAAAAATCTCTGATCGCGAAGGCTAAACGCATCGGGCTCTGGGCTCTTGAGCTGCCAGAGAACGCCGGCGGATCGTCCTTCGGGCAAATCGCGCGGGTTCTCATCTACCGCGAATTCGGCAGAACGGCGCTGCCGTTCGAGCCGCCGGCGATTCCAGCCGTCGTCGCTGCGAGTGCCTACGCCGGACAGCTGGCGAGCGGCGAAGTGTCGCTCGCTCTGGCTTTCGACGAAATTCATAAGACGGGAGATTTGAGCGCCATCCGTGCCGCTTACCGGCCGAACGCCGGCGGCTACGAGTTGACCAGCGATGGGATGGATGTCATCCATCCCGATGCCGACTTCTATCTGGTGCCGGCGGCGGAGCGCGGAAGCGGCGCCGTCGCGCTTTTTTTACTGGAGAAAAACACGGCGGGAATCTCGATCGAAGGGACCGGCGATTTGACCAACGATCAGGCTGTGGCGCGCCTGACGCTCCGCGCCTGCAGTCTGCCGAACGATCATCGTATCGGCGGCGCAGAGGATGCCGAAGCGCTCATCGCCTCCGAGCAATTTCGCATCGCCGGGCGATCGCTTGGGATAGCAATGCGCTGCCTGGAACAATCGCTCGAGCACGCCAAGAACCGGGTCACATTCGGCCGGCCGCTCTCTTCGCGGCAAGCGGTGCAGTGGATGCTGGCAGACCTCGCTGTTAACCTTCGCACCTCGACCTGGCTGACGTTGGAAGCGGCGTGGAAGGCCGACCGGGGCCTACCCTATTTTCACGAAGCGGCGCTGGCCAAAAAGCGAGCGGCTCGAACCGCTTTTGAAGCGGCGGACGCGGCGATTCAGATTCACGGCGGGTACGGCGTCGCCAGGGAGTTTCCCTTCGAGACCTTTTATCGCGACGCGCGGCTGATGCGCCTGCTCTACGGGCGCGAGGCGGAGATCGATCGAAAAATCGGCGAGCCGTTCGCCGAGACGGGTTTCTGAAAGGAGAAGGGCTTGCGGCGGAAGAAGGTTTGTTTCGTCGGTTACGGCTCGACCGAGTATTCGCGGAAGTCCGACGAGCCGTTGCTTCGGCATTACGTGCGGGCGATCGCCGCCGCGCTCGACCAGACGGGATTGAAGAAAAGCGACATCCGCGGCTTTTCCGTGACCACGCAGTCGAGCCCCGACTACTCGCCGCACGTGGCTGAACAACTGGGACTGGAGCTCGACTGGGTGCTCAACGGCGATTATGGCGGCGCCGCGGGGGTAACGAGCGTCCGCCGCGCGGCCGACGCCATCGAGGCCGGCCACATCGATGTCGCCGTTCTGGTGGGCGGAAATTCCTTCGACAAGAGCGTCGTGCACCAGCGGCCGCTCGAATACCAGCGCTCGAATTATGTCGATGTTTACGGCTACGGCGGACCGAACACGTTGATGGCGCTCGTCCAGCGCCGCCACATGGAGCAGTATGGCACGACCCTCGAGCAGATCGGCCGAATTGCCCTTACACAGAGAGCGAACGCGCGCCAGAACCCCCAGGCGCTTCTGCGCGAGCCGATGAGCCTGGACGACTATCTAAAATCGCGCATGATCTCCGATCCCATCCGGCTCTTCGATTGCGTCATGCCCTGTTCCGGCGCGGAGTGTGTCGTGCTGGCCTCCGAGGAGCGGGCGCGGCGCATCACGGACAAGCTCGTCTACCTGTTGACGGACGCCGAGCGCGTTCACTATCAGGTTGCCGAAATGCTGCCGGACAAAACCACGTTCGGCATCAAAGCGGTTGGTGAGAAGCTTTTCCAGGAAGTCCGCCGCGACGAGATCGATCTGTTTCAAATCTACGACGATTATCCGATCGCGGTTTTGATCCAGATCGAAGACCTGGGCTATTGCGAGAAAGGCGCGGGCGGCAAATTTGTCGAGAGCCACGATCTCTCTCTCGCCGGAGATTTCCCCGTCAACACCGGCGGCGGCCAGCTCTCTGTCGGGCAGGCGGGTCTCGCGGGGGGTTTTCTCCACATCGTCGAGGCGCTTCGTCAATTGCGCGGCGAGGCAGGCCCGCGGCAGGTGAAAAAGGCCGAGCGCGCCCTGGTCACCGGCATTGGCTGGCTCTCCTACGGGCGGAACCTCGGCACGACCGCCGGCCTCGTCATGGAGCGGAGGGCGTGATGGCGGAAAAGAGTCTTCCGAAGATCAATCAGATCGACCGGCCGTTCTGGCAGGCAGCGGCTGACGGAAAATTTATGCTGCAGCATTGTCGCGCTTGTGGCAAGCTCCAGTTTTTTCCGCGTGCGGTTTGCACGGGCTGCTTTAGCCTGGAGCTCGATTGGCAGGCGGCGCGCGGCGAGGGAGAAATCCATAGTTTTACGTGGGTCTTTGTCCCGCGGAACCCCGCATTCAAGGACGAGGTCCCGATTTGTTATGCCAACGTGGTGCTGGACGAAGGGGTGATTCTGGAAAGCCGCATCGTGGGAAAAGGAGTCGAGGAGATCAAGCTCGGCGACCGGGTGAGAGTGATTTTTCAAGCGACCTCCGATCCCGCGATCAAGCTGCCCGTGTTCGAGCTCGCCGACCGCTCGTGAGGAGCCTCCATGCGACACGCTTCGAAGGCATTCACAGTATCGGCGGCCATCGGTTTTATTCTGCTCTGCTCCTCTGCCGCCCTGCCGCAGACGAAGCCGCTGCGCGAGATCAATACGTCGTACCCGCTCGGCGGATCGACCAGTTTCTTTTGGGTTGCGTACCGCTCGGGATCGTTCGAGAAGCGCGGTCTTAAACTCAACCCCGTCTATATCCGCGGTAGCGTGACCGCCATCCAGTCGCTCGTGGCGCGAGAACTCTCGATCCAGCTGGAGGCCGGCCCGGCCGGCGTCCGCGCTTGGGCGCGCGGCGCGAAGGACCTCGTGCTGATCGGCGCCGTGGGCAACAAGCTCGATTACGTCCTTGTCGCGAAGCCGTCGATCCGAAAACCGGAGGACCTCAAGGGCAAGAAAATCGGTGTGAGCCAGATCGGCGCCAGCTCCGACTTCATCGCGCGCTACTCCGCGCAACAATTGGGTTTGAACCCGGATAAAGACGTGACGATCCTCGCGGCTGGCGGGATGGGGCAGCGCTGGGCGGCGCTCACGGGCGGACATATCGACGCGACCGTTGCGCAGCCGCCATACACGCTGCTCGCCCGCAAGGAAGGATATCCCGTGCTGCTCGACATTTCCAAGCAGGACTTCCAATACCCGATCTCGGCGGTCTTCACGACCCGCTCTTTCATCAAGGCGGAGCCGGAGACGGTCATGAACTTCATGCGCGGCCTCGCCGACGGGATGGATTTCTATCGCGACGAGAAAAACAAGGACCGTGTGATCAAGTTTCTCGGCGAGTATTACCGGTCGAACGCAGTGGAAGAGTTGGAAGAAACGCGCCGTGCGTACAGCCAGCTCACGCCTGGATTGCCGATCATCACGCCGAAATCCATCGAGAACGTGATCCGCAACGAGAAGGACCTCGCCGCGATGGCGCTCAATCCGATGGACGTCCTCGATCTCTCCTTCCTTCAAAGGCTCGAGGAGGAACGAAAAGCCAAAGGGCGGTAGAAAGGCGGACGATGCCAGACACCACGGTCATCTACGAAGTCAAAAACCGGATCGGCTGGATCACGCTCAATCGGCCGGAGGCGCTGAACGCGATGAACCAGGAGATGAGCGGCGAGATCGTGAGCGCCTGCCGCCGGGGAGAGCAGGACGAAAGTGTCCGCGTCGTCATCTTCAAGGGCGCGGGCGACAAGGCGTTCTCCAGCGGCATGGATCTGAAAGAAAGGGCCGGCGGCGTCCCGGTCTCGGCCGTCGAGAGAAGGCAGACGAAGATCGGGCCGGAGCCGAACACCACCACCAAAGCGGTGGCTGCGATCACAAAGCCGACGATCGCCGCGATCAACGGATATGCCGTCGGCGGCGGCCTGGAGCTGGCGCTCGCGTGCGATCTGAGAATCGCCGCGGCGAATGCCAAGGTCGGGCTCGCAGAGGTGCGGCGCGGCATTATTCCGGGTGCCGGCGGGACCCAGCGGCTCGCGCGCGTCGTGGGCGTCGCCCGGGCGCTGGAGATCGCTCTCTCGGGACAGCTGATCGACGGCAACGAAGCTTTTCGCATCGGCCTCGTCCATCAGGTCGTGGCGGGCGAGGAGCTTTTGGCGGCCGCGGAGCGTCTGGCCGAGACGCTGCTCAAAGGCGCGCCGCTCTCGCTTCGCTTTATTAAGGAAGCGATCCGTAAGGGCTCCGAGCTGCCGCTCGAGGAAGGGTTGCGCCTCGAGGCGGACCTTTCCGCGCTGATCGCGACGACCGAGGACGCGAAGGAAGGACCGCTCGCGTTCGCCGAGAAGCGGGAGGCCGTTTGGAAGGAAAAATAGTTTTCGCGCCGGCGAAAAACGTAAAAATCAAAACTGGAGATTGCGAGTCGTTGTCATGGCGAATTTTTTAGTGATCGGCGATGCGCTCAGGCGCAATGCGTATAAATACTCAGTCAAGCCTGCGGTCAGGGACGCGGCACGCGTACTGACGTATCGCGAGCTCAACGAGCGCGTCAACCGGCTGGCGCATGGACTTTTGGCCGCCGGCCTGCGGAAGGGAGCGGCGGCGGCGCTGCTCGTCGGCAACCGCATCGAGCATCTGGAGATTCTTTTCGCGTTGGCCAAGATCGGCGTGGTGGCGATTCCACTGGACGTCAAATGGCGCGCGCTGGAGATCGGCTCGACGTTATCGTTTCTCGAGCCCGATGCCGTGTTTCTGGACGAGGACTGTCGGGGGGAATTCGAGGCCGCACGCAAGGAGCGCGAGCTGGATCGGGTCCAGCCGTTCATCGTGGGGACGAAAAGCTTCGAGGCGTTGCTGGAAAATTCGAGTCCCGATGAGCCCGGCGCGGCTGTCGCCGAAGACGATCCGTTCGTCGTGATGATCACTTCCGGAACAACCGGCTTTCCGAAGGGCTGCATCACGAGTCACAGGACTTACGTTTTTCACTGCATCAACAACGCCATCGAGAAGGGGCTCGGGGCCCACGACGTCGCGCTGCTGTCGTCCCCGATATACTTCAGCCACGGGAGATCGTTTACGATCGCGACGCTTTATTTCGGCGGCACCGTCATCATTCATTCGCGCTTCGATCCCTTGCAAGTGCTGCAAACCGTCGAGCGGGAAAAAATCACGTACCTCGGCACAGTCCCGACGATGTGCGAGCGGCTGCTGCAAGTCCCCGGCGTGGAAACGTTCGATACGAGCTCGATCCGGTGTCTCAGCATTACCGGCGGGAAGGTTCATCCCCCGGTACTGGAGAAGCTCAGGCAAACGATCACGCCCAACATCTACCGCACGTATGCCGCGACAGACTGCGGCCAGATGGCGATATCCAAGCCCGCGGACATTGCGACAAAACCGGCATCGGCGGGGCGGCCCGTCTGGTGCACCGAACTCAGAATCGTCGACGAAGGGGAAAAACCTGTCGCGCTGGGCGAGGTCGGAGAAATTCTCACGAATAGCCCGCTCGCCACACAAGGCTATTACAAAAACACCGCGGCCACCGAGGCGTCGTTTCGCGACGGATGGTTTCACACCGGCGACCTCGGATATTTCGACGAAGACGGCTATCTCTATGTCGTCGGCAGAAAGAAGGACATGGTCAAAAGCGGCGGCATCAGCGTTTATCCGTTAGAGATCGAGACCGTGCTGTACCACCACCCGGAAGTGCTGGAGGCAGCGGTGATCGGCCTACCGGATCCGGAGTGGGGCGAGGCCGTAACGGCGGTGATCGTTCCGCGGTCGGGTGCCGTGCTTGACGGCAACGAGGTGATTCAGTTCTGCAAGGAACGTCTCGCGTCCTACAAAGTTCCCAAGGCTGTGCAGATTGTCGATACGCTCCCGCACACGGATTTGGGCAAAGTGGCCAAGGAGCGGTTGAAACAAATGTTCAGCCCGAAGGCAACTTAGTTGACCGTCCATAGTCGCGCCGAAAAATTTGTTATAGGCGCGGAAGTGAAATTCCCGCGATGCTAGACTTTGAGCGGGAGCTTGGTGACGGAAAGCACATCGCCGGCGGCGATCCGGATCACCCCCTTGTCCGACTTCACTGAGATGTTTCCCGCATCGTCTTTTTCCACGATGCTGCCCTCCATCGGGTTGGGGAAGAGTCCGATCTCCGGGCGGACTGTGACCTTGACCCGGTCGCCGACGGCGAGTGCGCGCAAGACTTTCACCAACGATTCGAATACCGCCATGAGTGCCTCCTGTAACGGCCGGCGCCGCGGGCGCCTGCCCCACATTAGACCTTTTCCCGATCGATGTCGCGGGGCTAAAGGCCCTTGACGGCCTCGCGCACGACGGATGTGTCGAGCAGCGCCGCGGGCGGGATGTTCTTCGCCTCCGGCGTCGTGCGCGCGAGGTCTTCCAGAATGGTCTTGATGCCGTCCTCGAGCGGCGTCGGGACGTCGGGGAGAATTCGGATCTGGCTTTCGAGCGCGGAGCGCATCGTCGATTCGTCGGAGGAGCGCACGTATTTGGCGAGCACCTTTTCGGCGAACGGCCGGTCGTTTTTGATCCGCCGGATCGCCATGATCGACGCGCGCATGAAGCGCACCACGACGGAGCGGTTCTTTTGCAGATAGCTGCGCGTGGTGCCGTGGCCGGTGAGGAGATAGGGCACGTTGAGCGCCTCGAGATCGAGCAGGATGCGCATGCCGGCCTTCTTCACGACCGGCGTGATCGTCGGCGAGAAGACCGAGAGCGCGATGTCGCCGCGCTGCATCGCGAGCAGCCGGTCGCCTTCGAGGCCGATCTGGATCATCGTGACGTCGGTTTTCTTGAGCCCGAGGTGCTTCAAGGCATACTCGGCGACGAAATCCGACGTCGAGCCGAAGCGGCTCACGGCGAGCTTTTTCCCCTTGATGTCCTCGGGCTTTTGAATCTCCGGCTTCGCGCCCAGCGTATAAGCCATCACGTTTTGCAGCCGGCTGATCATGACGACGTCCGTGCCTTGCAGATACGCGTAAGCCGCCGACGTGCCGCCGATCAGCCCGATCGGGCTCTGGCCCGTGATGAGGAGCTGCACGGCGAGCGAGCCGCCGCGGATCAAGAGCATGCGCACGTCGAGCCCGAGCTCGTCGAAATAGCCCGCGTCTTTCGCCACCCAGAGCGTCAGCATGTTGGCGTTGGTGGCCGAGTAGGTCACGGGCAGGACGAGCTTCTCCTCCGCGCGCAGCTCCGCGGCGCCGGCGAGAAGCGCGAGCGGGAATAGGACGAATGAAATTTTTTTAATCATTCGCTTCATCGCGGGGCGGTTTTCCTTCTCGAACTTAGTCCGGTTCCAGACTTCCTGTCAATCGGCGTCGGCCAACTTGACAGAACGTCGCGCCCGCATGCTATAGCGTCAGTGAGACTTCGCCGCGCGATCGAGAGGAGGATTTCATCGTGATCACCGATCAGGCCGGCCGCGATCATTTCGTCATCGACCAGCACGTGCACGTCGGCATGCGGCCGGCGCGCTCGACCACCGCCTCGAGCTCGTATATGCCGGACGAGCTGCTCGCCAACATGGACGCCTGCGGCGTCGACATGGTGGTCGGCTTTCCCAAGGCCAACTCGCACACCGACTATCGCGTCGAGAACGAGCGCATCATCGCGGCGATGAAGCAGCACCCGACGCGGATCGTCGCGTTCGCGCGCATCAATCCCTACTTCGGCGCCAAGTCCGTCGCCGACGTCCACGACTACGCGAAGATGGGCGCGCGCGGCCTCAAGATCCATCCGCTGCGCGACTTCTCCGGCAATCGCGTCAACGATCCCGAGCTGATCTTTCCGATCGTCGAAGCGGCCGAGCAGGAGAAGCTCCTGCTGCTCATCCACAGCGGCAACTCGTGGAACTGCGCGCCAACGCTGATCGCCGACGTCGCGCGCAATTTCCCCAAGACGAATTTCGTCATCGCCCACTCGGCCGGTTTCGAGGGCCATCAGGAGGCGATCGCCGTCATGCGCCATCAGCCCAACCTCTACGTCGACACCGCCTCGAACGGCTACCCTGACATCACCACCAATGTCGTCAAGGCCGTCGGCCCCGAGCGCGTGATCTACGGCTCGGACCATCCGACGCTGCCGTTCGGCTTCGAGATCGGGAAGGTCGTCAAATACGCCGGGCTGAATTCCGACCAACTCGACCTGATTCTGGGAAAAAATCTCGCGCGGCTAATCGGCATCGAGCCCAAGCCTTCGGCGCCGAAGACGATGGACGTGATGAAGATCTGATGGCGAATAGCCTGCACATCGTCGACGCGGACGCGCATGTTTTGGAATCCGCGGCGACCTGGTCCTATCTGAGCGGGAAAGAAACCGCCTTCGAGCCGGTCGCGGTGAAGGCCCCGAAGAAGAGCGGCGGCGAGGAAGAGTTCTGGCTCCTCGACGGACTCCTGCTGCCGAAATCGCAGAACATGGGCGACGACACGCCGCGGCCGTCGCGCGAGCTGACCGACGTCGGCGCGCGCCTCCGGCACATGGACGCGCTCGGCGTCGATATCCAGGTGATCTACCCGACGGTTTTTCTCCGCCCGTTCACGCGGCGCGCCGAGGTCGAGGCCGCTTTATACCGGAGCTACAACCGTTTTATGGGCGAGGTCTGGCGAGAGGGAAAAAATCGGCTCCGCTGGGTCGTGCTGCTGCCGCTGCTCAGCATGGAGCTGGCGCTCGACGAGCTGGGACATGCGCGGGAGAACGGCGCCTGCGGCGTGTTCATGCGCGGCCTGGAAGCCGACCGGCACCTCTGCGATCCCTATTTTTTCCCGCTCTACGAGGCGGCGGAAAATCTGGATCTCGCCGTCTGCGTCCACTCGGGCAGCGGCAGCTTCGCGATGCACGATTATTACGGCGGCGAGACGAGCTTTCCGCGCTTCAAGCTCCTGAACGTGACCGCGTTCCACACGCTGCTCTTCAACGGCGTTCCCAATATGTTTCCCAGGCTCCGCTTCGGCTTCATCGAGAGCGGCGCGCAGTGGCTGCCCTACGCGATCCGCGATTTGCTCCGGCGCATCGAGCGGCAGCGCGGCAATCCGAAAGGCACGGCGAAGAAAAATTTTCTCGCGGACAATCGTTTTTACGTCACCTGCCAGACCGACGACGATCTCGAATATATTCTTACCTACTCCGGCGAGGACAACCTCGTCATCGGCACCGACTACGGCCATTCCGACGTCTCCGCCGAGATCGACGCGCTGAAAAAGCTGCCGCAGCTTCCCGGCGTCAGCGCGGCGGCCGCCGATAAGATCCTCGACGCGAACGCGCGGCGGCTTTACGGCCTCCTCTGAACGCTTCGCCCGTGGGATTGTCGAATTGTTGATTTAGGAATCCCGTCGCCCGCCCCAACTCTTAACTCCAGAGAGCGAAACGGGCGACGGGTGTGATTTCGGTTGCGGCAACGGGTCTCAGCCCGCCTTGCGCGTCGGGGTTTTCTGCTTCTCGGCTTCCAGCTCGCGGCCGAGCTGTTCGAGCTCCGCGGCGCTCATGAGCTGCTTTAGCTTCGGGAACATCTTGCCTTCCTCTTCCTCTTCGGCGTGATGCTCGACGCATTCCATCAGCTCTTCGAATTTCTCCTCGAACTCTTCGTCGTCGGGAGCCAGCTTCTCCAGCTCTTTTAAGTCTTTCTTCACCTTACTGTGCTCCTTGAGCGATTCGCGCACCATTTCTTTCATGTCCTGCAGCTTGTCGACCGCGGGATAAAAAATCGTCTCTTCGATGTGAGTATGGGTCTCAAGCTCGCGCTTGATCTGATCGAAGACCGCCTTCAGCTTGCCGCCTTCCAGGTCCTCCGCCTTTTCGAACAGACCTTTCACCTTCTTGTGGTCGGCCGTCAACAGCTCGATCGCGTTCATCTAATCGCCTCCTGCGCTAAAGTCGGCGCCGCGCCGCGCGGACGCCGCATACACATGCTACGGCCTCTGCGCAGTACATCCAGACGAAAGAATACCCGAGGAATGTAACGGAGATTGCTAGCGCGGGTGCTTCGCGCACGCGGCCCAGATGAACGCGATCGAGACCAGCGCCAGCGCCGCTGCGAGCGCGAGCGCGCTGTCGTAATTGCCGCTCCGGTCGTGCAGCACGCCGCCGAGCCACGGCCCGATGCCGGCGCCGGCGCCGATGAACAGCGCAACCGCGCCGATGATCGCGCCGAAGGATTTGCCGTGAAACAAGTCCGCCGCCATCGTCGGATAGAGCGACTGCCGCGAGGAAAATCCGAAGGCGATGAACGGCGGGAAGCCGTACAAGAGCCACATGCGCGACGCGTCGGCGGCGTGCCCGAGCATCATGAGAAGCAGCATGCCGGCGACCAACGACGCGGAGCCGAGCGCATAGGCGCGCCGGCTGCCGATGCGGTCGGCGATGAATCCCATGATCACCATCGACGGCGCGGTAAAAAGGCCGATCAGGCCGAGCGCCAGCGCCGCGACCTCGCGCGAGAAGCCCGCGTCGTTCACCGCCGCGACCTGATGGATCAATACGAGATGCAGCGGGATCGCGCCGGCGAGAACGCCGACGGAGAAAATCCAGAAGCGCCAGTTCTTCAATGCTTCGCGGAGCGTCGGCCCGCCTGCGCCCGCGCCGCGCGCGCCCGCTGTCGCCGCGGCGGCGCCGAAATCCGCTTCGAGGCCCATTTCCTGCGGCGTCCGGCGCTGAAAAAAATAATTCAGCGGCGCGACGCCGAGCGCGAGAACCGCGGCGAGGATGAAATAGGCGTTGCGCCAGCCGTAGGCGGCGACCAGCCGCTGCGTCAGCGGCACGACCGCGAGGATGCCGAAGCCGATGCCCGCCGCCGCCGCGCCGATCGCCATGCCGCGCCGGCGCACGAACCAATTGGATAAAAACGTCGCCTGCGAGGTCATCGTCAGGGGGGCGAAGCCGATGCCGACGAGCACGCCCATGCCGAGATAAAATTCCAGCACGCCGCGTGCGAGGCCGCTGACGACGAGCCCCGCCGCCATGACCAGCGCGCCGGCCGGCAGCACCAGGCGCGGGCCGTAGCGGTCGAGCAGCATGCCGATCGCCGGCGCGCCGAGCGTCCACAGGATCGCGCCCACCATGATCGCGCCCGAGGCGAGGCCGCGGCTCCAGTGAAATTCTTCGACGACCGCGATGAGAAAGACCGCGAAGGCGTTGCGCGCGCCGAAGGCGATGGCGACGCTGAGAAATGCGATCGCGATGACGAGCCAGGGATAATAGCGCTGGAGCGCGGTTTGCGGCGGATCGCTTGGCATGGTCACTTGCGCCCGCGCCGCGCCGCGACGACGAGGTCGTAGAGCGCCTGGCGCGACTCCTCGGCGACGGGATTGGGCGACGCACCAATCAGCTTCGCGGCCTCGTCCGGGTTGAAGACGAAGCGGCGCCACACCGCGTCGGGATAGGATTCCAGCGCCAGCGCCACGCCGCCGTGGGGCTTCGCGTCGAGCGCGCCGAAGTGCCGGCTCTCCGCGCCGGCGCCGCGGAAGCTGTGGCAGTAGACGCAGCCGTTGCGCGTCGTGAGCGTCGACACGATCGGCTGCGGCAGATCGCGCAGCGGCGCGAGCGGGTCGTCCACGGTCAGTTTGAAGCTCGCCTCGGTGAGCCCGTAAAACGGCCCCTGGCGGGCGATGTCTTCGGGCGGCTCCTCCATGAAGTGGATGAAGCCGCCGATCGGGCGCGCCATGATCGGCGGCCGCGGCGTGTCGCGCCAGCTGTACTCGCGCTGCGCCTGATAGAACACGGCGAGGCGGAAGAGGTTCTTCTCGCCGTCGAGGCCGACGACGACCGTCGGCTTGTAGCGCGCCATCTCGCGCCGGTCCCAGAAGATTTTCTCGCCGCGGAAGTTGGTGATCGTAAGAAAATTGCCGCGCCCGAACTTCTCCGGCCGCGCGTCGACGTAGGCGAAGAGGTCGACGGCGGAGAATTTTTCCAGCGGCCATTCGAGCAGCTCGTAGCGCACGCTGGCATAGACGACCGCGAGCTCGGCGACGAGGCGCGGGTCGACCGGATGCGTCTCGATCAGATTTTTATTCTGCTCGCTCCAGAACGGCAGCGTCGAGAGCGGCGGCTCGCGCCAGCGGCGCTTCGCCGCGATCAGCTCGGCCATATCGGCCGGCAGCCGCTCGACTTTCATGAACTCGAGCAGGAGGCTCCGGCTGTCGCTCGACGGATCGTCGACGCGGACGAGCGAGAAATGATCGCGCTCGGGCACGACGAAGCGCTCGACTTGCTTGTTGCCGGCGGCGGCGAGCGCGTCGCTAAATTGCTTCGCGTCGGCGATATAGCCGGGAAAGTCGCCGTCCGCGGTCAGGAGCAGGAACGGCGGCGCGCCCGCGCGCGCATGCGCGGTCGGCGAGGCGGATCGCAGCCGCTCCGGGTCGCTGCCGAACGCCTGCTCGACCGCGAAGCGCTGGTTGCCGATCGTCTCGGGCTTGAAAGCGAGGTCGTAGATGCCGCTGAAGCCGATCACGCCGGCGAGCGCCTGCGGCGACATGCCGTGCGCCGCGAGATATTTGGGATCGAGCGCGACGAGCGCGGCCAGGTGCGCGCCGGCCGAGTGGCCGGCGAGAAAAATACGCTTGGGGTCGTAGCCGTATTTGTCCGCCGCGCGCGCCAGATAGGCGACCGCCGCGGCGACGTCCTCCGCCTGCGCGGGATGCTTCGCGCCGGGCGCGAGGCGGTAGCGGACGACAGCGACGGCCACGCCGGACGGCAATAAGCCCTCGGCGAACGCCGGGCCGATGCCGAAGTCGTCGTCGGAGAGGGTCCAGAAGCCGCCGTGGATGAAGACCACCAGCGGCGGCTTCACTACGCGCGGCGGCGGCATGTAGAGATCGAGCGTCTGCCGCCGCGCGCTCTTTGCGTCCGCCGGCTTCGTGTACGGAATATCTCTAATCGCCGCGCTCTTCGCTTGCCCCGCCGCCTGCGGCGCCGGCTTCCGCTGCTCCGGCGCCGCCGCCGCACGGGCGGACGGCGTTCGGTTAAAGTAAAAGAGCGCGAGCGACAGGGAGGCAAGGAAAAGGAGCGAAATTAAAATAAGCCGCCGAGAGAAAAGCATTGGGGCGTTTGCGGGAGAGAGTAGCGGATAAAGGGGGGAGGGGTCAAATGAGGGGGTAAGGCGAGCGTAAAAACGTAGGTATAAATTCCAAGAGTATTTTATGTTGACCGGCGCGCTCGGAATTTAATATATTCACAAAAATCAATCGATTGAAGGAGAAGCGAGCATGGCGCGTACACAAGGCAGTGGCAATCCTTGTTGGAACCGAGAGGAGGTTATCTTAGCACTTGAGTTGTACCACGACACAGATGGTCAAATTCCTCCAGAAAGTGATAAACGTGTGCAAGCCTTGTCCGCGCTCCTCCGGCGCTTGCCGTATCATGATGGTGTCGCCAAAAGAGCTTCGTTTAGAAATCCAGCCGGTGTCGTATTCAAAATGCAGAACCTCCATCGAGTGGCGACCGGGAATGGCCTTGCCCATTTATCGGCGACGGATCAACGCGTGTGGCGTGAACTCGGAAAAGATCGAACTGGCACTAAAATATTAGCAACGAAGATTAAGCAAGCTGTGGAAGCGTGACGTGAGAAAAATCCCGTCGCCGTCTTTCGATAACCTTACTCCTGCATCTAAGCGAAGTTCAATTTGCAAAAGCAGGAACCGTCATGCCGATACGCAGCATGAGCGGTTGCTCAGAAGCGCCCTTTGGGGACGTGGGTTTCGCTTTCGTAAAAATGACAAAACGTTGATAGGTAAGCCCGACATCGTTTTTCGGAAAGACCACCTAGTCGTCTTTTGTGATGGTGATTTCTGGCATGGGCGTGGTTGGAAGAAATTATCACGGAAACTTAAAAACGGAGTGAACTCATCCTATTGGCTTCAAAAGATCAGGAGCAATATGCTTCGAGATTACCGAAATGCTCGTGCCCTTCGTAGAGCGAACTGGCGCGTCATTCGCCTGTGGGAAACAGACATCCTGAAAGATCCCGACGCATGCGCCGAAATCGTGGTTGCTGCCCTCAATCGAAATCGCCTGAAGGCATCTTCCGATCGCTAAGGATACCTAGATGCGCTTCATCGATCTCTTTGCTGGTCTAGGTGGTTTTCACCTTGCACTTACTCGCCTCGGCCATGAGTGCGTTTTTGCATCTGAACTCGATAAGGAACTCAGAGAAATCTACAAAAAGAATTTTTCGGAATCAGGCTCCATCATATCCGGGGATATTCGAGAGTCCAAAAGCAACGTTCCGAATCACGAGATTCTTTGCGCAGGATTCCCATGCCAGCCTTTCTCTAAATCTGGCGATCAAAACGGCCGCAGAGACCGCACGCGTGGCACTCTATTTCATGAAATAATTGCGATTCTGAAAAACCGCAGGCCTCTTTTCGTAATTCTCGAAAATGTAGGGAACTTCGAGCGACATAATAACGGACGGACTTGGAAAATTGTTCAACAAAGTCTTAGCGATCTAGGTTATGACGTGAGGGGGACAGTGCATGTCCGGAGTCAAGGGCATGGTCTAATCTCGCCGCATCACTTCGGTTATCCACACACTCGCGAAAGATTCTTTGTTGTCGCAAGCTTAGAAGGTCTACCGCCTGATCCTTTTCCGAGAGGCGACCGCCAACGTGTAACGACGCTCGATGACATTGTGCAGGCGGGATCAGAGTTAACAGCAGTTGATAGAGCAGAAACCGCGCTCAGCACGCAACAGGTTGACTGCATCGAGCATTGGAACAAGTTACTTAGCCGTATCCCAACGAACATTGAACTGCCATCATTTCCGATCTGGGGTGACGAGATCGGCGCAACGTATCCATTTGAAAACGACACTCCGTACGTAACACCACTTCACAAGCTTCGAAAACTCGTGCAGGGCAACGGTATCCCACACCCACCAACAAAGAACGACGTACTGGGTCTTCTGCCTAGCTATGCAAGAACACCCGAGAGTCGGTTCCCAGATTGGAAGATCGCGTTCATTCGTCAAAATCGGTCTTGGTTTTCGGAAATCGAAACGTTCTTCCCTGCAAGGTGGGTTACGAAGCTTCGCGACTTTCCGCCGTCTCTTCGAAAACTTGAATGGAATTGCAAAGGCGAAGAGCGAGATCTGTGGCGTCATGTGCTCCAATTCCGCCCATCCGGACTCCGCGTTAAGAGATATTGGAGTTCCCCTGCTTTGGTCGCCATGACTACAACCCAAATACCGATTCTCGGGCCACATCGACGATTCTTGACGAGGATTGAGGCCTTGCGATTACAAGGGTTTCCAGATTCGCATTGTCTCCCTCAGTCCAGAGCGCACGCATTCGCAGCGCTTGGAAATGCGGTGCATGTAGGCGTTGTAGAACGCATAGCTCGCGCTTTCTTGGGCCCAGCATGACGCCCAATCCGTAACCGGCTATAGGGGGAATATTCATGACAGTACCAATATCACTCAGTAGACAGGATTTGATTGTAGGGATTGTGGAGACGCTACAACTTAACGGTGGAGTGATTCCCGAAACGGAGGAGCAGTTTTGGCTGGAACTCGCAGCCGCCTTGAATCTTGAACCAAAATCGAAAGTACCGAGTCGAGTCGCCCAGGCAGTTCTCAAGGAGCTGGCGGTGGAATGGGATGACGAGTTCATCGATGAACAAGATGTGCTAACGCTCACCCTTTACGAGACGCTGGACGACGCCGTCAAACGTTTTGTGGCAGCCCGTGAGGCCGGGAATTCGATCGAGGAAGAGGAAGATGACGCGAGTCTCGCTGGACCCATCGACTTAAATGTCCAAACTTCAGACCCGCCCCTCGGGTATGTGTATCAGATGATCCGCGACGGCATTTTGATTTTAAGCCCAGATTGGCAACGGAATTTCGTTTGGACGTCAAAGAAAATGAAACGCTTTGTCGAGTCGATCTTGCTCGGACTTCCGATTCCCTCTTTTCTCCTCTTTTGGGACTCCGCGACAGGCAAGAAGTATGTGATTGATGGTCGTCAGCGCCTCGAGACAATTTACCGCTTCAAGGCGAAACATGTAAGAGGAGAGCCGCGCCTTCGTTTCAAGACGTTTCCGCGGACAGAGCCTGGCTGGCGACCCGGTGAACAGCTAAGCGACGCAGCTGGAAAGTACTATGATAACTTAGACCAGCGTTTCCAAACAATATTTGATTCAGCGCCATTACAAATCGCTGAATTCAAGGACATTCCGCTAGCTAACCTCTACCAAGTCTTCAAACGGTATAATACTGGGGCCGTAGCCCTGAACGCTGCCGAGATTCGGAACGCGGTGTATCAGGCGTCTCCACTACACAAGATGTTGTTCCGGCTCGCTGGGGAACAATCGGCGCAGCACCTCGATGATGAGGAAAAACGAGTTGGGGACGATCTCCGACAGCCCATGGGAAATAAAAAAGGACGGTATGGCGCATATGATTTTATTGGCCGCTATTTCGCCTTCGCATACCAGGAAAACGGCTCCGTAGCTAAGGCAACACTCGATTTCATGGATTCATTTAACAAGGCTAACTCAGAACGTATAGAGGAGTTACGCAAGGAATTCATTACGGTCTTCAAAACCGCGCAATTGTGGTATGCAGGCAGATTTCTCACCGACCCTGATGGGGAGAGATTCCACGCTTTCATGGGAACGCTGCAACTAGTCTCGACGAAGTTCCTGCTGGAGCGTATTAACGCGGGTCTTGTTAGTTCCGACAAAGTAAAGTCCTTGATTTCAACTGAATGGAACGCCTTTGCACAAAACCGACTCGCCAAGAAGCAAAACTCAACGCTCTTCTGGGGGAGTCAGAAGACTTGGGTATCGCTACTCGAGTCAAGGCTCGAACTTCCACGAAAGTACACAGCCTGGGATTGGAAAGCTGACCTGGACACCTCTGAGGATCGGGTGGTGAGGTGACCACTCAATTTCTTTGGGGAACTGGCACTAGGCCGGACCCGAGCGCATTTGTCCCGCGTCGAACGGTTTGGTGGCAGCAATACTCGAAGACACTTCGACTCAGTGCCGCTGCAAAAAAAGTGCTTTACGAGTCGTGTCGAGATTTGATTGCGCTACTGCCAGATCCACAGGACTGGAGGACGACTGGGCGGCCGTTCCGGGGACTCGTTGTGGGGGCCGTTCAGAGCGGAAAGACAGGATCCATGATTGGACTGACAGCAATGGCGCTGGATCAGGGGTACCGGATTGTCGTTGTGTTGAGCGGTAACAAAGACGATTTGCGTAGACAAACAGCCCGCAGATTTAACGTCCAGCTTCTTCGTCATAGCGACGTTATCCCGAACAGCGGCGGCGCTCGAACTCTTTCCGAAAACGAAACGCGAGGAGCTCTGCCCAGCTTTTGCCTGCCGTATGCCCATGATGCTCGTCAATACGCGGCCTTTCACAATTCATTTCAGGCCGCGATTGAGCAAGGATACCCTGCAGTTATTGTAGTGAAGAAACATCTGGTCAGTCTCTCCGACGTACGCAGCAAACTCGAGATTGCGTACGAAAGATATGGTGTCAACGCCCTTCCAACACTGATCCTCGATGACGAGTGTGATGATTCGTCTATCGATCAGGAGTCCATGCTAGTCCCTGCAGCGATCTCAGGGTTGTGGAGACGTACCGGTGACCATCCGCTTGTGAGCTATGTCGGATATACGGCGACATCGGCCGCCAACCTTTTACAGCAACGGGAGAACGATCTCTTTCCTACTGACTTCGTCGCCCTCCTTCGATACTCTTCTGGAAACGACTCCGCATTAAGCTTTTCGGAGCCTTCACCTGACCTGTGGTATACAGGCGGGCAGACCTATTATGAAGCTTTCGGAGACGAGCCCGGTCCTAACGACAATTTTCTTGTCGTGCCCGATGTGGATGCGGCACAACTTCAGGGCTCCGTTCAGGCAAATACAAGCCTTCTGAGCGCGCTTCGTGCGTACATTGTCGGTGGTGCCTATCGGTTGGCTATTCAACCTGGCTGGAGTCTCGAAGATCCTGCAAAGTTTCCACGTCCACACTCAATGCTCGTACAAACCTCTGCTTCTCAAGCCGATCACAAAAGATGGCTTGACGGAATCGCCTCCATCTTCGGTGGTATAAAAGGCCGTAGCCAAGGAGAATTCCGCTGGTCCACCGAGACTGTGATGAAGGCAGTGGAGACGGATGAGGCTGAATGGCATCGCTGGTATGACGAGTTTCTTATGTCCCGCAGCCGAGTCCTAGAAGAGCGTCCGCGCATTGGTGCCGGTGGCTTAGTGACCTGGGAACAAGTCAAAGCTTCTATCCCGCCGTTTGTAGAGCAGCTAGGAATCAAAGTCATAAACAGCGACGAGGTGATAGGGTCGGAGCTTGACTTTGCACCTCGTATTGAGCAGGGCGGAAAAATTAACCGTCCCCAGGATCTTTTCGTGATTGTGATAGGAGGTGCAAAGTTATCGCGAGGGATAACGCTAGAAGGCCTTTGCGTAACGTATTTTACGCGCTGGAACCCGAATCCGACAGAAGACACAGTTCTTCAGTTGAGTCGTTGGTACGGGTACCGCGGTGCGCACCTGGAATTCTGTCGCTTGTTCACAACACGCGACATTTACGACGAGTTGTGTGACATGGAAGAAAATGATCGCGACTTAAGGGAGGCGCTCGCGACGCTGATGCGCTTACACAAAAGCCCAGCCGATGCAGCATTGGTGATTAGGTCAAACCCGAGAGCTTTACCAACCGGTAAACTCGGTGAAGGGACAGTGCATAATCTTTCGTTTAGCCCATTTTCCACAATATTCCGAAAAGTTGAGGTTACGAACGTTGACCTACAGCGTAAGAATCAAGAGGTTGCATTTCAATTGTGCCAGGCTGTCCGCACGCGTGATGCCGGGCGAGTTCTGGCTGCTAGCGGAGCTGTTCGGGGGTTAACCAGTGGTAATTGGTCAGCTATAGAAGTGGCGGACTGGCTCGACAGATTCAGTTATGCCGACCACAATCCTTCTGCGGCAGCAAATCCAGCGAAGGATTATTTCAGAAAGCCGGATAACAGTCGCCCGATATTAACAGACCGCAACTTACTTGCTGATCCATATCAGATTGCCGCATATTTGCGTCAGTGGGCTACGGAAGGGAGCTCCCCGAACTTTAATGTAGGCGTGGCATTCGGCGAGATGAGCACGGATATTCAGCCATTCAACTTTCCATTAATCAACCGCGAGATCACGCCAAGGTCAGAAGTGGTTGGTGGCTGGACTGGCAGACGAGCGGGGTGGCGCGGTGATCAGCTATTTGACGATCCCGATGGTAACCAGGTCGTTGCGGGCACAATGGAGCGACCACAGGGCGCTCGCGGCCTATTGCTGCTGTATATAATACATCGGAATGCTTTAGGACGGCACGGACGCGGCAGGCAACGCGAATTTCACACTCCGTTTTTGGGCATCGTAATCCCAGGCGGCGGACCAACATGGAGGCGGGTAACAGTTGATCGTCGAGGACTAATAACAGAATGAAATCAATTGAGGAGCTCGTCGCACTATTCGCTGGCATTCCCACTGCTGACGGTCACCGCTGGTCGGTGGAGGCCTTAGTGCCAAACCGGTTGTATCTCAGCCGCGGTGAGGGAGGAGAATTTGCTGTTTTCCTAGAAGGGTCGACCGAAACATTCGGAATAATTCCTCCTTGGGTTGGGATTACACATTCGGGCTCCGTTACAGTTCTTCCAGATGCGCGCACGATAGCCGCTCTGCGGATTGCGAGTCAAGATTCTTTACACGGAAACAGAGTAATTGCACATATTGCTTACGAACTCGGACGGCGTCTTGAGGATCGAGCAGATTTGGGTAATGACGATCTTCTGTCGGGTGTATCCTGGATTCTGCCACTTTTGGGCGATCGAGAGACGACTCTCAATGTGGAGCGTCAATATGGCTTGGTCGGCGAATGCGTTTTGCTTTTGCGGCTTCTCAATGTCGCCGCCCGCCTTGGCATACCCGGCCGCGAGGCGTTAAGGCGCTGGAAAGGCGCTGCTGCATCGAAACGCGATTTCGCAGCCGAGCACATCGCGGTAGAGGTGAAGAATACGAGCCACACGACTAGGCTACACCACTTCGGGAGTATCCAGCAGTTGGACCCACAGTCTGCAGATGAAGAGGTATTTCTATTTTCTCTAGGGATGCGGCTCGATCCGAGCGCACCGAAGAAGCTCCCTGACTATTTAACAGAAGTTGAGGCAGGTTTGGTGACGACGGCAGGAACAAAGGATGAGGAAGCTGTGTCTCATTTCCACGAAGAGTTGCGCCGTTATGGATACGATCAGGCCTACGAGTCGCTGTACCGATCTCAGCCGGGGTTTTCTCCGCCCCATCTTCCTCCAACATTCTACCGCGAAATAGACCTAGAGCGGGTGCGTATTTCAAGCTTCAAAGATGACAAACTTCCGTCAATGGTCGTTAATGTTGGTTATGATATGGAGGTTCATGGTGCTGGTTTATCCGGTGACAGGGCTGACGAAATAGTGAAAAGACTGCTGTGCGCGCCTGCCTTGGTGTCCACAGAAGATCCTCCGCGCCAAGCCTGATTCGTTCCCAGTTTATTTTAATTCCCCGTACAAGCCGCTATGAACCTCGCCGGAAGCAATAAGGCGTGACTACTGTCTCCCCCGCTTTACTCTCCCCCCTCCGATGCGGTAAGCAGGAAGCATTATGGCGCCTAAACTCACGATGGCGGTGTCGAGCTACGACCGCCACTTTCCGTTTTTCGACGGCTCGGTCGCGCTCGACGGCGCCGAGCTTAACGTAATGCTGGTCGGCCAGTCCGAGCGCTTGAAGCACGGCGTCGACCGGCACGAGCGCATGCTGCAAAAAGGGGAGTTCGACATCTGCGAGCTGTCGCTCTCGTCCTATTTGATGGCGCGGAGCCGGGCGATGCCGTTCACGGCGATCCCGATTTTTCCGCGCCGGCTCTTCAGCCTGTCGCAGATGTGGGTGCGGAGCGACGCGGGCATTACGTCGCCGAAAGATTTAATCGGCCGGAAGGTCGGCCTCAGCACGTTTCAGACGACGCTCTCGGTGCTCGCCAAGGGCGACCTGCAGTCCGAGTACGGCGTCGACTGGCGCGGCATCGAGTGGATCGTCGGCAAGGAGGAGACGGTCGCATTCAAGCCGATGGAGGGCGTGAAGCTTAGCATCGCGGCGCCCGGGAAAAAGATCGGCGCGATGCTCGCGGCGGGCGAGATCGACGCGCTCTTCATGCCGCATCCGCCGAAGGAAGTGCTGCAGGGCTCGGACAAGTTCCGCCGCCTGTTCCCGGACGCGAAGGCGGAGGAGCTCAAATATTTCAAGAAGAACGGATTTTTCCCGATCATGCACGTGGTCGCGTTCAAGGACGAGATTCTCAAAGCGCATCCGTGGCTCGCCGAGGGCGTGATGGACCTGTTCGCGCGCGCGAAGGAAGCCTGCCGGCATTACTACGACGATCCGAACTGGTCGCGGCTCATCTGGGGGCGCCATTTTTTCGAGGAGGAGCGGCGGCTGCTGGGCGACGACCCGTGGCCCTACGGCGTGGCGAAGAACCGCGCGAACCTCGAGCGCTTCATGGGCTATTCGCTCGACCAGGGGCTGATGGCGAAGCCGCTCGCGGTCGAGGAGCTGTTCGCGCCGGCTACGCTTCAGAGCTGAAATCGTCTACGCTGAATGCATGGAGCGCATGGTCCGATGCCCGACCTGCCGCGCCGAGGCCGCGTGGGAGGGCAACCCGCACCGGCCGTTCTGCTCGGAGCGCTGCCGGCTGATCGATCTCGGCGCGTGGGCGGAAGGGCGCTACCGCATTCCGGGCGAGAAGCCGCCGCGGGAAAAAGACGACGACGATGAGGACGAGCCGGAGTAGCGGCCCGACGCTGTGATCCATTCGACCGCGATTATCGATCCGCGCGCGGAGCTCCACCCCGACTGCGAGATCGGGCCCTACGTCGTGATCGACGGGCCGGTCAGGATCGGGCGCGCGACGCGCGTGATGGCGCACGCGACGATTACGAGCTGGACGGAGATCGGCGAAGAGAACGAGATCCACCCCGGCGCGGCGCTCGGCGGCCCGCCGCAGGACAAGGCCTACCGCGGCGCCGAGACCTATCTAAAGATCGGCGACAAAAACGTCTTTCGCGAGAACGTCCAGGTGCACCGCGGCACCGCGCCGGGCTCGTCGACGATCATCGGCAATGAAAATTATTTGATGGCGTGTGCGCACGTGGGCCACAACTGCCGCCTCGGCGACCGCATCGTGCTGGCGAACAACGCGCTGCTCGCCGGCTACGTCGACGTCGGCGACGGCGCGTTCATCTCGGGCAACTGCGTGGTGCATCAGTTCGTGCGCATCGGGGAATTGTCGCTGATGCGCGGGCTCAGCGGCGCCAGCCGCGACGTGCCGCCTTACGCGATCGTCGACTGGCAGCACACCGTGCGGAGCATCAATCTCGTGGGGCTCAAGCGCGCGGGGTTCGAGGATAAAAAAATCCGGGCGCTGAAAGAGGCGTTTCGCATCCTCTTCCGCAAG
>DASWZY010000170.1:0-12005 GCA_036407055.1 Binatia bacterium
ACCGTCAAGCGAGCCGCCGCGCGGCGCCGGCCGCCGCGGCGGGAAAAATTTCCGGATGGATGAGCGCGGCGAGAATTTCGACGCCGTCGAAGAGGCGCGGTCCCGGGCGGTTGAAATACGCCGAGCCGTCGACGGCGTGGAAGCGGCCGGCTTTCACCGCGGGCAGATCGCGCCAGCCTTGGAGCCGTTCGAGCGACGGGGCTTCCGCCGCCGCGCGCTCGAGGCCGAAGCCGCACGGCATGAGCACGACGACTTCCGGCGCGTATGCGCGGAAGTCTTCCCACGAAACGGCTTTCGCCGGCGCGCCTTCGTTGCCGAGAGTATCGGCGCCGCCGGCGATTTCGACCATCTCGGGCACCCAGTGGCCGGCGGGATAGATAGGATCGGTCCACTCCACGCACGCGACGCGGGGGCGCCGATCCGAGCGCGATACTTTCTCTCGCACGCGCTCGATGCGCGCGCGCAAGTCTGCGACGAGAGCCGCCGCGACGTCCATTTTTCCCGCGGCGGCGCCGACGCGCGCGATATCGTCGAGGACGTCGCCGAGCGTCGACGGCGCGAGCGAAACGATCTTTGGCTTGTGCGGCAACGTGTCGGCTGCGCGCGCTACTTCGTTCAAATCGAGCGCGCAGACTTCGCAGAGGTCCTGCGTGATGATGAAATCCGGCCGGGCGGCGCGAAAGCCTTGCAGGTCGAGCGCGTAGAGGCCGCGCCCGGCCTGGACGCGCTCGCGCACGGCGCGATCGATCGCCGCGCTGTCACGCGTGGAATCGACCACGCTCCTGACCACCACGCGGCGCTTGCGCGCCTCGGGCGGGTAGTCGCACTCGTGGGTTACGGCGACGACCTCGTCGCCCAGCCCGAGCGCGAATGCGATCTCCGTCGCGCTCGGCAGCAGCGAACAGATGCGCATGCGCGAATCATTAGCGTAAAAACGCGCGTTATGCTACTCAAAAGCGGCGGCGCACCGCCGTGTACGAAACTTCGCGCTGTCAACTCGAAACCCGAAACTTGAAACCCGAAACTGTTTCGAATCCCGTCCGGCCCTGGACAGTCCTCGCGCAGAAAAATTTCGCGCTCTTCTGGTCGAGCCTGCTCGTCTCCGCGATCGGCAGCCAGCTGACCTCGGTCGCGATCGCGTGGCAGGTCTACGAGCTCACCGACTCGCCGCTCCAGCTCGGCCTTACCGGCCTTTTTCGCGCCGTCCCGCTCATCGCCTTCGCCTTCACCGGCGGCTGGCTCGCGGACCGCGTCGAGCGCCGCCGCCTGCTGCTCGCCACGCAGGTGCTCGCTCTGTTCCTCTCGCTCTCGCTCGGGCTGCTCACCGACAGCGGCCACATCGACGTCTGGCACATCTACGCGATCCTGTTCGCGCAGAGCGCGCTCATGAGCTTCGATCTGCCGACGCGCAACGCACTCATCCCGAACCTCGTCGTCGAAGAGCATCTCGCGACCGCCTTCGGGCTTTCCGTCGCGCTGCGCCAGGCCGCGTTCCTCGCCGGCCCGTTCGTCGCCGGGGCGATCATCGCCTACGGCGGCGTGCGCTGGTGCTACTACATCGACGCGGCCTCGTTTCTCGCGGTGATCGTCTGCCTCGCGCTGATCGAGATCCGCGGCGCGCCGCAGCCGAGCCGCGAGCGCGGGCTCAGGAGCATGCTCCAGGGGCTGTCGTTCATCCGCAGAAACCGGATGATCTTCGCGCTCCTCGTCATGGACGCGGCCGTGAATTTCTTCGGCGCGTTCCGCGGCCTGATGCCGGTGTTCGCGCGCGACCTGCTTAACGTCGGCCCGACGGGTCTGGGCGCGCTCTTCGGCGCGCCGGCCGTCGGCGCGATCGCCGGCTCGCTCGTGGTCATGATGCTCGGCGACCCGCGCAGCAAAGCGCGCCTGATCGTCACGGTCACGCTGCTTTACAGCGCCGGGGTCGTCGCGTTCGCGCTGTCGCGCTCGTTCATGCTCTCACTCGCGATCTGCTTTGTCCTCGGCGCGCTCGACGCGGTCGGCGAGACGCTCCGCATGACCGTCATCCAATTGATGACGCCCGACGAGCTGCGCGGCCGCGTCCAGGCAGCGTCGTACGTTTTCTTGATCGGCGGACCGTTTCTCGGCCAGGCCGAGATCGGCTTCGCCGCCTCGCTCCTCGGCGCGACCGGCGCGGTCGTGCTCGGCGGCGTGCTCGCGACCGCCGCGGTCGCGGCGATGGCGAAGACGGTCATCCGTTCGGACAAAGCGGGCGAGCGGCGTGAGGCGTAAGGCGAACACGGTGCGGCGCGCGGGAAATTTGACATCCGCTCCCCGCGCGTCATAAAACAATCGCATGAGCATCAGGATTTTCATCGCGATTTTATTTTTCGTCCTCTCCGCCGCGCCCGCGCGCGCGGTCGACAGGATCGCCGTCGGCTACGGCTCGATCGGCGGCGGCATGTGGCCGTCGGTCGTGGCGCAGAAAAAAGGCTTCCTCGCGAGGAACGGCATCGAGGCGACCTATATCTTCATCGAGGGCGGCACACGCGCGGTCGCCGCGATGATCGCCGGCGAGACGCCGTTCCTCCACGTCGGCGGCACCGAGGCGATCGTCGCCGGCATCGGCGGCGCCGACGTCGTGATCGTCTCGAGCGCGGTGAACGCGCTCTCGTTCGACCTCGTGGTTACGCCGGAGATCCACAAAGTCGACGACCTCAAAGGGAAGCGCCTCGCGGTCAGCCGCTTCGGCAGCACGACCGATGTCGGGCTGCGCCTCGCGCTCAAGAAAATGGGCTTCAACCCCGGCGACGCCGCCTATCTCCAGATCGGCAGCAATCCCGCGCGCCTGAACGCCATGCTCGCCGGGCAGGCTCAGGGCGCGCTGCTCAACTCCGACTCGCACGCGCCGCTCGCGCGCAAGCAGGGGCTGCGCTCGCTCGCGAGCCTCTCGGATCTGGGCATCGACTTTCTCCAGCTCAGCACGGTGACGACGCAGAGCTACGCCAAGGCGCACCCGCAGCTCGTGCGCGCTTATCTCCGCGCGCACGTGGAAGCGATCGCCTGGCTCAAGAACGAGAAGAACCGCGCCGAGGCGCAGCAGCTCCTCTCCGCGTTTCTCAAGAACCAGGACCGCGAGCTGCTCGACAACATGTACGACTCGCTGGTGAAGAAGGTCTTCAAGCCGGCGCCGTATGCGACCGCCGCCGGCGCGCAGAACATCCTCGACCAGATCGCGCTTACGAACGCCAAGGCGAAGCAGGCGAAGCCGTCGGACTACCTCGACGACCGGCCGCTGCGCGAGCTGGAGGAGAGCGGCTTCATCCAGAATCTTTACAAGAAATAATCAAGGAGAATATTTTTCCATGAGCCACGCGAACGAACTCATAGAAGCGCTCAACCGCCTCGTGAACGACCATTACGCGACGCCCGAGATCCTCCGCTTCAACCGCTTCCCCGTGAATCTCGCGCGCGCGGGCGTGCTGATGATCCACCGCGTCTTCTACACGATGAACCGGCGCGACTGCTGGGGCTCGGTGCAGAGCAGCGCGCCGATGGACGTGAAGAAGCTCGTGTGGGCGCACGAGCAGGACGAGCTCATCTCCGACGCGCGCTTCGGCGGCGATCACCAGACGGCCGAGATCGAGAAGGCGATCAAGCTCACCGGCTTGATGCCCGATGAGATCATGGCGACCGAGCCCGTGCCCGGATGCAGCGCGGCGTTCGCCGCGTGGGTGAATCTGTCGAAGCATTCGTCGTGGATCAAGGCGTTCTCGGCCTCCGCGGTGCTCGAGCGCGCCAACAACAACCGCATCGTAAGCGGCGGCGGCTCGGCGCTGCGCGACTACCAACGCTACGCGGCCGAGGTGAAGGAGCGCATCGGCAAGGTGCCCGGCCACGACGTGCACAACGTCGCCGACGAGGAGCATTCCGATATGATGCAGGCCGTGCTCGAGCGCCACGCGGCGACGGCCGAGGCCGCGCGCGACGCGCTCGACGGCGCCCGGCAATCGCTGATCTACGACCGCGCGTACCGCGGCGCGCTCGCGGTAAGGTTGGAAGCGATTCAGGGATAGGTTGACACCGCCCGTCCTTTCTTCTACCTCTCAGCCATGAGCCGTATCGACGACTTCAACCGAAAGCTCGACCAGCTGAACCTCGTCGGCTACTGGGGCATCCCGCGGAGCGAGAGCTTCGAGCCCAAGGCGTCGTTTCAGCCGACGATGTGGCGCTGGGACGACGTCTACGGCGCGCTCATGGAATCGGGTGACGTCCTCGGCATGGACGATTCGCTCAGGCGCTTCCTCGCGTTCAAATCGATCGGCAAGGTGCGCACCACGCACACGCTCGCGCTCGGCGTCCAGCTCGTCAAGCCGGGCGAGGTCGCGCGCGCGCACCGCCACACGATGGGCGCGATCCGCTTCGTCCTTCAGGGCGGCGGCGCGCAGACCACCGTCGAGGGCGAGCCGTTTCCGATGGAGGCGGGCGACTTCATCACGACGCCGAGCCGCACCTGGCACGACCACTACAACGGCTCCGACAAGCCGATCGTCTGGCTCGACGGCATCGAGGCGCCGCTCATGGGACTTTTGGAAATCGGCTTCGCGGAAATATTTTCCAGCGACCGGCAGCCGCACACGCGCCCCGTCGGCGCGTCGCACCATGAGCTCGGCGCCGCGCGACCCGCGTGGGTGAAAACCGATTCGAAGCAGCCGCCGGCGTACCGCTATAAATGGGCGGATACGGAAAAGGCGCTGAAGGCGCTCGGCGAGTCGCCCGGCGACCCGCACGACGGATTGCTGCTGCGCTACGTCAACCCGCTCACCGGCGGCCCGACGCTGCCGACGTTTTCGTGCGAGATCTCGATGCTCCGCCCCGGCGAGACCACCAGGGCGCACCGCCACACCAGCACCGCGATCTACCACGCGTTTCGCGGCAGCGGCTTCACCGACGTCGGCGGCGAGCGCTTCGACTGGAAGCAGGGCGACTCCTTCACCGTCCCGCTCTGGACGACGCACCGCCACGGCAACACCGCGCGCGAGCCCGCGATCCTCTTCTCGATGAACGACCGGCCCCTGATGGATGCGCTGGACTTTTACCGGGAAGAGGAGAGCTGAGAAAGCACGCTCAGAAATTCTCTCGGGGCCAGAATTTGGATCTCTCGGTAGTGGCCGAGACCTAGAAGATGAGTATCGCCGCTCACGATATAATCCGCGGCCCTTTCGACGGCGCATTCGAGATACCGGTCATCCGTGGGATCATCGTCGATCACGGTCGGAGAGAGCTCGCCGGGAGTGAAGATAGCAAGATATGCGAGGTCCTCTAAGAAAGTCTCGATTTCTTTCTCTGACCATTCGTGCCTTTTTTTAATTCTCGGATATCTAAGAACGCGACCTAACTCATCCAGGAGAGCCGGGGAAGTTAGGAGAGAGAATCCATCGCCGCGCCATGCGGTAAGGATTTTGGCTGGGATGCCTTTAGGGGTTAAGATGGCGCTGACCAAAACATTCGCGTCGAGAACGGCACGAATCATCGCCGCCGGCGGGCTTTAGCTCGCGTCGCAACGACGGCCTGTAGGACCTCGCGCTCGATGACTTCGGGCTTCACGTTCTTGTTTCTTTCCCGGACGCCTTCCACCGTCTGAAACAGGCGTTCGCGGCGCTTGCGCCGCTCCTCGAGCTGCCAGACCGGCACGACGGCCGCCATCGGCTTTCCGGCGCGCTCGATGACATATTGATCGCCCTTGTAGTACACTTCCTCAAGCAGCTGGCCCAAGTTTTTCCGGGCTTTTAGAGCGTTCATTTTTTTAACCATTTCCCTCGACTCCATCAATTGATATAGTTGTATCGATTATAACAGCCGGTCCAAGTAAGGGTCAAATGCTTGGTAGAGGACCGGGAAGGAAACCGTGCCGGAGCCGACCATCACGATCGAGGACGATCCTCCCGTAAAGGATATCCGCGTCCTGTGGAACGGGCTCGACGAATATAACGTCGCGCAAACCGGCCTCGAAGGCCGGCTCATCACCGTCTTTCTCAGAAACGAAGCGCGCGAAGTCGTCGGCGGCGCGCACGGCTGGACCGCGTTCGGCTGGCTGAATATTCGCGCGCTCTGGCTGAGAGAAGACCAGCGCCGCAAAGGCTGGGGCACGCGATTGCTGCGCGCGACCGAAGCCGAAGCCGTCACGCGCGGCTGCAAGCACGCGCACCTCGACACCTTCAGCTTCCAGGCGCTCGATTTCTATCGGAAGAACGGCTATCGGATTTTCGGCGAGCTCGACGACGTCGCGGGAAAGCACAAGTGGTATTTCCTGCGGAAGGACCTGGCCTAAGCCGGCGAAGATCCCGTTTAGAAGCCGCCGCCGCGGCAACGTCGCGCGCGGGCCCGCGCGCCGACTTTCCCTATTGCAGCTTCAGCGGAGAGACGAACATCGCATCCACGTCGCCCAGCGACTCGGCCGGCAGGCCGTCGCGCGCCTCCGGCGAGAGGAGCGTCTCGCAATGAAAGTTGCGCGCGAAGCGCGAGCGCGCGGTGATCGCCTGCTTCGGGCCCGTTGACGCGAACAGCGTGCTATTCGGCCCGCCGATCGCGGTCAGCGGACCCGCCAGGAGAGAAATGTCTTCGGCCGGATCGACGAACGGCGTGCCGCTGCAATCGGTCGACTCGTAGTGCACCTGCGCGGCCGTGAGGCCGTTCAGGCCGGTGTCGGAGCGGAGCACGATCGTGGGATCGCCGAGAAACGCGAGATATACCTGGACGGAGTTGAACAACGGGTCCGAGCCGGCGGGATGATACCCGAAGATCACGTCGCCGACGAACGCGCCGTTCTGATCGACCACTTTCGACAGCGGCCGCGCCGGTCCTGTCGCTCCCGTGGCGCCGGTCGGGCCGGTTGCGCCGCCCGCCCCGCCCGCGCCGGTAGGGCCCGTCGGGCCGGCCGCACCGGCGATCTTCCAGTCCTGCGCCGTCTCCTTCGTCGTGCACGCGCCGCTCGGCGCGACGATCCGGAGCGTGCCTTTCTTCTTGTCGATGCAGCCGTGCATCAGGCTCGCATCCCCGCCGTGGCCGTAAAGCGACGCCGCCCCGCTGAGAACCGCCGGGACCATCAAGCCGATAATCGTGCGCGCGTATCTCATCATCGTGGGCTCCCCATCGGCGCGGCATCCTGCCGAAATCAATGCAGCCTGTCAACCGCCGGCAATGATCGCTTCGGGCGTCCGCATGGCGCAATCGTGAATTCAAAATCGAGTCGAAAATTGATACCGTAGCGGCGTGCTTATCCTTGCTCACGCCTTGCGCCGCACGCCGGGCTTTATCGCCTCACGACGCACCGCTCACTGCTCGCTTCTCCTGGCCTGGGTGCTCCTGGTGCCGCCGAGCGGCGCGCCGCACAATATCTCTCTCGCCGACAAGCTGCGCATGTGGACCGAGGCGGCGGAGGCCGACACGCAGGCTGAATGCGAGGAGCGCCGCGAGCAGCTCAAGCTCGCCAGCGCCATGGGCCGCGCGGCCGAGGCCGTCGAAAGATTCAGCCAGGGCATCTGCGTCGAGCGGACGAAAGTCGACGCGGCGAGGCGGTAGCGGACTCCCGCGATCTCTTCGGGAGGGCGCGGCACCCTTGAATTGCACCCTATTCCGCCTCTTAAATTCAACACTCGAAACTCAACACTCAAAACTATTATTAAGGTGTCTTTCCCGCCGCCGCCCGGCGGGCTATCATGATCCCATGAAGGCCTCGATCCTGGCCGCGCTTATCTTATGGGCTCTGCCCGCCGCAGCGCAGACGAATAATCCCGACGTGCCGATCCCGCGGGACGAAAATCAAATCCGCCGGCAAATGCAGATCGTGGATTTCGTGCGCGAGCGCGACTTCTACGATCTCAGCCAGCAGCAGCAGATCGCCAGCCTCCAGGAGCAGATCGACGGCGCCGCGAGCCGGCTCGACAACGCCGACGTCCAGAGCGGCCGCGATTTAAATCGCCTCCAGCTCGCGCTCGACCGAGCCCAGTACGCGCAGCAGCTCCAGCGCCTCGACGCCAACCGGCGCATTTTCATGATCGATCACCAGGGCGACACCGCGCGCCGCCGGCGCTGGGCCGCCCAATTCGCCCGCGAGCAGCAGGCCGAGCGGTTCGCGCAGCGGCAGCGGCTCGCCGGCATCGCCGAAGAGCTCGCGCGCTTCAGCGCCGAGTAAGAGCGCGCGGGGCGTTTCCTCCCCTAAGATATCCGCAGCCGCATCCGCGGCCCACGCTGCATTTAACGGATTTTGACCAGCGGCCGCCATATACTGTCCGTGCCGTAGCCTTTCGCGCGCATGCAGTCGTTGAAGACCGATTGCTCCTCGTCGTGCTGCCGGCACGCGCTGCTGTCGCGCGCGAACAGCTCGGGCGTCATACCGGGCTTGGTTAGATAGCTCTGGCGCGCGCAGGAGCACGCCGCGAGTAAGAATAGGATCGCGATTATCCTCATCGTCCCGCACCTCGCCTTCGTGATTAGACCCGGGAGGTTACCGCGGACTCGGGAGCGTTTGAAAGCAACCCCGGGGCACATTTCCCCGCCGCACCCGGGACCCTCCTCTAGCGGCCGGGCCTTAACTACTCAATCCCTAGTAGCCTTGTCCTGAGCTAGCCCGTCCTGAGCAACGTCGAAGGGTCGAAGGGCGTCGAGCGCTTCAGCCATGGCATCTGCGTCGAGCGGGCGAAAGTGGAGGGGAGAAGGTAAGGCATCCTGCAATGCCGTCCATCGGATGGCATTATCTACGCCAATTTTTTTTAAAGATCCGGTATAACATCTCAGCATACGAGGCGGCCCCTGCTGTCATTGCGTCGAGGACAAGACGAGGCAAAAATAACCATAGGTCTTTTTTATATGCTTCGTTTTCTATGGCCTCTGCGACTGCTTCAGTTAGGGAAGGCAAAAGAGTTGGATGGTCGATACAACCGAAGATTTCGCCGATCGATTTGGGATGCCAGTTGAAGACCGTTTCGCGCAACCTACCTTTTTTAATCTGGCTGTAAGGTAAGAGACCGGGAAGGTTACGTTGTTTGTCTTTCCCTTTTCCTGTTCGGCCTACGGACAGAGCATGATTTATATCCCTAAGATCTTTTTCATCTCCTACAGCGATTTGACATCGATTTCGAAGAGCAAAGGCAATGCTATCTCGAAGCGATTCGGTATCGGTCGGCCCTGCAAATACCTGATTGACGTATAAATTTATGCCAGCCCACAGCGGAATTTCCTCCATCCCGGAAATCGAGGTATCGATAATCTCAATGTACCCTTCGTGGACTGCATGTTGAAAAATGCGTACAGCTAGGCATAACGTAGGAACCGGTGGTTGTAGCGAAAGATCGTCTGCATTTTCCCACTGACTTAAGAAATTCAAAAATTCAGGGTCCATGAGATCAAAAGTGTGCGATACATTATTACGTGGTGTGACAGATAATTGTGTCGAACAACGGAGGAATAACAGTCGGGAATGAGTTTGGCGAAAGACAATAATAGACTCGAGCAGCGCCCGAGCATCAAACACGGTGCCTAGTGTTAAAACAATGGGTGAGTCTATTGGCATAACTGTGGTGAGCGGTAGAGGGGGCTTGCCCGTGGTTAATTCGCTGGCAAGAATAAACCTTACGGTTTGTTCGTGTAGTTCGCGGGATAGGTGTCGTGAATCAGATCCATGGCCGAATCGATAGCGCTCTGAGACAGTCGGCTGACGATCTCGTCGAACGTCCCGCCGAATCCCAATTCGTGCAGGCTATCGACCGTGCATGCGGCGGCTAAGAGCTTTGACGTCGCCGCAGTCGCCAGCTTGATAGTCGCATCGCGCAGTTTGATGTTGCACGTCTTGCCGCTTGCCTCCGCCGTAAGACACACGGCGTGAGCGGTATAGATTAGCGCGCTTTGCTGCACGGCGGCTTCCCCGATCGCGGTCTGGCATCTTACGCCCGCACGGGAAAAAGGCGGTGTTGCCGTCTGCTCGGTGACGCTGAAAAGCTGAACCTGGAATTGTCCCGAATTGTCGAAGACTCCGCCGTCGCCGTCGCCGAGCGTTAGCGTTCTCGGGGTCGATCCCACGTCTATGACGAAGTGGTAGGTATGCGCCGTGTTGTATGGCACGATCCCGTTGAGTATTGGAATCGCCGTCTCGATCGGCAGCGGATCGAGGCTCGGGAGATTGGGCGGCGTTACAGGTCCTATGCCCTCGGCGAAGACGGCGAACAAAACGATGTCGGGTGCGCCGCACTCGAACGATGTCGCGCATCCAGTAAAAGAAAGGCGAAAACGAGTGCCCGTCCCGGTCGGCGTAGCACTTGGGTTGCTCGGCGAAAAGGCCCAAAAAGGATCGACGTGCAGTCCGGTCGGCGGGTTGTTTACCGCGTCGCCGGACAAGATGACCTCGATCAAACCCGACCATTGCCCGGGTGCTGTCACGCCGCCGAAGGTCGTCAAAGGAGCGGCGAACGATGCGTTTTGCCCCGTGCGGACGAAGTTGTCGGCTATCGTCGGCGCGGCAAAGCCGATCTTGGGAAGAAGCAAAACGACTGCGAATACGAGAGGGGTAATCGCCTTCATAGGGGCCTCCGTTAGAAAGGCGGGACAATAGCCTTAGGCGAGAAGGCTTGTCAATGCGATGAAACTGGGGCTAGTGATTTCGTCTATTGGATCGTCCATCCGTGTTGTGCAGATTTGGCTTGCGACTTTTTACGAAAATCGCGTAAGATTCGGCGAAATCTGCAGACGAGGATATTTCGTGGAAGAAATCTTAAAAAGGATACGTGACTTTAGGGATCGACGTGATTGGATGCAATTTCACGATCCAAAAAACATGGCTATTTCGATAATTCTTGAAGCAGCAGAGTTGCTTGAGCATTTCCAATGGAAAGACATTGCTGCAGCTGAGCGCCATGTAAAAGAACAGAAAGATGAAATTGCAGATGAGATTGCAGATATCGCTATGTACCTGTTTGAGCTTGCAGACAATCTCGGCATCGATCTGCGGCAGGCAATGGAAAGAAAGTTGGTCAAAAACGAACAAAAATACCCTGTAGAAAAGTCGCGAGGCACCGCGACTAAATATAACAAACTGTAAGATGCAGCTTTATTCTGGATCATCACAGCAGTTCATAATCGATACAGAAAAGAATCAGATTGCGGAAAAACTACGCCGCACCTTTTTCTCTCATTTCCGGTATTATCCCTCGCCAAACGAAGTAAACTCTTGGAAGAATTCCCTTACCAAGATCAAGGATGTTGTAGACCACTGCAGCTTCTATGATCACGGAGTGATTCTTGAGTACCAACTGCCGCTTACTTCCCGTCGGCTAGACTTTCTAATTTCAGGTGTCGGCGACGATAACGGAAGTCACGCGGCAATCGTTGAGCTGAAACAGTGGGATAAATGTACAGAATCGTCGCTCGATAACGAGGTGTTAACCTGGGTAGGCGGAGCTCTCAGAGAGATTCTACACCCATCAATGCAAGTCGGACAATACAAAGAATATCTGGAAGATTGCCACACGGCCTTCAACTCCGAACCGTGCATATCCCTTCATGCCTGCTCATATCTGCATAATTATGCTCGCTCGAAACCCGATGCAGTATTCTCAAGTAAATTCGATGAAATCCTAAAGAAGTATCCCACATTCACAGCGGACGATTTCGACAACATTTGCAGTTTTTTGAAGCCTAAGCTCTCAAACGGCCATGGCTTAGAGGTGCTTCAAAAGATTCAGAATAGTAAGTACCGCCCTAGCAAAAAGCTACTAGATCATGTGAACGCAATGATCAGGCAAAGGTCGGAATATGTTCTTTTAGACGAGCAGCAAGTTGTTTATGACAAAGTATTATCTTGTGCACGTAATGGTTTCCACGATCGGGAAAAGATTGCGATAGTCGTTAAGGGTGGTCCAGGTACAGGGAAATCAGTAATCGCCATCAATTTGATGGCCGATTTGTCCAGGCAAGGATACAACGCACAATACGCAACAGGCTCAAAAAGCTTTACTGAGACCCTTCGAAAGATTGTTGGTAACAGGGCGGCA
>DASWZY010000171.1:0-4084 GCA_036407055.1 Binatia bacterium
ACCTCGCCCGCCGGCGGCTTGAACTTGCGCGGGACTTTGGAGATCGCCGGCCCCTTGGGCATCATTTTCAGGCATTGACGCAGGATTTTGCTGCTTTCCTGAAGTTCCTGCATGCGCACCCAATATCTGTCGTAGCAGTCGCCGAGCGTCCCCTTCTCACCGTGGCCCACGGGCACTTCGAACTCGAGCTCGGGATAAATGGAATACGGAATATCGCGGCGGATGTCCCATTTGACGCCCGAGGCGCGGAGGTTTGGCCCGACGAGATTGTACTGGAACGCGTCTTCTTTCGTGATGACTGCGACGTTCGCGAGCCGCTCGATATAGATCTTATTGTAGGAGAGCAGGCGGTTGTACTCGTCGATGATCGGGTCGAAGTGGTCGAGAAACGTGAGGATCTTGTCGCAGGTCTCCTGCGTGATGTCGTAGCCGACGCCGCCGATGCGGATATAGTTGTAGGTCAGCCGCGCGCCGCAGATCTCCTCCATCAAATCGTTGATCGTCTCGCGCTCGCGAAGCGCGTGCAGAAACGGCGTGATTGCGCCGATGTCCTGGCCGAACGTGCCGACCGAGATCAAGTGGCTCGCGATGCGGTTGAGCTCGCAGGCGATAACACGGCAAAACTCCCCGCGCCGCGTGACTTCCGTCGTGGCCAGCTTTTCCGCCGCCATGCAGAAGCCCTGGTTGGCGAACATCGCGGCGAGGTAATCCGCGCGGTCGGTGTACGGCACGTAGCCGTGATAGGTGCACTTCTCGCCGATCTTCTCGATCGAGCGGTGGAGATAGCCGACGTCCGGGATAGCCTCGCCGATGACCTCGCCGTCGGTGCGCACCACGAAGCGGAGCACGCCGTGCGTGCTCGGGTGCTGCGGACCGACGCTGATCGTCATGTCCTCGGTGTGGAAGACCTCGCTCTGGGGGTAAACGGCTTCGCTCATCTTATTTCAGTAATTTTTCTACGAGCGGCGCGCGCTGCGTGCTGATCCCGTCGTATTCTTCCTGCTCGACGTAGTCTTTCCTCAACGGGTGGCCGACCCAGTCCTCGGGCAGCATGATGCGCCTTAAATCGCTGTGGCCGACGAAATCGATGCCGAAGAGGTCGAACGCCTCGCGCTCGAGCCAGTTGGCCGCCTTCCAGACGTTTTCGACGGTCGACACGCGCGGCGCCTCGCGCGACAGATCGACCTTGAGGACAATCTGATGCCGCTTGCCGTAGGAGAACAGATGATAAACGACCTGAATCTTCTCGTCGTCCTTCTTGGTCCAGTCGACCGCAGTCAGATCGGATAATACCTCGAAGGACGTTTCCGGGTCGTCGCGCAGGTATCGGCAGACCTCTACGATTGCTCCAGCATCGACATTGAGGCACGGATCGAAGATGTCGCCGCGAAAAAGTCCGACTTTGCCGGGGAACTGCTTTTCGAGTTTGTTGTAGATCTCCTGAGCTTGCACTAGGTACCCGCCCGCTCCTCGCGCGCCGCTGGATCCTTCACGAGCCAGCGCTCGCGCATCATCTTGTCCTGTATTCGGAGCAGCCCTTCGGTCAGCGCTTCCGGCCTGGGCGGGCAGCCGGGCACGTAGACATCGACCGGGATGATCTTATCGACACCCTTGCAAACCGAGTAGGCGACCTGGAAGAGACCGCCGCAGTTGGAGCAGCTACCCATCGAAATGACGTATTTCGGATCGGGCATCTGGTCGTAGAGCAGTTTCGTGCGCTTCGCCATCTTATAGGTCAGCGTGCCGGCCACGATCATAAGGTCCGACTGGCGCGGCGTCGCGCGCGGCACGCAGCCGAAGCGGTCGAGGTCGGCGCGCGGACCGCCGGTCTGCATCAGCTCGATCGCGCAGCAGGCGAGCCCGAAAAGCATGTACCACTGCGACGACGCCCTGCCCCAGTTGAGCAGCTCGTCGATCTTGGTGGTGAAGACGGTTTCAGGCAGTGAATTCAGCAGCGGCTGCATAATTCCCCTATGACTCGATTTTTTTGACCCATTCGAGATCGCCTTTGGCCCAAGCGTAGACCAGGCCGAGCATGAGGATCGCCACGAAAACCAGAATTTCGATGAACGCGAATCCGCCCTGCCCGCTCTCGACCCAGCGGCGAAACGCCGTGGCTACCGGGAAAACGAAAGCGATCTCGACCTCGAACACGATGAAGATCAGCGCGACCACGTAGAAGCGGATATTGAAATTGACCCAGGCGCTGCCCGTCGCCGGCTCGCCGCATTCGTAAGTCGAGAGCTTGCGCTCTTGCGGATTGTTCGGCCGCAAAAGCTTGCCGATCAGCAGATTGACGCCGACGAAGCCCGCGCCCAGCGCCGTAAAAACCAACACATTGGCGAAGTTGAAAAGCATCGGGTTTTGCGCTGAAGTTATCGATTTAAGAGGTAAATCAACTCAAATAACTATAGGCATAAATCATCCCGTGGGTCAACTTGAATCCTCACTCGGCGGCATTGCCATCGCCGGTGATTTTGACTATGGTTTAGCGCTTTGAGAGCGACGATGAGAAGCGCAACCCTAGCTCTCGCCTTGACCCTCGTCCTTACAACCGGCGTCGCGGCGCAAAACCGGCCCATCAAAATAGCCTACAGCGCGATTTCGGCGGGCATCGGCGGCCTTTGGCTGACGCACGAGCAGGGCTTATTCAAAAAGCACGGGCTCGATTCCTCGCTGGTCTATTTTCGCAGCGGCACGACGGCGACCCAGGCACTGCTCGCGGGCGAGATTCAGTTCGGCCATCTCGCTCCGGGAGCTATTATGACCGCATGGGCGCAGGGCGCCGATTTCGTCTGGATCGGCACGACCACGCACAAGATGGTCTTCACGCTCGTCGCCGAGCCCGCGATCACTCGCGGCGAGGGCCTCAAAGGAAAAAAAATCGGCATCACGCGCCTCGGCTCCGCCGCCGATCTCGCCGCCCGCACGGCGCTCGAGCATTTGGGGCTCGCGACGAAAGACGTCTCGCTCATCAGCATGGGGGGCATACCGGAAATCTTGACCGGCCTCCGCGCCGGCGCGGTGCAGGCGGGAATCCTGTCCCCGCCGTTTTCCACCTCCGCGTTGGAAGCCGGCTATAAGCGGCTCGTGTTCATTCCCGATCTCGGCAGGGAATTCACCTTCTCCGGCATTGCCGCCAAGCGCGACTACATCAATGCCAGTCCGGCGACAGCGCAAGCGTTCATGACCGCGCTCACGGAAGGCGCCAAGATCTACAAAGAAGACGCCAGGGCGGCGTTGAAGATATTGAAGAAGTACGTCGCCGTCGAGAACGAAGCGATCCTCGAGGCCGGCTATCGCGAATACGCGACGGCGCTCACGAGCCCGCCGTATCCGTCCATGAAAGGCTTGGAAGCCGTGCGCGAGAGCCTCGTCGATACCGCGCCGATGTTGAAGAATGTGGATCTGCGGAAATTCGTCGACGACCGATTTGTCAGATCGAAGTAGAAAGGAGCCATCATGCGAGTCGAAACCGAACGCAAAATGAAACGCTGGCGCGAGCAGCGCTGGCTGCTCGACCAGATCATTCAGACGCGCGGGCTCGATTGGGATCAGGGGCGCACCGGCAAAATTCTTCGCAACTGCGGCGCCGGCGTCGAAGCGGATATCCGCGAGATCAGCCGGCGGGTGCAGAAATTCACCGACATCCCGCGCGAATTCTCGCGCGCGGCGGCGCGCCGCGAAGAGCTCGCGCGCGAGGCCGAAGCCGCCGGCCATGAAATCGAGGCGCGCGAGCACTACTACGTCGCGGCGACCTTCTACACGAACGCGATGTGGGCGATCTACGAGGACAATAACCCCAAGCGGATCGCCTGGGGCGAGAAGAAGCGCGAGTGCTACGACAAATTCATCCGCTTCGCCGGACGGCCGATCGAGCGGGTCGATCTGCCGTACGAAGGCAACAACATCACAGCGCTGCTGCATCTGCCGCCGGGCTTGAAGTCCGGCGAGAAGGTCCCGTGCGTGCTTTACATCCCCGGCATGGACGGCGTGAAGGAGGACGATCCGCTCTACGGCGAACCGTTTATCGAGCGCGGCATCGCCGTGCTGGCGATCGACGGCCCCGGCCAGGGCGAGACGC
>DASWZY010000172.1:0-3596 GCA_036407055.1 Binatia bacterium
ACCGCGGCGGCCGCGAGCTGCCGATCGCCGCCGACTTCGTCGGCAAGAAAGTCGCCGTCCCCTCCGGCGGCGAAGTCCGCGTCAAGCTCAAGGAAGTGGACAAGACCGACGAGGTGGTGGTAAGCAAATCTTCGGCGTAAGCAAAGCGCGCATATATTTTCCGGCGCGCCGATCGCGCCGGGACTTCTCAGCGAGGAGTGGCAGCATGAAACCTACCGTCTGGCTCGCTCTGATTATTCTTGCGACCGCGCCGCAGGCACTCTCCGCGGCCGACGAGCACCATCACCAGCAGCTCAATCCCAAGCAGCAGCTCGGCCGACGCCTCTTCGAGCAGTCGTGCGGCGTATGCCATACACGGCCGACGCTCGTCTCCGGCATGTTCGGCCCGGAGCTCTCCAAAGACAGCACCGGCGGCAACGAAGAATACATGCGCGAGATCATCAGCAACGGCTCGGCGCGCATGCCGGGGTTCAAATACACCTACAGCCCCGAGCAGATCGCCGCGATCGCCGCGTACTTGAAGACGCTGCCGCGCGGCACGCAGGATATTCCGACGGCGCGCACGGCAGCGAAAGCACCGACGCCGATGCAATGAGACACGAGCTTCTTCTCAGGAGGCCGATATGAAATGCTTACAGCTGTTCGCCGCTTTCGCTCTTGTGGCCGCGGTCGCAATTGCCGCCGCGCCCGCTTATGGCGACGTCCTGCTCTCCGGCACGGTGACTTCTTCCTCTGGCGAGAAGATGGGCGGCGTCACCGTGTCGGCCAAAGCCGTCGGATCGCCGATCACGACGAGCATCTTCACCGACGAGAGCGGCGGCTACTATTTTCCGGCGCTACCGGGCGGGAAATACCGCGTCTGGGCGCAGGCGCTCACGTATCAGCGCGCCGAGGCGAATGTCGACCTGCAGAAAAAGTCCAAGCGCGACTTTGTCTTGAAGCCGATCGCGAACAAGGAAGATTGGATTCGCCAGCTGCCCGGCGACGAGCTTCTCGCCGCGCTGCCCGGGGACACGCCCGAAGACTACAGGATGAAGACGCAGGTGCGGAAGAACTGCACCGGCTGCCACAGCGCGAGTTATCCGCTGCAGCACCGCTTCGACGAGGCGGGCTGGAACAAGATTCTCGACCTCATGAAACACGTCAACGTCCTCGGCGTCTACCAGGGGCCGGAGCACAAGCCGACGCCGAACATCGAGTTTCATCAGAAGGAGCTCGTCGCCTATCTGGCAAAGGCGCGCGGTCCGGGCGAAAGCTCGATGAAATTCAAGCTGCGCCCGCGGCCGTCGGGCGAGGCGGCGCGCGCCGTCATCAAGGAGTATGACTTCCCGATGGAGCAGGGCCATACGATGTCGATGGACGGCAGCGACTGGTCGCTCGGCACCGGCTCCAGCATGAATCACGCCGCAGGACCGCACGACGCGCAGATGGACTTCGACGGCAACATCTGGATCACCCATGCGCACACGAGCCTCGACACGACGGTCGCGCGCATCGACGGCAAGACCGGCAAGGTGAAGCACTTCCGCCTCGAAGATCAGCGCGGCATTGCCACAGGCACCCACGGCATCACGCGCGACGAGCACGGCGATCTGTGGTTCAACACCCGCTCCAACGTCGCGCGCGCCCGCGGCGGGCTGGCCAAGATCGATCCCAAGACGGAGAAGATCACCGTCTACATTCCGCCCGAGCCGATGTCCGGCACCGCCGGCACGCTCGACGCCGATTTGAACGGCAACGTCTGGGTCACCGCGCCGGACGGCGCGCTGCGCTTCAATATCAAGGAAGAGAAATTCACCGAGTTCAAATCGATCACGTACAAGAACCAGCACGGCACGGCGACGGTCTATGGACTCGCTGCTGACCGCGCCGGCAACGGCTGGTGGCTGCTCATGGCGCAGGACCTGGTCGATTACAGCGACATCAAGACCGGCAAGAGCGCCGAGTTCAAGCTGCCGCCGGAAAAGAAAGTGATGGAGAATCTGACGGCGGAGCAGAAGAAGATGTACGAGACCTTCCAGCCGCCGGACTTCAACACGCCGTTCGCCTGGGCGCAGGCGCCGCGCCGCATGGGCGCGGACAAGAACAGCGACTTTGTCTATGTCGGCAACTCCTTCGGCGGGACACTCGCGAAGATCAACACCGTCACGAAGGAATCGACGCTCGTGCCGCTGCCGAATCCCGAGACCGACCAGCCGTACCAGATCGCCGTGGATAAAAACCACGGCGTGTGGACGAATCTCTGGAGCACGGACAAGATCGCCAAGTACGATGCGCTCACAGGACAATGGACGCTCTTCGAGCTGCCGACCCGGGGCACGGAATCGCGCCACATCTCGATCCTCGAGCGCGAAGGCCAGCCGCTGCGTGTCGTGGTTCCCTACGAGCGCGCGCGCAAGGTCGCCGTGATCACGCCGCGAAGCGAGGCGGAGATCCAGGCGCTGAAGAGCCCGGCCGCGCGGCAATAAAACCGCTCGGCGAGTCCACCTTTCCCGACAGAGGTATTAACTTGGGACATTTCGTCTGGAACGGCGATCCCGAGATCGTGCAGTTCGGCCCGCTGGCGCTGCGCTGGTATGGGTTGACGTTCGCCTCGGGGCTTCTCTGCGGCTATCTCATTCTCCTGCGGATTTACCGGCGCGAGAAACGCTCGGAGGCGAACCTTTCGAGCCTTTTCACCTATGTCTTCTTCGGCACCGTCATCGGCGCGCGCCTAGGCAATATTCTTCTCTACGAGCCGCAATACTATTTTACGCATCCGTGGGAGATTCCGGCGATCTGGCATGGCGGGCTGGCGAGCCATGGCGGCTTCGCAGGCGTGCTGATCGCGATCTGGCTCTATGTGCGTAAATATCGCGACATCGGCTTTCTCGAGCTCGCCGATCGGCTCGCGGTGCCCGCCGTAGCGGCGGCTTGCTTCATCCGCATCGGAAACTTCTTCAACTCGGAGATCGTCGGACGGCCGTCCGACGTGCCCTGGGCCGTCGTGTTCCTGCGCGTCGACAATCTCCCGCGCCATCCCGTCATGCTTTACGAAGCGCTCGCCTACGCGATCATCTCCACGGCGCTTTACGTCGCGTACTTGAAAACCAGTATCGCGGCCGTCGCCGGCCGCCTCGTCGGCGCCGCTCTGGCCGCCAGCTTCGCAGTACGGTTTATTCTCGAATTTTTTAAGGAGGATCAGGTTCCGTTCGAGCGCGGCTTGCTTTTCAATACCGGCCAGCTCTACAGCGTGCCGTTTATTCTGCTCGGGCTCTATCTTATGCTGCGTCGGTCATGAAAAATTCCCTTGCGATATTGGCTCTCGCCCTGCTTCTTTCATCGTCGCTTCCTGCCTACGGCGCCGAGATCACGCTCATCGCCCCCGGCGGCATCCGAGCGGCTTTCGAAGAGATCCTTCCTGCCTTCGAGCGGGCGACGGGCCACAAGGTCAAGGCGACGTTCGGCTCGGGCGGCGGAACCAAGGAGCGCATCGTGAAGGGCGAACCGTTCGACGTTCCGGTCGCGCAGCCGCCGTTCGATCCGGTGATCGCATCGGGGCATGTCGAGCGTCAGAGCGAAACGCCGCTCGCGACCGTCTCGATCGGCCTCGCCGT
>DASWZY010000173.1:0-8464 GCA_036407055.1 Binatia bacterium
GAAAGATCCGAACAACTGGATTTTCCACCTGCGCAAAGACATCAAGTGGCACGACGGATCGCCCTTGACCGCCGATGACGTCGTGCACTCGTTCAACCGCGTGCGCAACGATCCGCAAAGCAAGCAAGGACAAAACATCGCCCCGATCGCCTCGGCCTCGGCGGTCGACAAATATACCGTGCGCTTCACGACCAAGCAGCCGACCGCGCCTCTGCCGGAATACATTTTCGACCGGCTGATCATCACCAACCACGCCATTTATGAAAAATACGGCGCGGAGACCGCCGACCGGAAATATCCGATCGGCGCGGGACCGTACAAGTTCAAGGAGCTCGTGCCGGGCCAGCGCTTCGTCATCACGAAGAACCTCGACTACCCCGGCATGAGGCAGCTGAAGCAGGCGCCGGACGAGATCGTCTACCGCGTCATGCGCGAGGACGAGCAGCGCGTGACCGCGCTCCTCAACGGCGAGATTCAGATCGCGCAGTTCATCCCGCCGCACTTGCAGAAGCGCGTCGAGAGCGATCCCAACACGAAGGCGACCACGGTCGACTCCGTCGAGATCATGTTCCTCGCGATGCAGCCCAAGCCGCCGTTCGACAAAAAAGAGGTGCGCCAGGCGGTCTGCCACGCGATCGACCGCGACCGTATCATCAATACGGTGCTCCAAGGCCTCGCGACGCGCCTCGACGGCCCGATCGGCCCCGGCCAGTACGCGTACGATCCGAACTTGAAGCCCAGGTACGACTACAATCCGGAAAAATCGAAGAAGCTGCTGGCGCAAGCGGGGTATCCGAACGGTGTCGATGTCGAGCTCGAGACGCCGGTCGGTCGCTACACGCTCGACAAGCAGATCAACGAGGTCATCGCACAGATGCTGAACGCCGCCGGCTTCCGCGCAAAGCTGCTGACGCCGGAGTGGGCGACGCTCTGGTCCAACGTCCAGGCGGGCAAGGTGCCCTTCTATTATATGGGACGCGGCTCGATCGTCGATCCGAGCGTCGCGCTCTCGCAGTATTTCGAGACCGGAGGCTCGCCGCGCATCGGCTATTCGAATCTCAAGTTCGACAAGCTGCTCGCGACCGAGCGGCAGACCTTCGAGCCCGCGAAGCGGAAAAAAGTCCTCTCCGAGGCGATGAGCCTGCTGACCGATGATGCGCCGGCATGCTTCATGTGGCGCCACAAAATGGTCTACGGCCTGGCGAAGAATATCGACTACAAGCCGACGCCGAGCGGCCGCATGTTCGGCGAAGACATGCGCGTGCTGAAGTAAGCCCGTTCGCGCGCGCGGCCGGCGAAAAGGAAGGAGACGCCGCCACGGCATATCTCGTTCGACGCCTTTTCGGCACGGTGCCGGTTCTGCTCCTCATTACGCTGCTCGTCTTCGTCCTGCTGCACGCGGCGCCCGGCGACCCGGCGTCGATGCTGCTCGGGCAGGAAAACACCGCCGCCGACCTGGAGCAGGCTCGGCGGCGGTGGGGACTCGACCAGCCGATCCTCGTACAATACTTCAAGTTCGCGGGCGCGGCAGCGACCGGCGATCTGGGGAAATCGTTTCGCTTTTCGCGGCCCGTGAAGGAAGTCATCGCCGAGCGCCTGCCGGCGACGATCGAACTCGCCTTCTTCTCGATCCTGATCGCGATTACGCTCGCGATCCCGCTGGGCGTCTGGTCCGGCGCGCGGCCGAACTCGTGGATCGACAATCTCGGCACGAGCTTCGGGCTTTTCGGCATCAGCATGCCAAGCTTCTGGCTCGGCATCATGCTGATCCTCGTCTGCGCCGGGAGCTTCCATATACTTCCCTCCGGCGGGCGCAGCACCTACGGCGTCGCGGGTGCGGCGCAGACGGGTTTCTATTTTCTCGATAGTCTGCTCGACGGAAACTGGGCGGCGCTCAAAGACGCCCTGCTGCACGTCCTGCTGCCCGCGCTCGCGCTCGGCGCGAACATGGTCGGCATCCTGATGCGCGTCACGCGCTCTTCGGTGCTCGACGCCGACACCGAGGAATACGTCGTCACGGCGCGCGCCAAGGGACTCGGCGACCGCGCCGTGCTCTGGCGCCACGTGTTCTCGAACGCGCTCATTCCGATCGTCACGGTCGCGGGACTGGAACTCGGCACATTGCTCAGCGGCTCGATCATCGTCGAGACGGTATTCGCCTGGCCGGGCATCGGGAGTTTATTGATTACCGGCGTCACGTCGCGCGATTACCCGCTCGTCACCGGCGTCGTCATCATGTACACGGTCGCGTTCGTCATGATCAATTTAATTATCGACGCGCTCTATGCCGTCATCGATCCTCGAATCCGCTACTAAAGCGGCGCCCGTCGCGGCGAGCGCCACGCGCCGCCCCCGGCGGCTGCCGCTGAAGGTCGCCGCCGGCGGCATCGTCGTTGCCGCGCTCGTTATCGTCGGCGTCTTGAGCCCATGGCTCGCGCCGCACGATCCGCAGTATCAGGCGCTCGAAGCGATGCTCAAGCCGCCCCAGTGGCTCGGCGGCGCGCATGTTCTCGGCACGGACAATCTCGGCCGCGATATTTTGAGCCGCATCATTTACGGCGCGCGCGTCTCGCTGCTCGTGGCTTTCGCGGTCGTGCTCATCTCGGGCGCGGCCGGCATTCTGCTCGGCGCGGTCTCCGGCTATTTCGGCGGCAAGGTCGATTTCGCGATCCAGAAGCTCGTCGAGGTCGTCTGGGCGTTTCCCGCCCTGCTGCTCGCTATCACGATTCTCGCGTTTTTAGGCCAGGGACTCTTCAATTTGATACTCGCGCTCGTGGCGCAGCGCTGGATTCAATACTGCCGGGTCGTGCGCGGGCAGACGCTGTCGCTCCGCGACCGCGACTTCGTCGCCGCGACGCGCGCGCTCGGCGCCGGCAGCCCGCGCGTCATCCGCCGCCACATCCTGCCCAACCTGCTGCAGATATCGCTTGTGATCGGCACCTTCTCCATGGCGTCGGCGATCATCTCCGAGGCGAGTCTCAGCTTCCTCGGTCTCGGCGTGCCGCCAGGCATTCCGAGCTGGGGCACGATGCTTGCCGACAGCCGCAGCTACATCTCGACCGCATGGTGGCTCGCGCTGTTTCCCGGCCTCGCAATCTTCGTAACCGTCCTCGGCATCAATCTGCTCGGCGACGGCGTGCGCGATCTGCTCGATCCGCGCCTCAAGCGCGCGATGAAACACTGAGTTGTTTCACTCGCCGCCGCTCTCGGGTACATTAGCGCAATGCGCCGCACTAAAATCGTCTGCACCATCGGCCCGGCGAGCGAGTCGGAAAAAGTTTTGACCGCGCTCATCCAGGCGGGCATGGACGTCGCGCGCCTGAACTTCAGCCACGGCGATTATCGCTTTCACGCGTCCATGATCGCGCGCATCCGCCGCATCGCACGGCGGCTCGAGCGCAACGTCGCGATTCTCCAGGACCTTCAGGGGCCGAAAATTCGCGTCGGCGAGATCGCCGGCGGATATACTCAGCTTCGCAGCGGACGGCGCGTGACGCTCACGAGCCGCAGGATCGCCGGCGGCAGCGCGCTTGTACCGGTCGCTTATAGTCGCCTCGGCCGCATCGTAAAAAAAGGCGACCGCATCCTGATGGGCGACGGCGAGATCGAGCTCGAGGCGCTGCGCGTCAGGCGCGGGGAAATCGACTGCCGCATTCTTGTCGGCGGCGTGCTCGGAGCGCACAAGGGCGTCCACTTCCCCCAGGGCAGCGCCGGGATTCCGTCGCTCACCGCGAAGGACAAGCGCGACCTCGCCTTCGGCCTCGAGCACGGCGTCGACCTCGTCGCCCTCTCCTTCGGGCGCCGTCCGGAAGATATCCGCAGCGCGCGGCGCGAGATAAAACTGCGCGGCGGCGTTCCGCCGCTCGTCGCAAAAATCGAGAAGCACGAGGCGCTGGAACACATCGACGCGATCCTTACCGAGGTCGACGCCATCATGGTGGCGCGCGGCGATCTCGGGCTCGAAACGGCGGTGGAAAAAATCCCGGCGCTGCAGAAAATGCTCATCCTCAAAGCGAATGCCGCCGGGAAGCCCGTCATCACGGCGACGCAGATGCTCCGCTCGATGACGGAGAATCCGCGTCCGACGCGCGCCGAGGTCGCCGACGTCGCCAACGCCGTGCTCGACGGCACCGACGCGCTGATGCTCTCCGAAGAATCCGCGGCCGGAAAGTATCCGATCCGCGCGGTGCAGACGATGGCGCGCATCGCCGCCGAGGCGGAAAGCAGCGTGGAGCCTCGCATGTGGTTCGAGGGCCTGGCCGCCACCGTGCCCGAGGCGATCAGCCACGCCGCCGTCGCGCTCGCGCGCGACCTCCGTGTGAAAGCGTTTCTCATTCCGACGACCTCGGGCGGCACTGCGCGCATGATCGCGCGCTACCGGCCGTCGCAGCCGCTGATCGCGATGACGTCCGATCCCAAGACCGTGAAAGCGCTGACGCTATCATGGGGCGTGTCCGCGCGGCTCATTCCGCCCTATCGAACGACCGACGCGATGGTCCAAATGGCGCGCGACGTCGCGCGCCGCTCGGGACTCGTCCGGCGCGGCGATCTGATCGCGATCACCGCCGGACGCCAGCCCGGCACGCCGGGGACGACCAACGTCATCACCGTTTTGCCGATCGAATGATTCTGGACATCACTCCGGCACTGGGCTAAAAAGCAGCGACACCAATTTATAAGGAGACGGTCACGAGATGAAGAAAACATTCTGGCTCATGTTGTTAACGCTGCTCGTACCGGCGATCGCTTCAGCGCAGCCGAAGGAGCTGAAAAAAATCGAGCTGATCGTATTCCGCCTCGACGCGGGGACGGCCGCGGCGCGGGAGCAAGGCTTCTTCGCCAAGGAAGGACTGGTGATTAACGTGACCACCACGCCCAGCTCGACCGAGCAGATGCGCGGCCTGAGCAAGGGCGCGTACGATATCGCCACCGGCTCGTTCGACAACGTGCTCGCGTGGTCGGGCAAAGAAGGCGCGGAGATCGTCGCCGTCGCGCATCAGACGGAGAGCCCGACGCTGCCGCTCTTCGTTCGCCCCGAGATCAAGAAATGGGACGATCTCCGCGGCAAGAAACTCGCCGCCGACGCGGTGGACACGGCTTATGCGCTGGTGATGCGCCGCATTCTCCTCGCTCACGGCCTCGACTTCGCGCGCGGCGATTATGAGCTGGTCGCGGTCGGCGCGACGCCGAAGCGCCTGGAATCGATGGTCGCGGGCGAGACCTTCGCGGGAATTCTGGGCCCGCCGGTGGACAAAGATGCGGTGAAGGCCGGCATGATCAAAATGGCCGACCATCGGGAGGTGGTGCCGGACTATCCCGGCAGTGTTTTCGCTGTCAGCCGCACATGGGCGGAGAGCCACCGTGCAGAGTTGATCGGCTTTCTGCGCGCCCGCACCGCCGGCGTCGCATGGATACGAAATCCGGCGAACCGCGAGGCTGCCGTCAAGCTCGTCGCGAAAGAATTGAAGCTAAGTCCCGCGGGCGCCGCGGAGCGCGTCCACGAGACCGCCGCCGGACCGCTCAATGTTTCCGGTCTGCAAAGCGTCATCGATCTGCGCACGCGCTTCGGCTTCAAGCTGCCGATGGGCGGCGACATCAAGAACTATTACGACGGAAGCTATCTCAAAGAAGCGACGGGAAAATGATCGAGCGGCGGCGGGTCGGCAGCCGGAGATCCCGCGATGGCCGCTGAGATCAAAGTTCTCAGCGGCAATGGCGCGAGGGGCGCGGTCGCCGAGCTCGCCGCCCGGTTCGAGCGCGCGAGCGGACACAAAGTCAATGTAGATTTCCACGTCAACCCCGAGGTGAAAGCGAAGATCGAGGCCGGCGAAGCGTTCGATGTCGCCGTTCTCAACCCGCCGGTGCTCGACGACCTCATCAAGCAGGGAAAAGTCGTCGCCGGCACGCGCGCCGTCATCGGCCGCGCGGGAATCGGCGTCGGCATTCGCGAAGGCGCGCCCAAGCCGGACATCTCATCCGTCGCGGGATTCAAGCGCACGCTGCTCGAGGCCAAATCCGTCGCCTATCCGGCCGACGGTGCGAGCGGCAAATATTTCGTCGGCCTGATCGACCGGCTGGGGATCGCAGCGGAGATGAAACCGAAGCTGCGGCCGATGCCGGGAGATTACAACGTCGAGGTGGTCGCGGACGGCGAGGCAGATCTCGTCGTCGTCGTGGCGTCGAGGATTTCCGGCGTGCGCGGCGTCGCGCTGATCGGTATGATTCCCGAAGAGCTACAAACCTGGATCGGCTTCACTGCGGGAGTCGGCGCCGCGGCCAAACAGCCGGACGCGGCGCGCGCGCTCGTGCGATTCCTGGTAGCGCCCGAGGCCGAGCCCGTCATCCGATCGATGGGGATCGAGCCTTTCGCCGAGTAGCTACTTGCCTTTTCTCTTCTTGATCTCTTCGAGCAGCTGCGGGAGGACCTGGAAGACGTCCCCGACGATGCCGAGATCGGAAAATTTGAAGATCGGCGCTTCGGGGTCCTTGTTGATCGAGATGATCGTCTTCGAGGCCTTCATGCCGGCGAGATGCTGCACCGCGCCGGAGATGCCGCAGGCGATGTAGATGTTCGGTTTGACGGTCTTGCCGGTCTGCCCCACCTGCATAGCATAAGGCACCCAGCCCGCGTCGACGACGGCGCGCGTCGCGCCGACCGCTCCGCCCAATAATTCGGCGAGCTGCTTCAGCATCTCGAAATGCTCGGGCGCCTTGAGGCCGCGCCCCCCGGAGACGACCACAGTCGATCCTTCGAGCTGCGGCCCTTCCGGCTTTACCGTCACGCGCTGGGTGACGCGGATTCTTTTCGCGTCCGCGCCTGCGGGCGCAGGGACTTCTTCGACCTCCGGCGTCTGCGGGCGCTGCGCCGGCTCGAACGATTTCGGGCGCACGAGCAGGAGCTTCGTGCCGGGGCTCACGAGCGTGCTCGTGTTCTGATAGCTGCCGCCGAGCGCCGGGATCGTCGCCTCGACCGAGCCGTCTTTCAAGATGAAATCGCCGACGTCGGCGATTGCGCCGCTGTCGAAGCGCGCCGAGAGCGCGGCCGCCAGGTCGCGCCCGGCGTAGCTCGAAGCGAAGAGCATCACGACGGGCTTGTGCTTTTCGATCAGGGCCGCGACGACATCGACGGCCGGCGCCGTGAGGTAATCGGCGAAGACCGCATCCGTCGAGCGGTAAACCTTGCGCGCGCCGTATTCCCCGAGCGTCGCGACCGCGTTGTCGGGCGCGGGGCCGAGCAGCACCGCTTCTGCGGCGCCGAGCTCCGACGCTTTCGTCAGCATCTCGAGCGTCGTCGTGGAGATGCGCTCCTCGACGACTTCGGCATATACCCAGATGAGATCGGACATGACTAAATGACTTTCAGCTCCGCGAGAAAATCGGCAATCTGCTTGCCGCCCTCGCCTTCGTCGTTGACGATCTTGCCGGCCGCGCGCGACGGCGGCCGACCGACGCTCAGGACTTTTTCTTTCGCGCCCGCGGCGCCGACCTGATCGGCGCCCAGGCCGAGGTCGGCGGCGGTGAATTTCTTGATCTCCTTTTTCTTCGCCGCCATGATGCCCTTGAGCTGCGGATAGCGCGGCTCGTTGATGCCGCTGGCGACGGCGATCAGCGCCGGCAATTCGGATTCGCAAACATCGTAGCCGGTGAGGCTCTGGCGCTTGATCGTGACCTTCTTGCCGTCGACGGCGATCTCCTTCGCGAACGTAAGCGCCGGAAGTCCTACGAGCCAGGCGAGCTGGCCCGCGACGATGCCGGAGTAGCTGTCGCTGCTCTCGCTCGCGCACAGGACGAGATCGGGATTTTCCTTTTTGATGACGGCGGCGAGGACCTTCGCCGTGCCGAGCGTGTCCGAGCCCGCGACCGCGTCGTCGAGGACGTGGATCGCGGAATGCGCGCCCATCGCCAGCGCGCTGCGGATGCCGATGACCGCGTCGGCGATGCCCATCGTGAGCACCGTCACGGTGCCGCCTAATTTCTCGGTCAGGCGGAGCGCTTCTTCCAGGGCGCTCGCCGCCGCGGGATCGAGCTCGTGCGGCACGCCCTTCCGCACCATGGTTTTGGCGGCGGGGTCGAGCTCGATGATCACGGAGCTCGCGGGAATGACTTTGGCGCAGACGATGATGTTCACTTATGACCTCGGGCGAAAATACGACAAAGGCGCCCGGGAGCGAGCGCCTTCGTTAACGCGGCTCGAATCTCCGGCGCTATTTAAGCCACTCGGAAACGTTGCCCTCGATGACTTCGTCGAGAATTTCTTTGCAATCGGCGATCGCTTTCTCGGCCATCTGCGGGTCGTCTTTGACGTGCGGCATCGCCCGGCTGACGGCGCCGTGAAGCGCCTGGATGACGACGCGCAAGTGCTCGTCGAGTGCTTCGGTATTCGGTGCTGGCTGCATGAGCTCCCTTAAAAGTACAAACGACCTTTGTTCTCGTCAGGAATCTGGAGGCCCATTTGTTCGATCAG
>DASWZY010000174.1:0-18873 GCA_036407055.1 Binatia bacterium
GGATCGTGCGCAGCGTCGAGCTCGAAGACGTTCTGAATCGCCGCCGGCAGCGGATAGGGCTTCGCGAGCAAGAGCTTCGCCCACTCGCGCTGCAGATGGACGAAATATACGCGGTCGTCGAGCGTATAGCGCTTCGAGAGATTTTTTTGCAGGATGTCGGCCACCGCGTTGGGCTCGGTCTTGAAGAAATGAATCGCGTCGATCAGCGCTTTCAGGAATAGGATCACCGTCTCGCGGTTCTCGCGGATGTAGTCCGTCGTCGTGAGGATCGTCGTGTTGTGGATCACCGGCCGCTCCGGCAGCGGAATGATCTTCAGGCCCTTGTTCTGGGCGTAGAGGTCGAACGGCATGTCGACGAGCGCGGCGGCGGCGTTGCCCGCGGCCACGTCGTCGGCGTAGCGCGTCAAGTTGCCGCTCATACTCTCGATCGCCTCGACTCTAATCTCTTCTTCCTTGAATCCGAGCTGCCGTAGGATCGCTTTCAAGTTTCCCGTGACGCACGGCGCCGTCGAGTGGCAGACGATGCGCTTGCCGCGGAGCTCGTCCACGCTGCTGAGCCCCACGGGTCCGACGAGCCGGTCGTCCCAGCGGTTCTGCGTCTGCGCCAGATAGACCAGCCGCTTGTGTCCCTTGGCGCGCTCGCGGTAGGTCTCGTGATGCAGTCCCGAGACGAAATCGATCTCGCCCGCGTAGATGAGCTTGGTCCGGTGCTTCATCGTCGGCGCGCGCGACCCGCCGACGATCTCGAGATCGATGTCGAAGCCGTACTTCCGTGTCACCCCCGATTCCTTGAAGACCGTGAGCAGCGGCAGATGCGACGAATCGCTGGCGAGCAGCGCGAGTGAACGCATGAAAAAACTCCTTCCTACGTTGCCGGATGGAAAATTTTTATGTCAATTTGCGCGGGGAAGCAAACGCGAGCCCGTCACGGCATGCAGAAGCGCGGATCGCTCGCTCGCAGTTTGCAAAGGCTTGCGTCTATTTCGTATATTGCGCGTCTGTGGATCATCCACTAAGAACATCGCTTTGGCTCTTTCTCATCGCTGCTGGATGCGCGCTCACCCTGAGCGCATGCGCCGCGTCGTCGAACCAAAGCCCGCCGCCCGGCGCGGCGGTCGTCGAGGCGCCTGATTACAACAAACAAGGCGGCACGTGGACGTACCGGGTCGTTCACAAAATGTTTTCCGGCACGTCTCGGTCGGACATCGATTACGGCGACTACGAGGTTCGAATTCGAAACGGCAAATACACCAGAAGGCGAAGCGACACCGATAGGAGGCCTCTGCCTTCTCGCACATGGCTTTACTCGATGTTGCCGACAAGCACGCTGCTTGAATCCAAGCAGCAGTATTTCAATTTTCCGTTATGGGTGGGAAAGGACTGGAAAGGCTGGACATTCCTGGGGCGGTGGCAGGACAGTCATCAAACCGTCACGGGCATGGAGACCGTAACGACGCCCGCGGGCACTTTTGAGACTTACCGCATCGAGCGGAGATTCGTAATGTTCGTTGATATTCGCAATTTGTACGACACGGAAATTTATTACTATAGTTCGCAGACCCGCAGCGTCGTTAAATACGAGTACAAGAGAGAGATGAAAGATCTCGTCGGCGACGTTGCCTACGGCCTCCAAGAGAGCGCCTCGGTGGAGTTGTTGAGCTATAAGCCGGAGCCGGAATCGTCAACAGTTAAAAAAGTAAGCGCGTATTAGACTTCTGATTAGGAAAGCTCGTGTGCTATAGGGATTTCCGGCGCATTTCTTTGAGCGAACCGTCTTCGTCTGAATGCGGAGTCACGTAGGCGGTGCAGGCGCTCACAAGCATCGCGAGCGCGAGCCATAGATAACGTGACTTTATTATCCGCATTGCCGTCTTCACACAACCCACCTCTAACACTCGACGTTCGGCGCAAAAATCATAACGCTCATCGGATCTGCGGGTCGGGCATCCCAAAGGCAATCGTTACCCGCGGCCAAGATTTTCCCGGCCGTGTTTCGGAAAACCGCGCGTGCGAGCTTTCCGAATCTCAATCTCTGGAGCAGACGGACGCGAAAATCGCGCGCGTACCGGATATAACTCCGGGATGCTTCTTCGTCGGGATTATAAAAGCCGTATTGTTTCTGCAGCGTGAAGCCGGCCTCGTCGAACAGTTTACGCAACTGCTCGCGCGTCCGAAAGCGCTGATAGCCGCCGCCGTCCCGCTCGGCGACCGGCGTTGCCTCGAAGGCAATGAGGATGCCCTTGTTATCGATCTTCCGGCGAAAGAAACTCAGAGTATCGCGGCATTCGCTATCGTCGAGAATATGACCGAGGACCGTAACGGAGAGGATGACGTCGATGGAGCCGTCCTCGAGCGCGAGATTCTTCACGCTTTCGCCGTGGCAAAATTCGATATTGCGGATGCTGCCGTACTTTGCCTGCGCGTGCGCGGTGACGATCGGAGAAATATCGAACGCGAGTACTCTTGCGAAATGTTTGGCGAGTAACCGGGTGAAGTCGCCGGAGCCTGCGCCGAAATCCAAAGCCAAGCCGCGTCTGACCCACGTGGAGGCTAGGATGCGCTCAACCGCCGCGAGCCGGGCGGCTTGGTCGAAAGCATAGACCACCGGATCGGCCCAGCCGGTATGACCGAATCGCGTGGCACGGTCATCCCAGTACTTCGCGTCGGCCATCCCCGTCGCCTCACTCCACCTTCTTCCCCATCTCTTTCAAGATCTCCCGCATAACGTTGAAATCGAAAACGTCGTCGACACCGACGTTCTTCTTCGTCTCGACGTTCCAGCGCGTGCTATCCAAAACTTTTTCCAGCGTGGCGCGCGGCACGATGAGATTCCGGCTGTAGTTCTTGCCGTTCGCCTTGTACGCCTCCTCGGCGGCGGCGGGCGTCGATCGTCCCCACGCGGCGAGGTCTTTGATCGCGCCCTTGGGATTGTCGAGGATAAACTGGTTCGCGCGGTAAAGCGCGCGCAGGACTTTCTTTACCTCGTCCCGCTCGTTCTTCAATTTATTTTCGTGGAGGCCGACACCGTTCACCGGAAATGGAAACAGCGTGCCGACTTCGAGCAGCCGCTTGAATCCCATCTTCTCGGCGATCGCGTCGCCCGGAGGCGTAACGAGCGCCGCCTGCACGACGCCCGACTGGAGCTGCGCGAGGCGCCCGGAGCTGGAGCCGGCGGCGGTGAAGCCGATATCGCTCTTGGGATCGAGGCCGTAGTGCGCCGCAGTCAACCGCGCGAGGATGTCCGTAAGCGAGCCGTACGAGCTGATCGCCGCCTTCTTGCCCTTGAGATCGGTGAACTTCTGAATCGACTTGTCGACAACGAAGACGTGGTTCGGCCGCTCGATCAGGATCGCCGCGACCTTCATCGGCAGGCCGCGCAGGTTGCCCGTCACGATCGACTGGAGAATGAGGTTGTAATCGATGTTGCCGGCCGCGAGCGCGGCGACCGAGACGTTCGCCGTGATCTGTACCAGCTCGACGTCGAGCCCTTCGTCTTTGAAATAGCCTTCGTACTGTGCGACGCCGCCCGACAAAAACGACATGTCGGGGTTGGAGATCGCGATGTAAATTTTCTTCGCGTGCGCGGGACGCGGCAACAAAGCGAAGATAGCGAGAGCAAGAAGCGTGAATCGGAAAAAAATTTTCATGACAACACCTTCTTCCCCCATTTCTCCTTCACCTTCTTTGCCAAATCCTCGGGCACCTTGACCGACGGCGGGAAGTCCTTGATCCAGTCGTACGGCCGGCAGGCGTCGATGATCGCGCGCGAGTTGAAGCTCGCCGCCTTGTCCTTGCGGCTCTTGGGGAGAATCGGATCGAGCGGGCTGCTGAGACAGCGGCGCACGATCTCGATGTCCTCGATCGGGTCGCAGCGCGTCGTCATCGCCCAGAGCACGTCCTTCATGTCGCTCGGGTCGATGTCCTCGTCGACAACGATCGTGAAGCGCCCGAGATACGCCGCGGCGTGCACCTGCGAGGCGAGCACGCCCGTCTGGCGCGCGTGGCCGGGATAGCGCTGCTTGATCGACACGACGGTCCAGAGGCGCGTGTTTCCTTCGGGCGGGCACCAGACGCCCTGAATATCCGGCACGCCCGCGCGCTCCAGCTCCTCCCAGATCATCGCCGAGCGCCAGAAGGATTTATAAAACGTCGCCTCGGTCGGCGGCCGGCTCGGCGGCGCGCCGGTCATGATCGGATCGTTGCGGTGATAGATGCGCCGGATCTTGATGACCGGCTCGGTGCGCGACGAGCTCGCGTAGTAGCCGGTCCATTCGCCGAACGGCCCCTCTTCGCGGCGCTCGTCCGGCAAACATTCGCCCTCGATGATCATCTCGGCGCTCGCGGGCACAGGGAGACCGCTGCGTTCCAGCCGCACGACATCGATCGGCGCGCGGCGGATGCCGCCGGCGAAATCGTATTCGGAGAGTCCGTACGGCACCTCGAACGCCGAGGCCATGAAGATGAGCGGATCGTAGCCGATCGCGACCGCGACCGGAAACGGCCGGTTCTCGGCGAAGAACTTCTCCATCTGGATGCGACCGTGGCGCCCGGGCGACATGTAGAGGCCGAGATTCTTCCCGTCCTGGATCATGATGCGGTACGTGCCGATGTTGACCCAGCCCTCCTGCGGATCCTGCGTGATCGTCAGGTGCGCGGTGCCGATGTAGCGACCGCCGTCGCCGACGTTGTAGCGCGGCGTCGGGAACGCGAGCACGTCGAGGTCTTTCTCTTCGAGCACGTTCTCCATGAACGGCGCGTCTTTCACGGTCTTCGGAGGAATCGGCTGCATGTCCTTGATGCGCTGACGCCATGCGCGCACGAAATCCATCGGCGGCAGATCGACCGGCATATCGGTCGTGAGCGCGACGCGCTTCATCGAATTCAGCAGGCCGACCGCGAGGCGGCGGCCCTTCGGGTAATCCTTGATGTCGTCGAAGACGATGCACGGCGGGACTTTCGATTCCTTCCGCGCCATCTCGGTGATCGCGCCGATTTCGAGATCCCAGTCGGCGCCCTCGACGGTTTTCAATTCGCCGAAGCCGTCGACCTGCTTCAGCCAGTCGCGTAAATCCGTGTAAGCCATTTCTTTCTCCTTAACGCTGTTTCTGAAAAACTCCCTCGCGGTCGAGCTCGGCGATGAGGCTGTTGTCGATGAAGTCCGCCGCTTTGGCATTGGCGCCTTTCATCTCCGAGCGCAGCACCTCTTCGACAGCCTCGGGCTTGACCATAGGAATGGATTCGAGATGCTTGACGCCATAGATGCGATAGAGCTCGGAGAGAATCTCCGGGTCCTGCACTTTGGTGTATTTCGCGAAGAGCTTCATCGCGCCGTCGCGGTCGGCCTTGATCCGCTGGATGCCCTCTATATAGCCGCGGAGAAAGCGCAGCGCCACGCCGCGGTTCTTATCCAGGAAGCTTTGCGTCGTCGCGACCGGCGAGTTGGGATAGAGCAGCGGCAGGTCGGCAAAGTCGATCATTTCTTTCAAGCCCATTTTCGCCGCCGCGAGATTCGTCGGCGGCGAGATCACTCCGGCATCGACGCTGCCGGCGGTGATCGCGCCCAGAAGCTGCGGCATGCCGCCGGTCTGGAGCACTGCGACGTCGGCGCCGCGCTTTAAATTGAACTTCTTGAGCGCGAGGTCGAGCGCGAAATCCGTAGACCCGCCGAGACGCGTGACGCCGATCTTCCGGCCTTTCAAATCGGCGGGCGATTTGATCTCCGGCTTTACCATCAGCGTGAAGACGAGGCGGTTGATCGTGTTCGCGATCATCTTCAAATCGGCGCCGCGCATCGACGCCTGCATGACCGCGCTCGCGCCGAGGCGCACGAACTGGACGTCGCCGCCGAGCAGCGCCTGCGTCACGACCGATCCGCCGCCGATGTAGAGAAGCTGGACGTCGAGGCCCTGGCGCTTGAACAAGCCGAAGTCGCTCGCAGCCCAAAGCGGCCCCATCGCGCCGCTGATCGAGCTGTACGCGACGCGAATCGGCTCGGCCTCGACGCGAGAATGAAGAAATATAGAGAGGAGAAGGAACGCGACAAACAATTGCGAAAACTTTTTCATCGATTGTTATTTACAACGGGCGCCGCACGCCGTGCCCGCCCGCATCCAACATGCGGGAATGACGGTCGGGCACCCCGCAGTGCCCGACCGTCACTTCTTCGGCGCCAGGATCGCCTTGAGCTTCGCGGTGGTGCCTGGATCGATGTCGTACAAGCCGGCGAAGGTCTTGGCAATGGTTGGGCCGTCGATCGGGTCGATATCGAGATCGGATTTTTTCGCCTCGACGAGGAGTTCGGGATCTTTCAATGTCTGAATGAACGCGTTCTGTAGCAGCTTAACGCGCTCGGCCGGCACGGCTGGCGGCAGCGAATACGGGAACTGCGCCACGTGCGCGTTGTCGGCGATCCTGAGCAATAGCCTAGCCTCGTCGGTTTTGGCGTACTTGATCGCGAGCGGGACGTTTTTCAATTCGGGATTTTGCTTCAATGTGACCAGCAGCACCGAGTGGATTTTCCCGCCCTCGAACGCCGGCCGCCAGACGGTTTTGACCGTCTGCCACGACCCGCAGTAGCCATCGACCTCGCCCGACTCGACGGCGAGCCGAGCGTCGGCGCCGCCCTTGTAGCCTTCGACCACCTGAAGCGGCAGATTGAGCGCTTCCTTGAGGAGCTTCGGCACGTCGGAGGTGCTGGTACCGGGACCGATCGAAGCGATCTTCATCGGGCGCTTCGCCGCGAACCAGTCGTCGACGGTTTTCACCCCACTCTGCGCGTTGAAGGTGCAGAGCGTGTCGTATGGGCTCGGCACACCAAGGTAGCTGAACTTGCGTCCGTCGAACTTTACCGCCTCGTTGCCCATGATCTGCTGGAGGATCAGCGGCGCGGCCCAGGCGCCGATCGTCAGGCCGTCGGGCTTCGCCTGGTTGTAAAGAAAATTCGCCGCGATGATGCCGCCGGCGCCGGTCATGTTTTCCACGACCACGGTCGGGTTGCCGCCGAGGTGCTTGCCGATGTGGCGCCCGATCATCCGGCTGTAGAGGTCGAATGAGCCGCCAGCCGAGTAGCCGACGACGATGCGCATCGTCTTGTCCTTGTAGAAGTCCTGGGCGCCGGCCGGCGCGGTGAAGAGCACGGCGAGAGACCATCCGGCGATACTTTGCAAAATTTTAACCGTTGTACTTCTCAACCGCATGCGACCTCCTTGGCCAATTAGCCGCGCCCGACAAACGGGATCGGCTTGCCTTCCGTGCGCTCGAGATATCTGACGAACTTGTACTTGTTTTCCGCGAGGTCGATCGTCGGCCGCGGGATCTCGCGGTGGAGCAGGCTCTCCTCCACCTTGCAGACGACGAAGCGCAAGCCTTTCTTCTTGAGCATGGCGACGCCGTCTTTGTTGAACGCGCGCGCGCTGCGGATCGTCAGCGCTTTGCGGATGCCGGCGGCTTTCGCGAGCGCTTCAAGATTGGCTCGGCCGCCGGTCGCGGTCGGCTCGCTGATGCGGCTGCCGCTGTAGACACCGTTGTCGAACACGTAGACGACGAGATCGGGCGGATTGAGGCGCGCGAGCGTCGGCAGATTGAACAGCGACAGCAGCACGCTGCCGTCGGACTCCAGCACGACGACCTTGCGGTGCGGCAGCGCTAGCGAGAGACCCGCGCCGACGCCGAGCGCGCAGCCCATCTGGCCGAGGAGCAGATTGCCGTCGCGCTCGGAGAGATGGCTCCATTCGATGCGCTGACCGCTCTGCGAGGTCACGACCAGGTGATCGGTCATGAGCGGCGCGAGCATCTTGAGGCATTCGCCGCGCGTCACAGCGAGAATTCCCCCGCGAACAGCAGCGCCGATGGACCGCGCAGCGCGTTGGCCGCGCGGACGGCGTTTTTGATCTTCGTTTCCAGGCCGTCGCCGCTCTCGATCACCTCGTGCGGGATCGCGAGCGCCTCGAGCACCGGACGCGCGTACGCGCCGATCGTCGAATAGAGAAAGCTGTTGCGCTGGTCCTGGACGCCGCCGAGAAATCCGACGACGAGAAGCAGCGGCACGCCGAGCTGCTTGCCGACGGTCACGAGCGAATAGCACGAGACGTAGATGCCGGTGCTCTCGATGTAGCACGCCGCCTGCTTGCCGGCGAGCGTCGCGCCGGCGGCGATCGTCACCGCCTCCTGCTCGCTCGAGACCGGCGCGAGCTGGAACGCTGCATCTTTTCGCATCAGCGGCAATATCTGGCTTAGGCGCGTCTCGGGCAGGTAGCTCACGAAGTTGACGCCCGCGACGCTCAAGCCCGCGACGAGCCGCTTGGCGAGTTCCGGTTCCATAGGTTATGCGCCGACGGCGTCGGTTGATTCTCTTACGCCTCGGGCAGCACGCCCGCTTCTTTGAGCTCTTTGAACAGCTGCTCGCGCGCCTCTTTCGGCATCGGCTGCGTCTCCCATTTCGGGAAGCGCTTGACCGCGAACCCGCGCATGCGAAAGACCTCGCCGAGCGCCGTGCGTCCATACTTGCGCAGCGCCGCGGCCACGAGCCGCGCCGCCGTGTTCACGCGCTGCTGCAGGCCGACGGCCTGCTCGAATCTTTTCTCATCGAGCGCGCGCCAGAGGCTCACGGATAATTCCGGCAGAAAGCTCGTCGGCGGATTGATCATGCCGGCGACGCCGAACGGCACGAGGCCGAAGAGGTCGGCGTTGCCGGTGAAGACCGACACATCGGGCGGAAACAGCCGCACGTACTCGAGCAGCGCGCCCGCGCCGTAGGCGACCTTGATGCCGCGGATGGTTGGGATATGATCCTTCATCCGCTTGGCGAAATCCGGCGGCACGGAGATGCCGGAGTACTTGGGGTTCTCGTAGATGTAGATCGGCAGGCTGACAGCCTGCGCGACTTGTCGGTAGTGCGCGACGATCTCGTATTCGCTGTGATCGGAATAATAGTACGGCGGAACGATGCCGACGGCGGAAGCGCCCTTTTCCGCCGCGTGGCGCGCAAGCTCGACGGTGCTCTCGCCGTCCGCCGTGCCGACGTGAACGATCACCGGCAACCGCCCGCGCGCTTCGCCGAGCGCGACTTCCGCCGCGCGCTTACGCTCCGGCAGCGACATCGCCGGTCCCTGCCCCGACGAGCCGAGGACGAAGAGTCCCTGCACGGACGTCTTGACGTAGAAGTCGACGAGCTGGCGCATCACGCCTTCGTCGACCTTTTGTTTTTCGTCGAACGGTGTGATGAGCGGGATCAGGACGCCTTTGACCATACGATCCTCCTATCGCGCCGAAGCTTTGCGCACTCCGGTGAACGAATCGAAATACATGACCTCCGACGCTTTTTCTTTCGGCACCACGCCTTTGGGGCGCTCGCCCTTCTGCGCCGCGGCGATCGCCTCGCGAACGATGCGGCGAAACATGATGACGCCTTTGTCGGAAGTCGCGAGGCGCTCCTCGCGCTCGCCGAGAAGCCCCTGCGTCGATTGGCTCATGATGTCTTCTTGGCGCACGTTGCCCTTGAACGGCATGTACTTGCGGCTGTCGTAGGCTTTCACTTCGTGCTTCGGCACCTCGGCCGCGCGCATCGCCTTCAGCTTCTCGAAAAATTGCGGGTCGGAGCCGGTGTAGTAGTTCACCGTGTAGATCGTGAAGTGATCATCGTCGTTGGGCGTGAGGAACAGCACATGCTCGCACTGCGAGCCTTCGGTCATGAGCTTCACCGCGTCCACCTTCGCGTGGACGAACTCCGTGTCGCCGACTTGAATGATACTCGGGAGCGCGAGGCTCATCGTATCGACGAATTCCGTCCCCGCGTTCGGCCCCGGCTTGGTCATGACGCCCTTCATTCCGTAGTCGGTCTCGACGAATTGAAAAGACGGCATGTCGGTGTAGCTGAAGAACTGATCGCCCCACGCCTGCTCGCCGTAGCCGGTGTGGCGGTGGAGAATGCAGATGTGGCATGGATCGGCGGAGTTCTCGAAGAAGTTGAACCAGTTGTAGTCGTTGGTGCGCACCGGCTCGATCTGCCGCAGGCCGCCGCGGTCGACGAGACAAGAATAGCGCGGCAGCGGCGGCGCGGGCTGCGCGCCCAGATACGCGAAGAGGAGCCCACCCATTTCCTGCACGGGATACGAGAGGTGCTTCACTTTTTGACAAAACACGCTGTCCTTCGGCTCGGCCGGCTGTTCGAGACACTGGCCGCTCACGTCGAAGAGCCAGCCGTGGTAGGGACAGCGGATGCCGCGGTCTTCGACGTCGCCGTATTCGAGCGATGTGCCGCGGTGCGGACAGTGCAGGCCGACGAGCCCTAGACGTCCGTTCAGATCGCGGAACAGCACCAGCTCTTCGCCGAGTACTGTGACGGCCTTGGGTATGTCGTAAAGCTCCTCGGCCGTGCTGATCGCGAGCCAATATTTTCTCAGCCACTCGCCGGCGGGCGTGCCGGGACCGACGCGGGGGATATCGCCGAGCGAAACCTGTTTTAATTTTCTCGCGCTGCTTGTCTTCATCGAATCGATCTCTTCGCAATCAGCTCAGTCCGTATTCTTTCCAGCGCTTGAGCACCGCCGCGCGCATCTCATCGGTCGGCTCGGCGACCTGGCCGCGAAATCCTTCTTTGATCGTGCAGTCAGCCATCATCTTCGAAGTGACGCCGTCTTTCGTCGCCGACGGCTCGAGGCTGCTCGTGATCGAGCGCGGGATCACGAACATGTCCGTCGCCGGCTGAAAGCGCGTCGTCATGGCCCAGAGAATCTCGTTCGGATCGTAGACGTTCACGTCCTCATCGACGACGATGACGTGCTTCCACTTGCCGCTCCGCGTATACAGCGACGATGCGAGAAGATTATTCATCAGGCCGGGGCGGATAAGGCGCTTTTCCACTTGCAGCACGAGCACGATCGAGACGCCCCACGGCGGCGCGTAAGCCTTCTTCAAGACCGGATACGCCGGCTTCAATTCCTGATACGCCGCGACGCCGTAAGTAAGCGCGTCGATATACAAATGCTCGTGCGGCGGCTTGCCGAGCCAGATATTGTGATAAATTGGATTTTTACGGTGCGTGATCGCCTTGATTGTCATGATGCGCTCGTTCGGCACCGCCTGCGTCGTGTAGCCGCAGAACTCGCCGAACGGGCCTTCGTTCCCGGTCTTCGCCGGGATCGTCATCTCGCCTTCGAGTACGATCTCGGCCAGCGCCGGCACTTCGATATCGACGGTGCGGCACTTGACCACCTCCACGGCTTCGCCGACGAGCCCCCCGGCGATCGCGAGCTCGTAGACACCGATGCGCGGCTCGAACTGCGAGGCGACGTAAACCGCGGGCGGCACGCCGATGCAGACTGCGACCTGAAACGTTTTCTGGCCGCGCTTTTCCGCGTTGCGGAACATGTCGTGACCGTCGTGCCCGGGCGTGAGGCGGAGATTCACCTCGTTCTTGTTGTTGAACATCATCCGGTAGATCCCCATGTTCATTCCGTACTCGGGATCTTTGATGATGACATGGCCGGCCGTGATGTAAGGCGCGCCGTCGCCGGGATTGTTCGTGCAGATCGGCAGCTTCGTCAGGTCGACCTCGCTCCCCTCCACCACGACTTCCTGGCACGCGCCTTTGGACACCAGACGCGGCACGATCGCGTTGTCGGCGCGCTTCACCGTCTCTTCGAAAACATTTTCCGGCGTCAGGCCAATGGCCATCGCGACGCGCTTCTCGCCGAATAGCAGCTGGCCGACGACCGGAATCTTCGAGCCTTTGACGTTCTCGAACAAAACCGCCGGACTGCCGGGGCGCTCGTTGAGAATTTTGCAAATCGCGCCGAGCTCATGCTTCGCATCGACCGGCGCGCTTATTTGCTTGAGCTCGCCCTCGCGCTCGAGGGCGTCTAAAAATTGGCGCAAATCCATCATAGAAAAAACGTCCGTGGGCTAACCCCAGAACCATAGGCCGATCTTGAAATCGTGTCAATCTTGAACTATTTAACCGTAGCTCAAGTTTTTCTTTATGGAATTGCGCCAGCTCAAAAGCGTCTGTCTGATCGCCCAGTACGGCACCGTGAAGGAAGCCGCCAAGCGATCGTTTCTCACCTCCTCGGCCGTTTCGCTTCAAATCAAGACACTCGAGCGCGAGCTCGGCATCAAAGTCTTCGAACGGGCGGGAAAAAGGCTGGCATTGACGGCGAAGGGCGAGACGCTTTACCAGGACGCGCAGAAGATTCTCGACTCGGTCCGCGACGCCGTCGAGCGGACGGTCGCCGACACCGGGGAATTCTCGGGGAAGATCAGCCTGATCGCGCCGGCGTGTCTCAGAAATTTTTATTTGCCGGCGATCGCGCGCTTTCGCGCCGCCTATCCGTCGATCCGCCTCACGATCCTCGCGCGCAGCCATCGCGACGCGCCGTCGACGGTCTATTCGGGCGAGGCGGACCTCGCGATGGGCATCTTCGAGCAGCTCTTGCCCGACCTGGAGAAGCTGCCTCTCGTCGTCCCGAAGCTGCGGGTGATCGTGATGCACAACCACCCGCTCGCGTTCAAGCGGCGCATCTCCATGCGCGAGCTGGCGCAGTATCCGCTTGTGTTGCTCCAGCCGTCGATGACGACGCGCAAGGTGATCGACGGCGCGTTCCGGAAAGAGCGCCTGACGCTCAGGATTGGGATGGAGGCCGCGACCTGCGGCGAGATCAAGCGTTATGTCGCGAATCAGATCGGCGTCGGCGTCATCCACAACATCTGCATCGATCCGGAGGATACGAGCCGCTTCCGCTCGCTAAGCGTCGAGCGGATGTTTCCGCACCCCGAGGCGCAGCTGATCTTTCATCGCGCGAAGAAGTTCTCCGCGGGAGAAAAAAAGCTGATCGAGTTTCTGCAAACCGTGTCGTAGGACACGGTCGGCGGGTTTCCTAAAACAGGAAACCCCAGGCGACGATCGCGAGCGCCGTTCCGGCGAGCGCGCCCCAGCTCACGGCGTTCTTCCAGAGAATCGCCATGTGCCGGCGGTGTTTCAGCGCCTCGAAGGGAATCAGCTTCGCCATCCCCCAGCGCGCGATCATGTAGCGCTCGCCGCTGTCGATGCCGACCGCGATCGGATCCTTTTCCACGTCGTGCGCGCGCCACACCTCGATCTTATCGAAGCGCTCGCTCGCGCGGTAAATCTCTCTCGCGATCGTGTAAGGAATGCCGCCGCTGGTGGCCGGAGAAAACATGTGCACCAGGTTGTGCACGGCCGACCGGTCGAGCGCGTGCGATCTCACCGGAAGAAAATATTTCCAAACTTCCCACTCCTCGGCGGATATCTTCGGATAAAGCTCGGCGGTCGCTTCGCCGGCCTCGGCCGGAAATGCGCCTTTTCTCAATACATAGCTCTCGGAGTACATCGCGCTCTCCTTTCGGTTTTTTCTTGCCTGACTCTTTCTGAATAGCGCGATGGCGCGAAACGCCAAGGGTAGCAGGCTCGGGTGATTCCCTGCTTTGAGCCAATAAAATTACCGGAGGAATCGATCGGGACGGTGGATAAGTCTAGCCGGCCGACATCGCGTCGAAGATGGCGCCGCCGAGCGTGGGGAAAACGTAATGCGCGGATGCGAGAGTCGAGCGCGTGACGCCGCCGAGCATGGCCGTCGAGGCAATCTGAATGATATCTTCCGCCCCTGCGCCGATCACGTGCACGCCGAGCAAGCGGTCGCTCTTCTCGTCATACACGACTTTGACGAGGCCTTCGGTCTCCCCGCGCACGCCGGCGGCGGGATTGGAGCTGAACGGCATCCTGCCCGCTTTGACGGCGGCGCCCGTCGCGCGCGCCTGCTTTTCCGTGAGTCCAACCTGACCGATCGCGGGAATGGTGAAAACCGCAGTTGGAAATACGGTGAAGTCGACTTTCCGGTAATTGCCCTTCACCGCGTTCTCCGCCGCGAGCACGCCTTCGTACCACGCGACGGGCGTATGCTGGTGCTGCCCCGCCGCGTCGCCGGCGGCATAGACGTTGGCGTTGCTGACCGACTGTAAATGCTCGTCGACCTTGACGGCGCTGCGATCGAGCTCGATGCCGGCGTTTTGCGGGTCGAGCGCGGACGCATTCGACGGACGGCCGGTCGCGAGGAGCACCTGGTCGTAAGGAAAGCGCTGCGATCTGCCTTCGATCTCCGCCTCCACTGTCTTATCGGCATCGATTTTCTTTACCTTGGCATTCGTGACGATCTCGATTCCCGCGGTTTTCGCGATTTCGAGCAGGGACTTACGGATGTCGTCGTCGAGCGCCGGCGCGATCTCCGATCCGCCCTGCAGGATCGTGACTTTCGAGCCGGCGCGCGCAAGCGCGAAGCCGAACTCCAAGCCGATGAATCCGCCGCCGATGACGACGAGATGCTTCGGCTGCTGCTTTAAATGGATGAGATCGTCGCTCGTGATCCCGCGCTCGGCGCCGGGTATCGACGGCCGTGACGGCTTCGAGCCGGTGGCGATGACAAATTTGTTGCCCGAGAGTTTTTTACCGTCGACGGCGATTTCCTGCGGGCCGGTGAATTTGGCTTCGCCGCGGATGACGGAGATGCCGAGTTTTTCGAGGCCGCTTTCTTTTCCCTCCGACCAGCGCGCGACGAGACGGTCCTTGCGCTCGATGACTCCGGCCCAGTCGAAGGCGATATGCTCGATGCCGGTGAGACCCAGGCGGCCGGCGTTGCGCGCCCGCCAATAAAGCTCGACGGTGCTCACCAGCACCTTTTTGGGGATTCAGCCGCGGGCGAGGCAGGTGCCGGCGAAGCTCTCCTCTTCGACGATCGCAGTGCGCGCGCCCAGCTTCACGGCGGCTTTGGCGGCGTTAGTCCCTGCGGTGCCGCCGCCGATGACGATCAGATCGTAATCCATAAGCGTTCCTGAAGCGCGACGTCAATCGTGTCTCGGGATGTGATACGTGACCGAGCCCGCCTTCTCGGCGCGTAGCGAGGCTTCGAGCGCGGTATCGATCATCGGATGATCGGGGTCGCGCATTACGTTCAGCGGGTCTTCGCCGCGGCGGACTTTTTCGATCTCGTTGCGCAGCAGGTCGCGCAGCATGACAACGCCGTGATCGGATGTAGCGAGCCGCTCGCGTGTGCGGTTGGCGATCGGCCCCTGTGTCTCCCACGCCATGAAATCCTGCCCGTCGACTTCCTTCATAGTGTATTTGACGACGGGATGCATCCCGTTCGCCGGGACTTTGAAAGGCTTTCTATAGTCGACCGGCACTTCGTCGCCGTCGGCGGGCTTCGCCCCCGCACTGAACGGTACGAAGTGAAGATAGACAACCCAGGTGTGTTCGTCGTCGATCGGCACGCGGATCTGCGTGCGGTTCGCCTGGCGCAGGAGATTGGGAAAGATGATCGGATGCTCCTCCATCGTGCCGTCGGTGAAACAGCGCCGCTTCATGATGCCGTACGGCACTTGGTAAAACTCGTATTTTTCCAGATCGTCGATCGTACCGCGGGTCGTGCTCCTCACCGTAAAGCCGCTCGTCACGAGCTCCTGATGCAGAATATGCAGGTGCGTGGTATCGACGGAGTTCTCCATCGCCTGGAGCCAATTGCAGTCTAACGTCGGCAGCGCGCGGATCCAATGCCACCCGTCGGTCCGCGCCCAAACGTCGTACTTGGAGATGACGGGCACGGGCTGCGGACCCAAATAAGCCCAATAAAGCCCGGCGAACTCCTGCGCCGGATAGGCTTTTTGTTTAACCGTTGAATGGAAGTTGCTGCCCTTCGGCTCCGCCGGACATTCGAGGCAATTGCCTTTGGTGTCGTAAAGCCAGCCGTGATAGCAGCAGGCGATCCCGCGCTCCTCGACGCGGCCGTAAGAAAGCGAAGCGCCGCGGTGCGCGCAGCGGTCCTCCAAAAGACCGACGCGTCCCTGCTTGTCCTTAAATAGAACCAAATCTTCACCGAGGATGCGCACGAACTTGACCGGCTTCTCCTCGGTAATATCCGTGGCGATCGCGATCGGATGCCAGTAACGCCGCAGCAGCTCGCCAGCCGGCGTTCCGGGTCCGACGCGCGTAAATATCTCGTTTTCTTCCGGTGTCAGCATGGCCACCTCCGGCGCGACGCTATGTATAGCGTGAGAGCGCGGCGAATAAAAGAGCCGGCGGACGCGGGAACTTTCTGACGCGAGAAGACTGTGATACAGAGCGACGTGGAGGTTTTTTCGCATGAAACTACCGCACCGCGACCGCATCGACCTGGGTCCTTCGCCGTACGACACATTCCTCGAGCGCGAGGCGATTCCCGTCGTGAAAGGCTACTTCGTCGAAGATTTGAAGGATCTCGAACTGAAACCGTGGAAGCGCATGGGCGCGCGCGGCTGCTATCTCAACATGGGCGGCCAGCAGGAGACCGACGCATACGTCTGCGAGATACCCGCCGGCAGCCAGACGCTGCCCCAGCGGCACCTCTATGAAACGCTCGTTTACATCGTCGCCGGCCGCGGCGCGACGACGGTGTGGCACGATGAAAAACAGAAGCGGACGTTCGAGTGGAGCGCCGGCGCGATCTTCGCGATTCCGCTCAACGTCTCGTACCAACACTTCAGCGTGTCGAACGAGCCGGCCAAATTTCTCGCCGGCACGAACCTGCCGCATCTGTTGAACCTGTTTCACAACGAGGATTTCATTTTCCGCAATCCGTTCGAGTTCAGCGACCGCTTCGACAACGACCCCGATTTCTTCCGCAAGAACGAGCGCCTCACGACGCGCAGCTGGGAGACCAACCTCGTGGCCGACGTGAATACCTTTCACCTCGACGAATATCCGATGAAGGGCAAAGGCGTGAAGATCATGCGCTTCGGCATCGCCGGAACGGTCTACGGCTGCCACATCCAGGAATTCCCCACCGGCAGCCGGAGCCTCTTTCACCGCCACGGGCCCGGCGCGATCGTCTGCGTCACGCAGGGGACGGGCTTCGCGATGGTCTGGCGCGAGGAGGATAAAGAGCGTACGCGCTTCGAGATCCGTCCCGGCTCGATCTATTCGCCCGGCGATCTCATGTATCACGGCCACTTCAATACCGGGCCGACGCCGATGCGCCACTTCGCCATGCGCGGCCGCAGCCCGAAATACAGCCAGGACCGCTATCGCCCCACGCTCCACGACATGCTGCCGCTCGACATGGAGCCGCCGGAAGTTCACAAAGAATATCTCGCGGAGATCGCGCGCAACGGCATCAAGGAAGCGGTCTCGATCGTGCAGGAATAATAAGGAGAACAAGGAAATGGAACAGCTCGCGTACCACGATTTAAGGACTTTCGTCGAAGCAGCGAAAAAAGTCAGCGATTGGAGACAAATCGACGGCGCCGATTGGGACGGCGAGATCGGCGCGCTCGTGGAATCGACCGCCGAGCTCGTGCCGCAGCCGCCGATGCTCATCTTCGACAAAATCAAAGGCTATCCCGCCGGCCACCGCGTGCTGAGCCTGCCGTACGCCGCCTACAAGCGCGTCGCGCTTTCGTTCGGTCTCTCGACCGAGATGACCAAGCTCGAATTGGTGCGCGCCATCGCGCGGAAGATCAAGTCGACCAAGCCGATTCCGCCGCGCGAGGTGAAGACTTCGCCGCTGATGGAAAACGTGATGGAAGGCGACCGCGTCGATCTTTTGAAGTTCCCGGCGCTCCGCTTCCATGAGCAGGACGGCGGGCGCTACATCGGCACCGGCGATTGTCTCATCAACGCCGACATCGAGGGCGGCTTCATCAACATGGGCACGTACCGAATGCAGCTGCACGAGAGAAATTTGCTCGGCCTCTGGATGAGCCCTGGGCAGCACGGCCGGCTCGTTTGCATGAAGTATTGGGAGCAGGGCAAGAGCTGCCCCGTCGTCGTCACGTTCGGCCAGCATCCGATGGTGTTTGCGCTCTCGCATACGAAGATTGCCTGGGGCCAGTCGGAGATCGACCACGCCGGCGGCCTCATCGGCGCGCCGGTCGATATCATCCGCGGCCCGCATACCGGCCTGCCGATTCCCGCGAGCTCCGAGATCGCCCTCGAAGGCGAGGTGCCGCCGCCAAAACAGGAGTCGCGCGCCGAAGGGCCGTTCGGCGAATGGCCCGGATATTATTCCGGCGGCACGATCGGGACCGGCGAGATGCAGCCGGTGATCAAGGTGAAGGCGATTTATCACCGCAACGACCCGATTCTCGAAGACGAGGCGCCGCTCTGGCCCGGCGCGGTCAAGATCGACGCCAACCCGACGGCGGGTATTCTCTGGGATCAGCTGGAAAGCGCGGGCATTCAGGACATCGTCGGCGTGTACAATCACACGTCCTATCTCTGCGTCGTCTCGATCAGACAGCGCTACGCCGGCCACGCCAAGCAGGCGGGCCTCGCGGCGCTCGCCTGCTCGTCGTCGGCGCGCAACGGCCGCTATGTCGTGGTCGTCGACGAGGACATCGATCCCAGCAACATCAAGGAAGTCATGTGGGCGATGATGACGCGCGTCGACCCGGCGACCAACATCGATCTCATCGACGGCTGCTGGTCGACGCCGCTTGATCCGCGCATGTCGCCGTCGAAGCGCGAGGCGCGCGACCACACCAACAGCCGCGCGGTGTTTTACGCCGTGCGGCCGTTCGCGTGGCGCGACAAATTTCCCAAGACCTCGCGTACCAGCCGCGAGCTGCGCGAGGCGGTGGTGAAGAAATTTTCGAGCATCGTACCGTTCCCGAAGGGGTAGTAGGAATGGGAAGGCCGCGCGCGGCAGCCAGCCGCGAACACCCGCTGCTGGATTTCAAATTTCATATGCTCAGATCTCAAATACGACGTGGGAGATTTGAAATAGAAATCTGCGAATATGCGCTCGGTACGTAAATTTCCGATTATGCGATTTAAATTCGAGATATGAGATTCCCGAAAGCATTTGTCGCTGGGAGATTATAAAGGGAAGA
>DASWZY010000175.1:0-1939 GCA_036407055.1 Binatia bacterium
CCTCGGCCACGACCCGTGGACGCTGCCGGTCGCGACGATCGGCGGCGCGATCTCGACCAACAGCGTCGGCTACCGCGCGGGCAAGTACGGCTCGATGGGCGAGCAGGTGATGGGCCTCGAAGTCGTGCTCGCGAACGGCGAAATATTGCGCACGCGCGCCGTGCCGAAATCGTCGGCCGGCATCGATTTGAACGCGCTCTTCATCGGCGGCGAGGGCTGCTTCGGCGTCGTGACCGAAGCGGCGATCCGCATCTTCGTCCGCCCGGAAAAGAGCATCATCCGCGCCTACGGCTTCGACGCGTTCGAGCGCGGCTACAACGCGATTCGCGAGATCTTCAAGCGCGGCGTCGAGCCGGCGGTGATCGACTTCGGCGACAACGAGGACAAGTTCGACGGCGCGCTGCTCTACGTAGCGTTCGAGGGCGCGAAGGAAGTCGTCGCGGCGGAGGAAAAAATCGCGCTCGCGATCCTCGACGCCGCCGGCGGCAGCCGGCTGCCCGACGCGCAGGCGGAGGAGTTCTGGGCCGAGCGCCACTCGATCGCGCGCCGCTTCGCCGAGAACCGGCGCGCGCGGCGCGAGCGCGGCCGCGACGGTATTTATCGCGATTGGATCCACGTCGCGCTGCCCGCCTCCCAGGTGCTGCCGTTTCGCAACGCGGCGCTCGAGATCGTCAAGCGCCGCGGCGTCGACGCGGTCGAGAGCGGATTATGGATCCGCCCGGAATTATTCTCGATGCCGCTGCGCATCGACGGCGCGGGCAAAAAGGACGCACAGCTGAATTTAGAGGAGACCGTCGAGGAGCTGCTGCACCTCGTGCACCAGCTCGGCGGCTCGATGGAATACACCCACGGCGTCGGCGTCAAGCTCGCGCCGCTCATGGCCGAGGAGCACGGCTACGGATTGGAAGTGATGCGGGGAATAAAAAAGATTCTCGATCCGAACAACATCATGAATCCGGGAAAGATGGGGTTGTAGCTCAGTAGGCGGGCCTTCCAACCGCAGCCGATACGGCTCTGCCGTCACCATTCAGTAGTAATAATTCTCACGACGGTAATTTACGAAAGCCGCGCGTCCCACGTCTGCGGTTTTCAGGCCCGCCCCCCTCGCTGGGGAGGAGAGGATCGGATCTATTTTGTGTGCGGCAACCCCGCCGGCTCCGGCGGTGGCAATCCCGTCGCCTCCGACCAATAGCCCGCGTCGTAGAATTTTTCCGCCGGTCCGACGTCCGGCTTCATCACGCCCATCTCGATGCGCAATTCCATAACCGAGCGGATCGCCCGCGGGTTGATGCGCGCCTTCGCGACGACGCGCGCGCACGCCTCTTCCGCGCGCTCGCGGTCCATATGTTCTTTCGCCATCGTCAGGCGCACCGCCTCGCCGCGATTTTTTTCTTCCATCATCCAGTCGGTCGCCCCGGCCCAGGCGCGGATGAAGCGGATAATAATGTCGCGATGCGCTTCGAGCCACGTGCGCCGCGTCCAGCCCGGCACGTAGTCGTCCGCGCGCGCGAGCGCGACGCCGCACGCCGCCAGCGCCTTCTCCGTCGACGGCGGCGTCAGCATCGCCGCGGCCACGCGCCCGGCGAGAAACGCCTCCAGGCGCTTCGGCGAGCTGCCGATGATGTCGATTTTATAATCGCTCTCGCGGATGCCGTGGCTGCGGAGAATCTTCATTCTGATCAGATCGAGGTTCGAATCGCCCGGATCGCCCGCGAGCAGCTGCCCGCGCAGCTGCTCCAGCGAATTCACACCCGGCCGCCCGACGAGAGTAGCCGTAAGCCCTTCCTCCGCCTGCATGAAGAGAACGTAGTCCGTGCCGTCGGTCGTATTGCGCGCGATCATCGTGTCCGCGCTGCTGAGCGTCAGGTCCCAGCGCCCTTCGGCCATGCCCTGGTTATGCTCCGGCGCGTAGGTCGCCTCGTCGAATTTTATTTCCAGC
>DASWZY010000176.1:0-2653 GCA_036407055.1 Binatia bacterium
GGAAGGCAACGGCCGGCGCAAGGAAATCATGGAAGCGCTCGACGAGACGCGGCGCAACTACGAGCAGCGGGTGAGCGACTACGAGTTCGCCGTCGGCAACGCCGTGCTCGCGCGCGGCGAGCATTCGGCCGACGTCGCCGAATACGAGCAGGCGCGCAGCTCATTCGAAGAGGCGGAGGAGCACTGCGATGCGGTGCGTGTCCCGTACGAAGAGGCGATCCGAGAGGCGCAGCATAACTACGAGGCGAAGCGCCAGGAGTACGTGAAGATCGTCGAAGAAGTGCGCGAAGAGCTCGAGAAGGCGCCGGAGGCGTACAAGCAGAGCTTCGAAGGCACTCTCAAAAAATACGAGGCGCTCTGCGCCGAGGAAAAAACCAAAGTCACCGCCGCCGGCGGGCTCCACATCATCGGCACGGAGCGGCACGAGAGCCGGCGCATCGACAACCAGCTGCGCGGCCGCGCCGGCCGCCAGGGCGATCCCGGATCATCGAGATTTTATCTATCGCTCGAAGACGATCTCATGCGCATCTTCGGCGCCGAGCGCATCCAGGGCATCATGGACCGGCTCGGGATGGAGGAGGGCGTGCCGATCGAGCACGGCCTCGTCACGCGCGCGATCGAGAACGCCCAGAAAAAGGTTGAGGCGCACAATTTCGATATCCGCAAGCACCTCCTGGAATACGACGACGTCATGAACAAGCAGCGCGAGGTCATCTACCACCAGCGGAAAGAGGTGCTCAAGTCGGAGGACTTGAAGGAAGAGGTCCTCGACATCGCCGCGGGGCTGTCGGAGGAGGTCGCCGAGCGCCACGCCGACGACCAGACCGATTCAGCCGAGTGGGATTACAATGCGCTCAGCGACACGCTGTATCGTCAATTCGCTTTTCGCCTCGACGTGGCGGAAAAAGAGCGCGAAGAGATGACATCGGAGCAGCTGAAGGAGACCGTCGTCGAGAAGGTCGTCGCCGCTTATGACCGCAAGGAGCAGCAGTTCGGCGCGCCGATGCTTCGGCAGCTCGAAAAGATCATCATGCTGCAGACGATCGACGCGCTGTGGAAAGACCACCTTCTCAACATGGACCATTTGAAGGAGGGCGTCGGGCTGCGCGGCTACGGGCAGAAAAACCCGCTTCAGGAGTATCAAAAAGAAGGCTTCGAGATGTTCGAGGAGATGGTTCACCGCATCCAGGAAGATGTCGCGCAGAAGCTCTTCACCATCGAGATGGCGCGCGAGAGCGCCGTCCAGGAGATGCAGGTGCAGCAGGTCCAGCAGCGCCCACAGCGCATAGTTTTAAGCCACGGAGGACCCGAGCAAGCGGCCGCGGTGCCGGCGCAGGCAAAGCGCGACGGCATGAAGGCGGGCCGGAACGACCCGTGTCCCTGCGGCAGCGGCAAGAAATACAAGCGCTGCCACGGGAAGAATTAAACTAATTTAGCAGCAGAGAAATAAAAAAGCGCAGCGGGTGTCCGCTGCGCTTTTTTTATGCAATTGCGTTTCGACCGCTTAGTCTCTGTTTCTCGCCGGTGGTGATGACGGCGGAAATCCTGGCGGCGTTATCGGCGGCCCGCCGCCGCCATCCGGCGGTGGCGGTAAATCGGGCGGCGGATCCGTCGGAGGCAGGAAGTTCGAGATGTCGTCGAACTGGTTCGCCGTCACCGGATTGTGCGTGAACTGGTCGCAAACGATCAGTAAATCCAATGGTCCCATGTCGGTGTTGCCAACATTCGGCGCGACAACGGCCGAAGTCGAGCCCGGACCTGTAACGAATGCCACGCAATTATTATTCGGCACCCGCGGTAGTCCCGCGCGCTGGAGTTGATCATTCAGCGCAGTCCCGATCACCCCGATGAGGTCGCTTCCCTTGATGCCCGCGATCGCGCGGCTGGTGCGGATCTCGTAATCGGAATCTTTGAGCGCGTCCTTTTCCACAACGGTCCGCGCGGCGCCGGAAACGAGATTGACGACGTTTTTCTTCTTCGGCTGAGCCGGCGTCGCGTTCTCCTCGCGCAGCTGCATCTGACTCAGCTCCTTCAATGTGATGACGCTCTTGTCGAGGACGAGAAGCCTGAGGCCGGACTTCGCGCCGGTGTTGTACGTATCGAGCCAGAACGCTTCGTCCTTGAACCGCACGGCTTTCGTCTGCGGCGCGGTCTCGTGGCGCACCGTCGCGTCGCCTTGAACGCCGGTGACGACGCCGACGCCGGCGTAGGCGCTAGATGCCATCGATGCGAGAGCGATGATGAGAAGACGGTATTTCATGATTCCACCTCGCATTAATAATAGCGCCACGTTAGGCCGAAAGAAGTGACGTTTCGTCTGTACGTATAGTCGGAGATGGTCGAACGGTCGCTATTCCATAGATTCTCGAGCGTCAGGGTAATGTTCGGCGTTATGTCTTTTGCCAAGCTGAAGAGCGCGGTAGTTTCGTTGTCGATTCGGCCTTCTCCTCCGAAGCGGCGTTGTCTATGGTTGCGCCCGAGATAGTCGCGGGCATGGTATTCAATATTCGTTGTAGCACGGATATCAGCGGGCAAAGTCACCAAGAATCCGGCAATCGCGCGATGACCGTTATAACTCCAGTTTTTCCCTTGAGCCTTTTCAAGGTCATAGTGATAACCGAAGTTTACCCCATATCTTTGACGATCGAAATAA
>DASWZY010000177.1:0-7154 GCA_036407055.1 Binatia bacterium
AAGGTCAAGGCCGACGGCTTTCGCCACGTCGTGCTGCTCGGCATGGGCGGCTCGAGCCTCGCGCCCGAGGTCTTTCAGCGCACGTTCGGCAACGCGCCGGGCTATCCCGAGCTGATCGTCCTCGACAGCACGCATCCCGCGGCGGTTCGCGCGGTCGAAGGAAGGATCGATGTCGGCCGCACGCTGTTTCTCGTCTCGAGCAAATCGGGCACGACGACCGAGAGCAATTCGCTGTTCTTCTATTTCTGGCGCAAGGTTGGGGAGGCGAAATCCGCTCCCGGCGAGAATTTCGCGGCGATCACTGACCCGGGCACGCCGCTCGAAAAACTCGCGCACCAGAGAAAATTTCGCGCGGTGTTCCAGGCGACGGCAGACGTCGGCGGGCGCTACTCCGCGCTCACGGCCTTTGGTCTCGTGCCGGCGGCGCTGATCGGCGTCGACATCACGGCGGTGCTCGAAAGCGCGCGTCGCATGGCCAAGGCAACTACGAACGGCGCGGACAATCCCGGGCTAGCGCTCGGCGCCGCGCTCGGCGAGCTCGCTCTCGCCAAGCGCGACAAGGTCACATTCATCGCATCGCCGTCCATCGCCGCGTTTCCCACCTGGGTCGAGCAGCTGATCGCCGAAAGCACCGGTAAGGACAAGAAAGGCATCGTCCCCGTCGCTACCGAGCCGCCGGCCGCGCCGGAGAAATACGACGGCGACCGCTTTTTCGTTTACCTGAGAATGGACGGCGACGATAAGGATCTCGACGCGAAGGTGAAAGCGCTCGAGCACGCCGGCCATCCCGTTGCGCGCATCGATGTCGGCAGGAAGACCGACATCGGCCAGGAATTTTTCCGTTGGGAGACGGCTGTCGCCGCCGCCGGCGCCGCGATCGGCATTCATCCGTTCAACCAGCCGGACGTACAGCTCGCGAAAGACCTAGCCAAAGAGGCGATGGCGAAGAAGGACGGCGAAAGGGGAGCGAAGGCGAAAGACGAGGTTTCCGTGGCGAGCCCGTCCGCGCTGCGCCAGGAGATCTCGTCGTGGCTGGGAAAGAAAAAGGAGCGCGATTACGTCTCCGTCCAGGCTTACTTAAATCCCAGCGCGCGTAATACCGAGGCGCTGAGCGCGCTCTCGACCGCGCTGCGTGACCGCATGCGCCTCGCGGCGACGATGGGTTATGGCCCGCGCTTCCTTCACTCGACCGGGCAGCTGCACAAAGGAGGCCCGAACTCCGTGCTTGTCTTGCAGCTCGTCGACGAGCCCGCGGAGGATCTGCCGGTGCCCGAGACCGATTACACGTTCGGCGCGCTCATCCGCGCGCAGGCGCTCGGCGACTTCACCGCGCTCAAGCAGCGCCGCCGCCGCGTACTCAGGATCAATCTCGGCCGCGACACCGAAAGCGGCCTCAAGCAAGTGCTCGACATCGTGCGCGCATAAGGGAAGGAGAATTCCATGGAACTCGGCATGATCGGCCTCGGCAGAATGGGCGCCAACATGACCGAGCGGCTTGTGCGCGGCGGACATAAGATCGTGGCGTACGACCGCAGCCGCGAAGCGGTCGATCGTGTGGCCGCGGTCGGCGCGCTCCCCGTGCATTCGCTGGCGGATTTCGTCGAGCGGCTACAACCGCCGCGCGCCGTCTGGCTTATGGTCCCTGCGGGAAAGCCCGTCGACGAAACAATCAGCGCGCTCAAGGGCTCCATCGAAAGCGGCGATGCCGTCATCGACGGCGGCAATAGTAATTACAAAGACACGATGCGGCGTGCCGACGACCTGAAGGCGTCGGGTGTCGATTACATCGATTGCGGCACGAGCGGCGGCATCTGGGGTCTGAAAGAAGGCTATAGCCTTATGGTCGGCGGCGCGAGCGGCGCCGTCGAGCGGCTGACGCCGATTTTTCAGACGCTCGCGCCGGCCGCCGATAAGGGCTGGGGCCACGTCGGGCCCAGCGGGGCCGGCCACTTCGTCAAGATGATCCACAACGGCATCGAGTACGGCATGATGCAGGCATACGCCGAAGGCTTCGCGATCATGCAGCGGAAAAAGGAATTCAATCTCGACCTCCACCAAGTCTCGGAGATGTGGCGCACCGGCAGCGTGGTGCGCTCGTGGCTGCTAGATTTGATCGCGGAAGGCCTTAAGGACAACCCAGCGCTTACAGGCATCAAGCCGTATGTCGACGACTCGGGCGAGGGGCGCTGGACGGCGTCTGAGGCGATCGATCTCGACGTTCCGGCGCCGGTCATCACGCTCTCGCTACTCGAGCGTCTGCGCTCGCGCGACTCGGATTCGTTCACAGACAAGCTGCTCGCGATGATGCGCCACGAGTTCGGCGGGCACGCGATCAAGAAGGATTGAATGTGGAAGCGACGATGGAATCCCTGCGCGACTCCGCGCGCGCCGGCGCGCACCCGGAGCGCAGCGCGCTAGTGATCTTCGGCGCGACCGGCGACCTTAACAAGCGAAAGCTCATCCCCGCGCTCTATCATCTCTATTTGAACCGGCGCATGCCCGAGGGGCTCCTCATCGTCGGCAGCGCCCGCTCGGCGGTGAGCGATGACGACTTCCGGCGCCAGATGCGCGAGGCCGTCGAGCGCTTCTCCAGCGGCGGCATCGGAGACGATGCCGAATGGGCGCGCTTCGCCGCGCTGCTTCATTACATCCCCGCCAACTACCGCGAGCCGGAGAGTTATTTGCGGTTGAAGGACCGCCTCCACAACCTCGAGCGCGAGCACCGCACCGAAGGCAGGAGAGTGCTCTATCTCGCGATTCCCCCTGATCAGTACGCGCCCGTCACGCGTCAGATCGCGATTGCGGGTCTCGCCGGCCGCCATCAGGAAACCGGCGGCTGGACGCGCCTCGTAGTCGAGAAGCCGTTCGGCACCGACCTCGAGACCGCGCGCCGGCTGAACCACGAGCTGTACGAATTCTTCGACGAGGGCCAGATCTATCGCATCGATCATTATCTCGGCAAGGAGACGGTGCAGAACATTCTCGTCTTTCGCTTCGGCAACGCCGTGTTCGAGCCGATTTGGAACCGGCGCTACGTCGATTACGTGCAGATCACCGCGGCCGAAACCGTCGGCGTCGAGAGCCGCGGCGGATATTACGAGCAGGCGGGCGCGCTCCGCGACATGTTTCAGAATCATCTATTGCAGCTCGTGTGCATGACGGCGATGGAGCCGCCGGCGTTCTTCGCCGCCGACGCGGTGCATGACGAGAAGGCGAAGGTGCTCCACGCGATCCGGCCGATCCCGCCCGACGAGGCCGTGCGCGGACAATACGGTCCCGGCGAGATTAACGGCAAGGCTGTGCCCGGCTACCGCCAGGAGCAAGCTGTCGACCACGGATCGACGACCGAGACGTATGCGGCGCTAAAGCTCTGGATCGACAACTGGCGCTGGCAGGGCGTGCCGTTTTATCTGCGCTCGGGCAAGCGGCTTGCGAAGCGCGTCACCGAGATCGCGATCCACTTCAAAAAACCGCCGCTGTCGTTCTTCCAATCGTGCGCGGCGATCGACGGACTCGGCTCGAATGTGCTGGTGATGCGCATCCAGCCCGACGAAGGCGTTTCCCTTACATTCGAGGTCAAGCCGCCGGGACCGGAGGTCTGCGTCAACTCGCTCAGCCTCGACTTCGATTACGAAGTCGCCTTCGGCGCCGCGCCGCCCGAGGCCTATGAGACGCTGCTGCTCGACGCGCTGCGCGGCGACTCGACGCTTTTTACGCGCCAGGATTGGGTCGAGCTCGCGTGGGGCCTTCTTACGCCGCTCATCGATGCGTGGCATAAGACGCGCAGCGATTTCATACCCATCTATCCGGCCGGAAGCTGGGGGCCGAAAGAGGCCGACGCATTCATCGAAAAAGACGGCCACCACTGGCGGAAATTATGATCCAGTTTCGAGTTTCAAGTTTCGGGTTTCGAGTCCGGAGGCCTCTTTGCTCCCGAAACTAGAAACTCGGAACGCGAAACTGTTTTTATGATTTTGGCCGGCGACATCGGCGGGACGAAGACGACGATCGGAGTCTTTTCCCTCGAGAACGGAAAGCTCGTCGCGGGCGCCAAGAAAACTTATCCCAGCAAAAGCTATCCTTCGCTCGAGGCGGTCCTCGACGATTTCACCGCGGCGTATCCGGCGGCGCTGGCGGCGGCGTGTTTCGGTATCGCCGGACCGATAATCGACGAGACCGTCAAAACGCCGAACCTGCCGTGGTTCATCGACGGGCGCGCGCTCGCGCGGCGGCTGGGCCTAGGCTCCGTCGCGCTGCTGAACGATCTCGAGGCGACCGGCTACGGTGCGGGCACGCTGGACAGCTCCGAATTCAGCGTGCTGAACGTCGGCAGCTGCGACCCGCGCGCGAATATGGCCCTGATCGCCGCCGGCACCGGTCTCGGAGAGGCGATTCTGTATCCGGCGGCCGGCGCCTACCGCGTGCTCGCTTCCGAAGGCGGCCACGCCGACTACGCGCCGCACACGCCGCAGCACATCGAGCTGCTTTCGTATCTCGCGGCGCGCTTCGGCCATGTCAGCTGCGAGCGGGTGATCTCCGGTCCGGGGATTTTCAACATCTATAATTTTCTCAAGGACTCGGGCCGCTACGAGGTGCCCGCGTGGCTGCCCGACCGTCTCGCGAAGCAGGATCCGACGGCGGCGATTGCGCTGACAGCGCTCGCCGGCGAGGCGGAGATCTGCGTGCAGACGCTCGATGTCTTCGCGTCGTCGTACGGTGCCGAGGCGGGGAACCTGGCGCTCAGAGCCAAGGCGCTTGGTGGCGTATGCGTCGGCGGCGGCATCGCGCCGAAGATTCTCAAAAAGCTCGTCGACGGCACGTTCATGAAGGCGTTTGTCGGCAAGGGCCGGTACGCCGAGCTGCTGGCGCGCATCCCCGTCCAGGTTATCCTGAACGAGGAGACGGCGCTTCGCGGCGCGGCGTATTACGGCGCACACGCCCAGGACCGGTCATGACGACGCGGCGCGAAGAGATTGTCTGCGCCGGCATCGGGGATCTCGCGCACAGTGCTGCGGCGGAGTGGGTGCGCCGCGCCGCAGAAGCAATCGCCGGCGCGGGACGCTTCACAGTCGCGCTGTCGGGCGGCAACACGCCGCGCGCTCTCTACGCGGCGCTCGCCGGTAGCGAATTCCGCTCGGAGATCGCGTGGGACCACGTTCATTTTTTCTGGGGCGACGAGCGCTCGGTACCGGCCGATCATCCCGACAGCAACTACCGCATGGCCTACGAGACCTTGCTCTCGCGCGTGCCCGTAACGCAGGCGAACATTCACCGCATCGAGACCGAGCGCGGGCCCGAAAAAGCCGCCGCCGCGTACGAAGCCGAGCTGCGCGATTTCTTCGCGCTCTCGCCGAGCGTGTTCCCACGTTTCGATCTCATTCTCCTCGGCATCGGCGAGGAAGGGCACACGGCATCGCTGTTTCCCGGCAGCGCCGCGCTTGAAGAAAGAGAGCGGCTCGTGATTGCGACATATGTCGAGAAGCTCAAGACCGACCGCATCACGTTCACGCTGCCGCTCTTGAACTCCGCCGCCGAAGTCGCCTTTCTCGTCTCGGGAAAATCGAAAGCCGGTGTTGTGAAAGAAATGCTGCACGACGGCGCCGATCTTCCCGCCGCGCGCGTAGCGCCGACGAACGGAAGATTGTCGTGGTTTCTCGATAAGGAAGCCGCGGCGCTTTTGTAAGTTGATACACCTCCGGTATTTGCCCCAAGGAAGAATCTTCCTCTCTCCTACCATTCTTCACCCGCCCTCTTTTTCGTGCTGAAAATGTGGCCATGAAGTGGGGACTTTTCATGGCACGGCCGTTGCTCCTTTTAATCATCGACGGCCGTTCGGGCCGATTAAACTCGCAAGGAGGGAGTATGAAGAAATCGGCGTATAAAAATATCGTCGTCGGCGGATTGCTGGCGGGATCTCTGATAGGCTTCTCCGCTCCCGTTCACGCTCAGGACCGCGGCGAGATCCGCCACGATCAAAGGGTAATCGACCGCGATCAGGAACAGCTGACGCGCGACCGCGACATTTATAACAGGCATCTCCGGTACGGCGCGGGACGCCGGCAGCTTGCCCTGGACGAGCAGCAGGTTCGCGACGACGAGGCGAAGCTGCGCCGCGACACGGCGGAGCTGAGGCGCGATAGGCGTGACGTCGCGCAAAACAACGGTTGGTACGATTATTATCGTCACGACTAAGTAGCTGCGGGGAGCGCCGAATGAACAAAAAAGGCCGCCGGCTGATGCCGGCGGCCTTTTTGTCTCCAGCCGTGCTATGTTCGCGGCTGGGTGAAAGTCGCAGCGAAGCTGCGACTACTCCTGGCTCAATTATCCGTGCTGACCCGCTGCATTCGAGCTGCCCGATTCGCCGCCGGCCGAGCTTGAGCCTGCCGCCGAGCCGGCGCCGGAATCCATCGGCGAGCTCGACGAGCTCTGGCCGGACGATGCAGAGCCGCCCGGCGAGGTATCCGTGCCCGGCGAGCTCGACGTGCTTGGCGAGGTGCTGGCCGTGCCACTGGAGGAAGCGCTTGGGCTGCTGCTGGAGCTGTTGTCGCGCGCATTGTTTCTGCATGCGGCGAGCCCCATAAGCGGGACGATAGACATAATGGCGAGCAATGTTTTCAATGACATTTACTCACCCCCTTTCTTTGGATTTGATTGCAGCAGAACCGCTGCTTCTTCCCTTCTAGCTCCGGGGCAGGTTGGGTCAATGCAGATGTTTACTGGATGCAGGTAAATCTACGACTATCGGCCGATGCGCCGGTCGCCGAGGCAGTTTTCGCGTTCGCTAACCCTTAAGAGCGCCGGAAGAGAGGCCGCGGACGATGCGGCGCTCGAAGAGGAGTGTGAGCGCGATCAGCGGCAGCGTCGCGATCGCCGACGCCGCGGCAAGCTCGCCCCACGGGATTGTGTATTCGCCGGGAAAGAGCGCGATGCCGACGGGCAGCGTCTGGAGCGACGGCGATGTCAGAATAATCAGCGCGAAGAAGAACTCGTTCCAGGCGTAGATGAAGACGAGGATCGCCGCGGTGAAGATGCCCGGAGCGGCGAGCGGGAGGACAATTCGCCTGAGCGCCTGCGCGCGCGTGCAGCCGTCGACAAGCGCCGCCTCCTCGATCTCGTACGGCATTTCTTTGAAGAACGTGCTCAGAATCCAGATC
>DASWZY010000178.1:0-5095 GCA_036407055.1 Binatia bacterium
TTTCGCCCAGAGCGGCATTCAATTCGTGGCCGATAGGTATAGCTACCTTCCTTGTTTGGCGTGGGCGCTTCTTGCCGGAGTTGGCTGCTATAAGCTTGTTTTCAAAATTCAGAGACCGCACATGGTCTTCGCCTGCGGGTCGATACTGCTCCTGGTCCTCGGTCTCGCAACCTGGAGGCAGGCATTCATTTGGCACGATTCCGGTACACTGTGGAGGCACACCGTATCGGTAATGCCTGAATCCAGCGTCGCGAACTATAATTTGGGCGTAGCCGTGGAGGCCGAAGGGGATATCGAAGCCGCCATGGCAGACTATCGGAAGGCCATCTCGCTTGACGAGGCTTACGCCGAAGCGCGCTATAATCTCGCGCGGCTTCTCGCGAGGAAAGGTGATATCGACGAGGCAATCTCAGAATATCGCCGCGCGGCAGCAATCGAGCCAACAGACGCGGATACGCACAACAATCTCGCGCTGCTCTTAATGAACCGCGGTAAAACCGATGAGGCTCGAGCGGAACTCATACGTACGATCCAAATTGATCCGAACCATGCGCGGGCGCATTACAATTTAGGCAAGCTGCTCGCGAGCGAGGGCCGGCTCGACGACGCCATCTCACACTTTCAACGTGCGATCGCGAGAGAGCCGAACGTGGCCGAGATCCACGAGCAACTCGCCCGCGCTCTCGCGCAGCAGGGAAGAAAAGAAGACGCCATGCGGCATTATGAAGAAGCAGTGAGATTAATGAGGCGCTGAGAAAAATCCAGGCGCGGGAAGTCACCACGCAAATAGTAATCGTCACCGGAGGGGAAATCGTCTTTCCGAACCATACATTTTAAGTGGCCACTCTTCTGTTTGCGCCCGATGCGCTCGCCTCAATTCAGCACGACGAAGCCGTATTTCTGGAACGCCGTCTTCGCGGCCGGGCTGGAGAGATAATTCATGAAATCGCGCGCGGCGCCTTTGTGCTTGGACTCTTTGATGATCGCCGCCGGGTACGTAATCTTCGGCCCCTTGTCGAGCGGCACCTCGTACACAATCTTCACTTTTTTCGAAATCGCCGCGTCGGTCTGGTAAACGAATCCGGCGTCGACGTTGCCGCCTTCGACCGCGGCCAGCGTCGCGCGGACGTCCTGGACGGGAATAATCTTGGCTTTGACCTGCTCCCACAAACCTTCCTCGGTCAGATATTTGGTCGTGTAGGCGCTGACCGGCACCGAAGGCTCGGCGAGCGCGATCCGTTTGACATTCGGTTTTAACAAATCCTTCGGCGAGGACAGCGCGAGCTTGGAATCGGCCGGCATGACGATGACGAGCTGGTTCGAAAGCAGGCTTTTCCGCGTGCCCGGCTCCAGCAGGCCCTTTTTGTCGAGGTTATCCATCTGAATGAGATCGGCGGAGAAAAATATATCCGCCGGCGCGCCTTCTTCGATCTGCCGCGCGAGGCCGTTGGACGGCCCGAAGTTGAACCTGGCCGTGTGCTTGGATTGCGCATGATAGCCGCCGGCTATTTCCTTCAAAACGTCGGTGAGACTCGCCGCCGCCGAGACGAGAATCTCGTCCGCGCGCGCCGGCGCGGGCGACAGAACAAGAGAAATTGATGATATTGCGAGTAAGTTTTTAATCCAATGCTTTAAGTCCATGGTCTTCCGACCATAGCAGTTGCCGCCCAAATGCTTCAACGGACCCATCTTGGTACTCCTAAAAAAAGGTCTAAACTTATAGCAGGAGGCATCATGTTTAGGGACAAAATCGGCTTGAAAGACTTGGAAAAAATGGACGCCGAGTACCGCGAGCTGCTCGGGCGCGTGCTGACGATTCAGGCGGATTGCGAGATCGGCGGTCCGCACTTATATGTGAAGGACATTCTCCCGAGCGCGCCGAGCAAGACCGACCAGCTGGTCGTCGCCCGGACGGCGGCCGAGGAGGTCGATCATTTCCGCAAAATCGCGCGCGTCGCGGGAGATATGGGCGTCGACGTATCGCCGGTGCTGAGCCAGCCCAATAAGGACCGCTATCTCGACGCTTTTCGCGGCATCATTCGAACCTGGGAGGACTTCGCCGTTTTCGGCTTTTTGATCGATCGCGTCGGGCGCTACCAGCTCGAGGAATTCTTCGGCTCGACCTACCGGCCGCTCGAAGAGATCCTGCCGAAGATCGTCAAGGAGGAGATGGGCCACATCGGCTACGGCGAGAGCAAGACCGCCGAGATGGCGCTCAAAGGCGGCGAATCGAAGGAGAAAGCCCAGGGCGCGGTGGATTTCTGGTATGTGAAGGCGCTCGATATGTTCGGCCGCTCCGAATCCACGCGCGATAAGCGGTACATTCATTGGGGCTTGAAGCGGCGCTCCAACTCCCAGGCGCGCGCGGAGTTCATCCGCGAGGTCGACCCCTTGATCCTCAAAATGGGTCTGAAGGTGCCAGACCCGCTGAAGGGGCGGCAATACTTATAAACCCTGCCCGATTAGGGATTTACCCGTCTGGAGCTTTCGGGCTCGTCTGTTAAACTTTTAGGCCTATGCCGGGGGCAATCCTCCGCCAGGGAAAGAACTGCTGGAAGCTGGCGCACGCCGATCGCGTTAAATTCCTGATCGACGGCGCGGCCTATTTCGCCGCGCTGGCGGATGCGCTGGAGCGCGCCGAGGAATCCATTCTGATCGTCGGCTGGGACTTCGACAGCCGCATCTCGCTCCGGCCGAACGCAAAGCATGCGCGCGACCTCGGCCGCTTTCTCAAATCGCTCATCTGGCGCAATCGCCGACTCCGGCTCAACATCCTCATCTGGAACTTCGCCGCGATCTACGCCGCGCTCAAGCGCGACTCCCCGCCCAAGTTCAACGTCGGCTGGGGCAAGCATTCGCGCATCCGCTTCGAGATGGACGCGAAGCACCCGCTCGGCGCCTCGCATCACTCCAAGGTCGTCGTGATCGACGACAAGGTCGCCTTTGTCGGCGGCCTCGACCTTGCCAAGGGGCGCTGGGACACGCCGGAGCATCCGGCGAAGCTCGAATGGCGGAAGGATTTCGACGGCACGGACCTGCCGCCGCACCACGACGTCCAGCTGATGGTCGACGGCGATGCGGCCCGCGTTCTCGGCGATTACGCCCGCGAGCGCTGGTATAACACCACGGGCGAGCGGCTGCGCCCGCCGCCCGTTAACCGCCGCGATGCCTGGCCGGCGGCGTTAAAGCCGGACGTCACGGACATTCACGTCGGCATCGCACGCACCGATCCGCCCTACGGCAGGAACGGCGCGCCGATCCGTGAGATCGAGGCGCTGTTCAAGGACGCGATCGCGGCCGCGCGGAAATCGATTTTCATAGAAAATCTTTACCTGACCTCCGCCGTCGTAGGCGACGCGCTGGCGGCCCGTCTCGAAGAGCCGGACGGGCCGGAGATCGTCATCGTCACGTCGGAGAAAAGCGAAGGCTGGCTCGAAGAGGCGACGATGGACGTGCTGCGCGCGCGGCTGCTGAAGCGCCTAAGGGCGGGCGACCGGCATCATCGGCTCGCCGTCTATTGCCCGGTCATGTGCGGCCTCGACAACGCGTGTCTGTCGGTCCATTCCAAGGTCATGGTCGTCGACGACCGCTTCGTGCGGGTAGGCTCGGCGAACGTCGCCAACCGGTCGCTCGGCCTGGACACAGAATGCGATCTCGCGTTCGAGGCGGAAGGCCGGGCGGAGGTCGTAGCCGAAATCGATAAATTTCGCAATGTGCTCCTCGCCGAGCATCTCGGCGTCGCGCCGGACAAGGTCGCCGCGGCGGTAAGCGAAAAAAATTCGCTGATCGCCGCAATCGAGAGCCTCCGCGGCGGCTCCGAGCGCACGCTGAATCAAGTCGACGCGACCGTGCCGGAGCTCCTCGACCGGATGATTCCCGATTCCGCCGTGATCGATCCGGAGGCCCCGACCGCGCCCGAGCAGGTGATGCAGGAAATCGTGCCGCCGGAGGAGCGTGGATTTTCGAGCGGCGCGCTGCTCCGCGGCGTGCTCTTGCTCGTGCTGCTCTTCGCGATCGCGGCGGCGTGGCGCCTGACGGATTTGAAAGACTACGTCGACGTCGCGACGATCGCGAACTGGGAAGGCGCGCTGGAGAACCATCCCGCCGCGCCGTTTGTCGTTCTGGCCGGCTACGTTATCGCCGGCCTAGCGGTGTTTCCGGTGACGATTCTCATCGCCGCCACGGCCTTCGCGTTCGACCCGTGGACCGCGCTAGCCTATTCTCTCGCCGGATGCGTTCTGAGCGCGATGGCGATCTACGCGCTCGGCTATCGTCTCGGCCGTAAAACCGTCATGCGGTTCACCGGCTATCGGTGGAACCGGCTCCACGGGCTCATCTCGAAGCACGGCATTCTCGCGGTCGCGACGATCCGCATGATTCCCGTCGCGCCGTATTCGATCGTGAACCTCGCCGCCGGCGCCGTGCGGCTCCGCTTCCGCGATTTCGTGCTCGGCACGGTCGTCGGCATGACCCCCGGCGTCATCGGCATCACGCTCTTCACGAGTCAGCTGGTAGAGATGATGCAAGATCCGAGCGGCTTCACGCTCATCTATCTGGCGGTCGTCCTCGGCCTCCTGCTCTTCGTCGCCGCGACAGTGCGCCGCTGGCTCGGCGTCGGGCAGCAGCGCGGCGAGGAAAAGCAGACGCCCCCGAAGCTCCCGGAGCACGTTCGCTGATCCGCCATGGCGCTCTTCACCGCGCTCTCCTACAACGTTCACGAATGCCTGGGCCTCGACGGCAAGCGCGATCCGGCGCGCATCGGCGAGATCGTCAAGGCCAGCGCCGCCGATATCGTCGGGCTTCAGGAGGTGCATATTGAATCCGACGGCAGGGTCGAATCGCACCAGGCGAACTATCTTGCCGCGGCGACAGGCTTCAACGCGGTGCCCGGCTGCTTTCTTCAGCGGCGTAACGGGCATTTCGGCAACACGCTGCTGACCCGCTTTCGCATCTTGAATGCGGAGCAGCTCGACATGACGATCGGGCGCCACGAGCCGCGCGGCGCGATCGACGCCGACGTCGAGATCGACGGCGAACCGGTGCGCGTGATCGTCACGCATCTCGGCTTGAGCCCGTACGAGCGCCGCTGCCAGGT
>DASWZY010000179.1:0-12419 GCA_036407055.1 Binatia bacterium
TACCGCGAGATCCTCTCCGCGTCGCGCTCGCTCGAAGCGCCGCTGACCGTCGCCTATTTCGGCCCCGAGGCGACCTACACGCACATGGCGGCGCGCGACCGCTTCGGCTCGTTGACGACATACGTTCCGATGGCGGGCATCCCCGATGTGTTCCAGGAAGTGAAGCTCGACCGCGTCGACTACGGCGTCGTGCCGATCGAGAATTCGACCGAGGGAATCGTGACGCACACGCTCGACATGCTGGTCGAGGCCGACGTCAAGATCTGCGCCGAGATCGTCCTCGACGTGCACCATTGCCTTCTTTCACACTCGGGGAAGGCCGAGGACGTCCGCGAGATCGTCTCGCATCCGCAGGCGCTCGCGCAGTGCCGCCGCTGGATCACGGCGAATCATCCGAGCGCGCGCGTGAGCGAGGCGCAGAGCACGGCGCAGGCGGCGCAGATGGCTTCGAAGGACGAAAGTCTCGCGGCGATCGCGAGCGCGCTGGCGAAAGAGCTTTACGGCTTGGAGATCGTCGCGCGGAACATCGAGGACCAGGCGAACAATATCACGCGCTTTCTCGTGATCGGCGCGCGCTCGCCCAAGCCGAGCGGCGACGACAAGACCTCGATCGTCTTCTCGGTCAAGGACGAGATCGGCGTGCTGCACCGCATGCTCGACCCTTTCGCGCGCAACAAGATCAACCTGAGCAAGATCGAGTCGCGCCCGCTGAAGCAAAAGCCGTGGGAGTATCTCTTTTTCCTCGATCTCGAAGGGCACAGCGAGGAGCCGAGGATTCAGAAGGCGGTCAAGAAGTTGGAAAAGATTTGTCTCTTCATCAAAATTTTGGGCTCTTATCCGGCGGCCGTATGAGCATTCTCGACCGCGTGCCGGAATACGTTCGTTCGCTCATTCCTTACGAGCCGGGAAAGCCGATCGAGGAGGTCGAGCGCGAGTACGGCATCGAAGATGCCATCAAGATCGCCTCGAATGAGAACCCGCTGGGGCCTTCGCCGAAGGCGGTGAAGGCGATCGCCGAGAGACTCGGCGCTCTCCACTTCTATCCCGACGGAGATTGTTACCAGCTCCGGCGCGCCGTCGCGGCGAAGCTCGGCATCGCCGAAGACCGTCTGATCTTCGGCAATGGCTCGAACGAATTGATCGAGTTTGCCGTGCGGACTTTCATGCGCCCCGGCGACGAGGCGGTCATGGCGCGCCACGCTTTCGCAATCTACAATCTCGTCGTCAAGTCGGCGGGCGGCGTGTCGAAGATCGTGCCGATGAAGAATTTGACGCACGATCTGGAAGCGATGGGCGAGGCGACGACGGCGAATACGCGCATCGTTTTTCTCGCCAACCCAAACAACCCGACGGGAACGTCGTTCAAAAGGAAGGAATGGGAAAGATTGCTCGGCCGCGTCGGCCCCGAGACGCTGATCGTCGTCGACGAGGCGTACTTCGAATACGTGACCGATCCCGAATATCCCAACTCGATCGAGTATCAGGCCGACGACAGGATGATCGTTACGTTCAGGACCTTCTCCAAGCTCTACGGTCTCGCCGGCTTAAGGCTCGGCTACGCCGTCGGGCCGAAAGAGGTGATCGGCTTCATGCACCGCGTGCGCCAGCCGTTCAACGTGAACTCCATTGCGCAATGGGGCGCGATCGCCGCGCTGGACGATACTGAGCACGTCCAGCGCACCGTTGAGGCGAATCGCGCCGGCATGGAATACTTGACGCGCGAGGTCGCCAAGCTCGGTCTCGAACACGTGCCGAGCCAGGCGAACTTCATTTTACTCCGCGTCGGCGACGGCGCCGCGATCTTTCAGAAGCTCCTCCAGCGCGGCGTCATCGTGCGCCCGATGGGCGGCTACGAGCTGCCGGAATATATCCGCGTGACCATCGGAACGGCCAAGGAGAATGCTAGATTTATAAATGAGTTGAAAGGTATAATCGCGGGTCGCGCGTAAGGATTTCGATGATCGTCGTTTTAAAGCCCCATCTCAAGCCGGAAGAGATTGAGAAAGTCATCGAGCGCATCGAGAGCTTCGGCCTGCGCGCGCACGTCTCGGAAGGCAAGGAGCGCACGATCGTCGGCGCGATCGGCGACGAGCGGCTGCTGGCCGACCAGAGCCTCGAATCGTTTCCCGGCGTCGAGAAGGTCCTGCCGATCCTCAAGCCTTACAAGCTCGTGAGCCGCGAGTTCCAGGAGCACAACACGATCATCGCCATCGACGGCCATGAGATCGGCGGCAAAAAAATTCATGTCATGGCCGGGCCATGCTCGGTCGAATCGCGCGACCAGGTGCTCGAATCGGCGCTACCGGCGAAGCAGGCCGGCGCGACGTTTCTCCGCGGCGGCGCTTTCAAGCCGCGCACCTCGCCGTACAGCTTCCAGGGCCTCGGCGAGGAAGGTCTCGATTACCTCGCGCACGCGCGCAAGGTGACCGGCATGCCCATCATCACCGAGGTGCTCGACCCGCGCGATCTCGACCTCGTAGCCCGCTACAGCGACGTGCTCCAGATCGGCGCGCGCAATATGCAGAACTTCAAGCTCCTCACCGAAGTCGGGAAGCTGGGGAAGCCGGTCATGCTCAAGCGGGGCTTGAGCGCGACAATCCAGGAGTTTCTGCTGTCCGCCGAATACATCGCCGCCGAGGGCAACCGCAAGATCATTCTCTGCGAGCGCGGCATCCGGACTTACGAAACCGAGACGCGCAACACGCTGGACCTGAGCGCCGTGCCGGTGCTGAAGCAGCTCTCGCACCTGCCGGTCTTCATCGACCCGAGCCACGGAACGGGGCGATGGGACCTCGTCGCGCCGATGGCGTTGGCGGCGGTCGCCGCCGGCGCGGACGGATTGTTGATCGAGGTCCATTCGAATCCTGAGGTCGCGCTGAGCGACGGCCCGCAGTCGCTCAAGCCGAAAAAGTTCGCCGCGCTTATGGAGGATTTGAAAAGGGTCGCCGCCGCCGTCGGGAGGGAGATTTAATGGCGGCGCTGTTCCACAAGATGGTTGTGGCCGGCGTAGGCCTCATCGGCGCGTCGCTCGCGCTCGCCGCGCGCGAGCATGGGCTGGTCGAGGAAATCGTCGGCTACGGGCGAAGCGAGAAGAATCTCCGCTACGCCCTTGACCACGGCATCATCGATGCTTATTTTCTTAGCCCGGATAAATTTCCCTCCGGCGTCGATTTTCTCGTGCTCGGCACTCCGGTTGCCGCGACCGCGCCACTGACGAAAGAGTTTTTGCCGTACATGCAGCCCGGCTGCGTCGTCAGCGACGTGGGGAGCGTCAAGGCCGAGATCGTCCACAACATGGAAAACATTTTGCCGCTTTCGATGCCGTTCGTCGGCGCGCACCCGATCGCCGGGGGGGAGCAGTGGGGCGCTGAGCCCGCTCGCGCGGACTTATTTATCGGCTCGCGCTGTATTTTGACGCCGACGAAAAGGACGGATCCGGTCGCGCTGGAGAAAGTCTCGACGCTGTGGAAGAAGGTCGGCGCCAAAGTAGAGGAGCTCGATATCGACACGCACGACAAAATTCTCGGTCTGGTGAGCCACTTGCCGCACGTGCTCGTTTATGGGCTAGTCAACATGATGAATCGCGCGCGCGTCAACTCGACCGAAGTCATCGAATACTGCGGCGGCGGCTTCAAGGATTTCACGCGCATCGCGTCGAGCCGGCCGGAGCTCTGGCGCGATATCTGCCTGCTCAACCGCGAAGCGGTGAGCGGCGGCTTGGCCGATTACATCAAAGAGCTCGAAAAGTTGAAGCGCTTCGTCGATGAAGGCAAAGGGCCCGAGCTCGAGCGCGAATTCGCGCTCGCGAACGAGGCGAGGAGGCGGCTATCTTAAGCGCGGCTACACAGCGCGGCGCGCGCAGGATCGAGCCGGTCAAACGGCCGCTACAAGGCGAACTGACCGTCCCGGGCGACAAGTCGATCGGCCACCGCGCGGTCATCTTTGCCGCGATCGCGAACGGCACGAGCCGCATCGCCAATCTCTCCGGCGGCGAGGACAACCACAGCACGATCGAAGCCTTCAAAACGCTCGGGGTGAAGATCTCCGGCGACGATCGGCTGCTTAGGATCGAAGGCAAAGGATTCGAAGGGCTCGCCGCGCCGAAGAATACGATCGACTGCGGCAACTCCGGCACGACGATGCGGCTTCTTGCCGGCATCGTCGCCGGCCTGCATTTCGTATCGACGCTCGACGGCGATTCATCGCTCAGACGCCGGCCGATGAAGCGCATCGCCGAGCCGCTGGAAAAGATGGGCGCGCGCATCGAAAGCAGCGACGGCCGCGCGCCGCTCAACATTCACGGCGGAGCGCTCAAAGGTATTCGTTACGCGACGCCGGTCGCCAGCGCGCAGGTAAAGTCGGCGATACTCCTTGCCGGGCTCCAGGCCGAAGGCGTGACGACCGTCGACGAGCCGCAGCAGTCGCGCGATCATACCGAGATCATGGCGCGGGCGCTCGGAGCCAAGCTCGAAGCGCGCGGCAATACCGTTTCCGTCGAAGGCGGGCACAAGCTTGTCCCTATGGACATCAGCGTCCCCGGCGACCTTTCCTCCGCGGCCTTCTTCATGGCGGCGTCGGCGATGATTCCGGGCTCCGATGTCGTCCTTCGCGGCGTTGGCTGTAATCCGACGCGCGCCGGTGTGATCGATATTTTACGCCGCATGGGAGCGTCGATCGAGATGCTCGATCAAAGCACCGCCGCCGGCGAGCCGGTGGCGGATATCAGGGTTTGCGGAACGAAATTGAAAGGCATTGATATCGGCCCGGAGATGGTCGCGCGGACGATCGACGAGTACCCGATTCTGGCCGTCGCCGCGGCCCTGGCCCAGGGTGTAACGGCTATTTGCGGCGCCAGGGAGTTGAGGTATAAGGAGTCCGACCGAATCGCGGTTATGACCGAGCAGCTCAGGCGGCTCGGCGTCGACGTCGAGGAGCGCGACGACGGCATGATCATCGAAGGTTGCGGAAGGTTGAAGGGGGCGGCCGTCCAGAGCGCCGGCGATCATCGCGTGGCGATGTCGCTCGCGGTCGCCGGACTCTGCGCCGATGGCGGTGTCGAGATCGACGATACCGCCTGCGCTGACATCTCGTTCCCGGGGTTTTTCCGGATGCTGGAAAGGATTGCCGGCGCGTAAAGTGAAACCGATCATCGTCGCCATCGACGGGCCGGCGGGGGCGGGGAAAAGCACGGTAGCAAAAAGGTTGGCAAAAAAGCTAGGTTATACGTATATGGATACCGGCGCTATGTACCGGGCCTTCGCGCTCAAGGCGGCGCGCGACGGAATCGAGCTCGAAAACGAAGATACTCTGCGCGGTGCGCTCGCCGCGACCAACATCGAGCTTCACGAGGACGCGCGCGGGCCGAAGGTCGTTCTCGACGGCCGCGACGTGGCCGGCGAGATCCGGACGCCCGAGCTGAGCCAAGCGGCGTCGAAGGTATCGGCGCTGAAGCTCGTGCGCGAGCGGATGGTCGAGCTGCAGCGCGCGATGGGCGCGCGCGGCGGCATCGTCGCGGAGGGCCGCGATATCGGCACAGTGGTGTTTCCGAAAGCCGAGGTAAAAGTTTTTTTGACGGCAGGTTCCGGCGAGCGCGCGCGGAGGCGCTTCGCCGAGCTCAAAGGCAATGGCAAAGAGGTCACTCTGGAGGAGACTGTCGCGGAGATGGAGCAGCGCGACCGGCGCGACCGCGAGCGCGAGCACGCGCCGCTTCGTCAGGCCGAAGACGCGATTGGACTCGACTCGACCGGAATGACCGTCGATGAAGTCGTGGAGCGAATCATGAAAGAGATCAAAAAGAAGACTAGATAAGGAAGGAAAACAATCTAATGGCGGATAATCAACCCAACAACCCAACAGCCGACGATTTTCAGACACTCTTCGAGGAAAGCCTGCGCACGGTAAAGCCGGGCGGAGTCGTCAAGGGTAGAGTCGTCGGCATAACCTCCTCGCACGTGATGGTCGACGTCGGCTACAAGTCCGAGGGGCAGATTCCACTGCACGAATTTCTCGATCGTGACGGAAAGCCACAGGTCAAGGTCGGTGACGAGATCGATGTCTACTTCGACTCGTCCGAAGGAGAAGGCGGCGGCATCGTGCTCTCGCGCCAGCGCGCCGAGAACATGAAAGTCTGGGAAGATATCGAGAAAGCAGCGCAGGACGGAAGCGGAGTCGAAGGCGTCATTGTCGCCAAAGTCCGCGGTGGGTTCAAGGTTGATCTCGGCGTCGCGGCGTTTCTCCCCGGCTCGCACGTGGATATCCGCCCGACGCGGAATCTCGATCGGTTCCTCGGCCAGCGCGACAAGTTCGCGATCCTGAAGTTCAACCGCGCACGCGGCAACGTCGTCGTGTCGCGGCGCGCGCTGCTCGAGAAAGAGCGCGACAGCCTGAAGAAGGAGATTCTCAAGGTTCTCGAAGAAGGCGTTATTCTCGAAGGAACCGTCAAGAACATCACGAGCTACGGCGCTTTCGTCGATCTTGGCGGCATCGACGGCATACTCCATATCAGCGACATGTCCTGGGGCCGCATCGGCCATCCGTCGGAGATGGTCAAGGTAGGCGAGCGCATCAAAGTCGTGGTGCTCAAGTTCGACGCCGAGCGCGAGCGCATTTCGCTCGGCATGAAGCAGATCATGCCCGACCCGTGGAACACGGTCGCGGATAAATATCCCATCGGGACGCGCCTGCAAGGCAAGGTCGTGAGCCTCGTCGATTATGGCGCGTTCGTGGAGCTGGAGAGAGGCGTCGAAGGGTTGATCCATATCTCCGAGATGTCGTGGACCAAAAAGATCGCGCATCCCTCCAAGGTCGTGCAGGTGGGTGAGACGGTGGAAGTGATCGTGCTGAATGTCGACCCGAACCACCGCCGCATCTCGTTGGGCCTCAAACAGGTCATGCCGAATCCGTGGGAGCAGGCGAAGGAGAAATATCCCGTCGGCACGATCGTCAAGGGACCCGTCCGCAGCGTTACCGACTTCGGTATCTTCGTCGGCGTCGAGGAAGGCATCGACGGTCTCGTGCACGTCTCCGACCTTCACTGGACCAAGAAGGTCAAGCATCCATCGGAGCTTTACAAGAAGGGCGATGTCGTCGAAGCCAAGGTACTCGGCGTCGACGTGCAGAACGAGCGCTTCTCGCTCGGTATCAAACAGCTTTCCACCGACCCCTGGCATGTGATCGCGCAGAAGTATCCCATAGGCTCGAAGGTGAAAGGCGAGGTTGCGAGCGTCCCGGACTTCGGCGTCTTCGTCCGGCTGGAGGAGGGCATCGAAGGCCTTATCCATGTCTCGCAGCTCAGCACCGAGCGCGTCGACAAGCCGTCGAGCTTGTTCAAGCCCGGCGACAGCGTCGAAGCCGAGGTGATCAACGTCGATCCGCACGAGCGCAAGCTCGGCCTCAGTATCCGCGCGCTGAAAAAGACTGAAGAGCGCCAGGAGATGGAGAATTATCTCAAGCGCGAAAAAGAAGGCGGCCGCTTCTCGTTCGAGGCGATCTTGAACGAGGAGCTGCGTCTCGACCGCGACGAGGAGCCGCGGCCGGCGGAAAAGGGCAAGGGGGGGAATCCGCAATAGCGGATTGCGGTCGCGATGCCCCGCTTGCGTTCCTTGCTCAGAGGATTGGGAATTCTCCTCGTTCTCGTCCTGATTTTCTTCGTCTCGGTGTTCTTCTACGCCTATCTTACCGGCGGCGAGGCCGGCGTCCTCACCGCGCTCGGCGGCGACAGCATCGGGGTGGTTCAGGTCGAAGGCACCATCAACGATTCGCGCGATATTATCGACTCGCTGAAGCAGTTTGGTGACAGCAGCGGCATCAAGGCGATCGTGCTGCGCATCGATTCTCCCGGCGGCGCGGTCGCGCCGACGCAGGAAATTTACGAGGAGATCGAGAAGCTCAAGAAAAAAAAGCCAGTGATCGCCTCGTTCGGCGGCATGGCGGCGTCGGGAGGCTATTACATCGGCAGCGCGTGCGACAAGATCGTCGCGAATCCGGGTACGCTGACGGGTTCCATCGGCGTGATCATGCAGCTGGGCAACGTCGAGGAGCTGCTGAAGAAGATCGGCGTCCAGGGCTACAGCGTGAAAAGCGGCGCGAACAAAGATATCGGATCGCCGCTGAAGCCGCTGACGCCGGAAGGAAAGGCTATCTTGCAAGCGCTGGTCGACAATGTCCATGCGCAGTTTGTCCGCGCCGTCGCCAAAGGGCGTCGCCTCACCGAGGATAAGGTGAAAAGTCTGGCCGACGGCCGGGTTTATTCCGGCGAGCAGGCTAAAGGTTTGGGATTGGTGGATGTTTTAGGTAATATGGAGGACGCGGTGGAACTGGCGGCCAAGCGCGTCGGTATGAAAGGCAAGCCGCAGGTCGTCTATTCCCGGGCGGAACAGAAGGGTTGGATGGACATGGTGTCGTCGACGTGGCTCCGGGGCTGGACGAAACACGAAAGCCTCGGCCTTCGTTACGAATGGTCCCCTTCTTTCCTGCCGTGAACCGGATTCGTTGACACCTGCTCGCAAACCGTTCGGGAACATCCGTTCTGCCGGAGGACTGATATGACGAAACGGGACCTGATCGACGAGATCAACAAACGATTTCCTCATCTATCGCACCGCGATTCCGAAGTGATCGTCAACGCCATCTTCGACGCGATGGTCGACGCGATGGGCCAGGGCGAGCGCATCGAGATTCGCGGCTTCGGCAGCTTCGTCGTCAAACATCGCCGCGCGCGTGAGGGCCGCAATCCGAAGAGCGGCGAGATCGTTTCCGTGGCGGCCAAGCGGGTGCCCTTCTTCAAAGTCGGAAAGGAATTGCGCCTCCGGGTCGATGGCAAGCCGGTCCCCGAGGGCACCGAATGAAGCAGCTCTGGGCGCCGTGGCGGATGGCCTACATCGCGGAAGAAAAGCCGGCCGGCTGCATCTTCTGCGAGAAGCCGAAGGGAAAAGATCCGCGGGCGGAATTGGTCCTGGCGCAGAGCGCCCACTCCATGGTCATGCTGAACAAGTATCCCTATAACAACGGCCATCTGTTGATCGCGCCCAAACGGCACGAAAAGATGTTCGCCGCGTTGCCGGATGTTGAATACCGTGACCTCAGCGACCTGCTGAAACTGTCGCTCGACGTTCTTGCCCGCGCATTCACTCCCGGGGGCTTTAACATCGGGATGAATCTCGGCCGCACCGCCGGCGCTGGCGTCGAGGACCATCTTCACTGGCACATCGTGCCCCGCTGGGAAGGGGACACGAATTTCATGCCGGTGATCGGCGAGACACGCGTCATCCCGGAGCATCTTTTTAATAATTACGACCGTCTGAGCCCGATGTTTCTTCAAGCGATGGCCGCCAATGCGTAACGGCGCAAGCGCAGAATTTGCCTGCGACTTCTTCCGTCTTGGAGGTCCATGCTTTATGTTACTAGCTGGGAGGGAGGCAATAGCGTGAACGAGCCAAGAACTTTAGGCGAGCTTAAAAAAAGCGGGCAGCAAGTCCTTACGGTGCGCCAGGAAATGCGCAAAAACCTGGTCCACTGTCTGCAGACGAGCAAGCGGATTCTGCCGGGGATTCTCGGGTATGACGAGACGGTCATTCCCGATATCGAAAATGCCATCCTTTCCGGTCACCACATGGTCTTTTTGGGCGAGCGCGGCCAGGCAAAGTCGAGGATCATTCGCGGACTCGTCTCGCTCTTGGACGAGCGGATTCCGATCGTCCAGGGTTGTGAGATCAACGACAATCCCTTCGAGCCGATCTGCCGCGCCTGCCGGCGCCGGGCGGCCGAGCAGGGCGACGCCTTGCCGGTCGAATGGATCGGCCGCGATCAGCGCTACGGCGAGAAGCTCGCGACGCCGGACGTCTCGATCGCGGATCTGATCGGCGAGATCGATCCGATCAAAGTCGCCGAGGGACGCTACCTCGCCGACGAGGAGACGATCCACTACGGGCTCATCCCGCGCACCAACCGCGGCGTCTTCGCCATCAACGAGCTGCCCGACCTGACGGAAAAAGTCCAGGTCGGTCTCTTCAACCTTATGGAAGAGAAAGACGTCCAGATCAAAGGCTACAAGATTCGTCTGCCGCTCGACGTCGTTATCGTCGCGAGCGCCAACCCCGAAGACTACACGAGCCGCGGCCGCATCATCACGCCGCTGAAAGACCGCTTCGACGTCCAGATCCGCACGCACTACCCGCAGAGTATCCAGGACGAAGTGGCGATCATGGAGCAGGAATCGGCGCCGATGAGCCACCGCAGCCACGCGGTGACCGTGCCGCAGTTCGTCAAGGAGATTCTCGGCCACATGACGTTCGAGGCGCGGAAGTCGAACGAGATTAACCAGTCTTCCGGCGTCAGCGTGCGCGTGACGATCAATAATTACGAAAGTCTCATCAGCAACGCCGAGAAGCGCGCCCTGCGTTTGAAGGAGACCGAGGTCGTGCCGCGTGTGAGCGATCTCCACGCGGTGCTGGCGTCGACGAGCGGAAAGATCGAGATGGAATACGTCGGGGAAGACAAGAAGGAAGACGATCTCGTCGAGAAGCTCGCCAACCGCGCGATCCTCAAAGTCTTCGATCAATATTTCACGGTCAGCTCGCTGCAGAAGGTCATCGATTACTTCAACTCCGGCTGGGGCGTCGAAGTATCCGATGTCATGCCGTCGCAGGATTATCTCGAAGGCATCAAAGAGATCCCGGGTCTCAAAGAGGCGCTCCGTACGCTCGGTCCGATGGAGTCGCCGGCGCTCATGGCGTCCGCGACGGAATTCATTCTGGAAGGACTGCACCTCCATCAGAAGCTCAATAAAGAGATCGAGGGGGGAAGGATCACGTACGGGAAGTAAAACGGCGCGCGGCGCGAGGCACAGGCGGGAGTGAAAACAGCTCTCCCTCAAGCCTCACGGCTCACGCCTCACGCCTGATTATGCGCAAGTTCCGCTACAGCCGCTGGGACCGCACCCCCGCCGACGCCGTCCAGTCCGACAACGTCTTCGATCAACTGAACGAGTACATGAACGACACCGGCGACCTGCAGCAGGCGATGCGGCGCCTGATGCAGCGCGGCCTCAAGCAGGGCGACAGCAAGGTCCCGGGTATGGAGGATCTGCTCTCGCAGGTCGCGCGCGAGATGCGGAAGTTGTACGAGCAGTACCGCCTCCAGTCGGCGCAGGATCAGGTCAAGCAGGATCTCGACGAAATCGTCGCCGAGGAGCGCGAGACGCTGGAGCAAGCCGGCGATTCCAATCCCCAGATCGAAGAAAAGAAAAAATTTCTCGACCGCCTCCCCGGCAAAACGAGCGACGCTGTCGAGCGGCTCGCCGAATATGACTTCGAGAATCAGCAGGCGGCCGACAAATTTCAAGAGCTGCTTTCGATGCTCGAGCAGATTCGCCGGCTCGAAAACTCGATCCGGCGTGAAGGGAACCTTTTCCGCGGGCAGAAGTCGCTGCAATTTCAGGAAGCGCAGGAATTGATCGACCGGCTGGAGGATCTGCGCCGGCTCGAGGGGCAGCTCTCGAGCATGCGCCCCGACCAGATCGATTTGGATCTTCTGCAAAAGCTTCTGGGCGAGCAGGCCCTCAAGGACTTCGAAGGCGTCTCACGCCTCGAATCGATGCTCGAAGAGGACGGCTACGTCGCCGCGCGCGGCGACCACTTCGAGCTCACCCCGCGCGGCGTGCGCCGCATCGGCCAGCTCGCGCTGCGCGATATTTTCGAGCAGCTGCGCCGCGACGCATTGGGGCGTCACTCGATCCGTAAGCGCGGCTCGCAGGAGCAACTGACCGAGCAAAGCCGGCCCTACGCCCAAGGCGACACGCTGCACCTCAGCATCATCGACACCCTGAAGAGCGCGCTGCTCGCCGAAGGACGCCTGCCGATCCGACTGCGCCCCGAAGACTTCATGGTCTACGACACCGAGCACTCGACGCGCGCGGCCACCGTGCTGCTGCTCGACATGAGCTGGTCAATGAGCTGGGACGGCCGCTTCGCCGCGGCGAAGAAAGTTGCGCTCGCCATGGACAGCCTCATGCGCGCGATGCACCCGCGCGATTACTTCGGCATCGTCGGCTTCTTCACGCGCGCCGTCGAGCTCAAGGCGAAAGACCTGCCCGAGGCCACCTGGAATATGGGCGACCCGTTCACGAATCTCCAGGACGGCTTGCATCTCGCCTCGGAGATGCTCGACCGCAAGCCGAGCCAGAACCAGCAGATGATCATCATCACCGACGGCCAGCCGACCGCATATTGCCGCCAGGGGCGCCTCTACTGCGAATGGCCGCTCAGCTTCGGCGGCATCAGCCAGCGCGCCGCCGAGGAGACGCTGCGCGAGGCCGAGCGCGTGACGCGCCGCGGCATCACGATCAATACCTTCATGCTCGACGACAGCCCGGTGCTGAAAGAGTTCGTCGATGCGCTCACGCGCATCAACCGCGGCCGCGC
>DASWZY010000180.1:0-1719 GCA_036407055.1 Binatia bacterium
AGCCGCTTGAGAGCGTCGATGTTTATGCGGTCGTTCGATCCATCCGCCGGTGTGTATTGCGCGGGATGGTCGATAGACACGGCATCGACCGCCGCCGCGGCGGGCTCGCTCAATCTGCGCGGGCGCCTTCCGAGAAACATCAGCGAGCCGCCGTGCAGCACGACGGAAAACAGCACGACGAAACACGTGACATGAAACAAGTACTCGCTCCCGCGCGCGCCGGCGAAGACGGCAATCAGGACGAGCAGCAGCGAGCTCAAGCCGCGCGGGCCGAACCACGCGATCAGCATGCATTCCTTCGGCTGCAGGTGCATCGTGGAGAGCGCCGGGAAAAATGCGAGGATACGAATCAGCGCTACCGACGCCGCGAACAGCAGAACGGGCCAGGTAAGCACGCTGAAGCCGGTCCAGATGAGCGAGCTGCCGAAAAGCACGAACGCGAACAGCAGCGCCATCTCGGCGGTGGTCTCGCCGTATTCGAGAAAGCAGTCGCAGAGGTCGAGGTCTAGCGCCGCGATCGTGAGCCCCGCCGTGAAAGCGGCGAGAAAGCCGCTGCCGTGGACCGATTCCGCGGCCGCGTATGCGGCGAACGCGACGCCGAGCGAATAGAGCGACTCGTAATCGCGGCGGACGCCGATCTTGCGCCGGATCATGTCGAGCGCCGCGAGCGCAAGCAGTCCCACGGCGATCCCGGCGCCGGGACCGAGCAAAAGGAAATCGAGCGCGACCCGCGCCCAATCGATGGGACCGAGCGGGCTGCCGTCTCTCAAAAACGGCAGCGCGACAAGAATCATCGGCAGGAGAACAATGTCGTTTAAACCGCTCTCCAGGCGCAGCGCGAGGCGCACGTTATCCGAGAGCCCCGGACGCCGCACAAGGCCGCGCAGCATGATCGGATCGGTCGAGGCGAGCGCCGCGCCGAGAATCGCCGCCGCCGCGGGCGGGAGGTCGAGCAGATACCATCCGGCGAGCGCGATCAGGAGCGCGCTCAGCACGGTCCCCGGCCCGAGCACGACGAAGGCGAGCCGCGCGTGTCGTCTGACCTCGGCAATCGGCAGACTGACGGCGTCGGTGAAAAGGACGAGCGTCAGGCTCAGCGTCGCGACGATGAAGAGCTTCGGCGAATCGAGCTGCACGTCGAGAAGGCCGAGCCCCGCCGGACCGAGGCTAGCGCCGAGCGCGAGGAAGACGCCGACCTGGGGCACGTCGCTTTTGTCGATGAGTCCCGAGAGCAGCGCCGCGATGATGACCACGATGCCGATCAGCGCGAGCGTGAAGGTGAAAAATTGCGGGTCGGCGGCGGTCATACTAGCCGGACCATAGCAGGTTGGAGACAGCCTGCAAACGCGGGTGTGCAGGTGCTTACGCGATCAGATTTTTAAATAACAACGATCGAAAAATTCGATCGGCGCGATCAGAAAGTCGGATCGCCGCAATCAAAATATTTGATACGGCTTGCGGCGCGGACATTTAATTCAGCACGACGAAGCCGTACTTCTGGAACACCGCTTTTGCGGTCGGACTCGACAGATAATTGATAAAATCGCGCGCGACATCCTTGTGCTTCGATGCCTTGACGATCGCCGCCGGATACGTGATCTTCGGCCCCTTGTCGAGCGGCACTTCATAGACGATCTTCACTTTTTTCGAAATTGCCGCGTCGGTCTTGTAGACGAAGCCGGCATCGACGTTGCCGCCTTCGACCGCGGCCAGCGTCGC
>DASWZY010000181.1:0-8887 GCA_036407055.1 Binatia bacterium
GCTCGGGCAGCTCGGCGGACCGATCCCGCAGGGGAGGCTTTTGCGATGACGGCCGACAAAAAACTCCGTGTCGGTGTGATCGGCGGCGGCTACGGCCGCAATCACATCCTCGCGTACCAGGCGAGCGGCTGCGAAGTTGCGGCGTTCTGCCAGCGCTCGGAGGCGAAAGCCGCGAAGCTCGCGCACGAATTCGCCATTCCGAACATTTACGCCGACTACCGCGATCTTCTCGCGCTGTCGGGTCTCGACGCAGTAAGCATCGCGACGCCGCCGAATCTGCATCGGCCGATCGCAGTCGAAGCCGTCGAGCGCGGACTGCATGTCCTTTGCGAAAAGCCGTTGGCATTGGACGTCGTCGAGGCGGAGACGATGCTCGCGCGAGCCGAAGCGGCGCGCCGCGTGCATATGACCGCATTCAACTTCCGCGGCATCTCTGCCGTGCGCCGCATGAAGGAGCTGCTGGAGGAAGGGTTCGTCGGAAGAATCTTTCACGTCGAGGCGACATGGCTCACGGAGGGGAGGATGGCGCCGGACACGCCCATGGGCTGGCGTCATCGCAAGGCGACGGCCGGCTTCGGTGTCTTAGGCGACACCGGCGTGCACATGATCGACCTTGTGCGCTGGCTCGTCGGCGATTTCCAAAAGGTCACGGCCCAGGCCACGACGTTTCACGGTCAAAGAAAGCTCCCCGATGGCAGCGGTACGGGGAATGTGGAAGTCGAGGATTCCTGCATGTTTCTCGCTCAGTTAGGCGATGGAATCCAAGCGTCGCTTCACGTGAGCGGCGTCGCGCGCGGCAGCCTATTCCAATCCATCCGCATCTTCGGCGGCGAAGGCGCCCTTGCGGTCGCAGTCAACCGTAAGGGAGCCGATTGGGTCGTGGGCAGGCTTTCCGGCGTGCGCGGCGTCAACGCGGAGTTCCAGCCGCTGGAAATCCCGGAGCGTCTAACGCGCGGTCTAAACCTCGCCGATCCGTCCCGCGTCGCAGGCGAGTTCCTCTTCGCGCAGCTGACGCGCCGCTTCTCGGAGTCGATCGAAAGCGGCGCGCCCGCCGTGCCGAGCTTTCGCGAGGGACTCGAAGCGCAGAAGGTCGTCGCCGCGGTGCTGCGGTCCGTGGACGAGCAGTGCTGGGTCGAGGTCGGTTAGCGGCGAGCCGTCTTCTTGAACAGTACGAGCGAGAACCAATTATTTTTGTCCGTATAGTGCGCGACCGGATCGAGACCGAAGCAGCGGAGTTGGGCCTGCAGCTGCTCGGGGTCGAACTTGCGGCTGATCTCTACAAGGATCCGTTCACCGTTATTCCACGAGAAGTCGATTTTGCGCGCCGGAACGTGAATTTGCTGCGCCTCCGTCGCCACCGCGTACATCTCGATGCGCTGCCACTCCGTATTATATCGCGGCTCGTAACGCATCTTGGTCTGATCGAAGTTGCTCCCCAGGATTCGATTCACGTTTTCGAAGACGTTCAAGATGAATGCCGCGGTGATTTTCTGCGAGTCGTCGTAGGCTTTTCTGAGCAGGTCTACGTCTTTTACGCGGTCCACGCCGAGAAGAAAATAATCGTTGAACCCCATCGATCGGGACACGTGGCCAAAGAAAGTTTCGAATTGCCAATAGTCGAAGTTGCCGACAGTGCTGCCCAGAAAAACGAACAACGTCGGCAGATCCTTTTCGATCGCCGCAATGCCCTCTTCGTACAGGCCGTGAAGCCCGTGAAACATTAGTTGTGGAAAATTCCGCTCGACGCTGTCGCGCGCGACGCGCAGGCTCGCCAGGCTCACGTCGATCGGAGCGAAGACGCCGCCGCCGTGCTGCTTCACCTGCGCGTCCAGCAGCAGCAAGGTCTTCTGCGACGTGCCCGCGCCGAGCTCGACGATGCACTCGGCGCCCGCGCGCCGGACGATCTCCTCCGCGCGTTCCTTGAGAATCGCGCTCTCGGTGCGCGTTAGGTAGTACTCCGGCAGATCACATATCTTCTCGAAGAGCTCCGATCCGATGTCGTCGTATAGGTGCTGTGCCGCCAGCCAGCGCGGCTGGTCCAAAAGGCTTTTCAGCAGCGCGAGCGCTTGATCGCCTCCGTCGGACGAGCGCGCCGTCCAGATCGAGCGCTCCGCCGGCCGCCACAACTCCAGTTCCGCAGCGGAAAAAATCCGCCGCTGGTTTTGCTTTTCCATGCCCCCTCCGACTATAAGTGAAAAATCGCCGCGGTGTCCAGATGCCGGGCGATGATCCATGAACGGGCAATCCACTGCCATCGACTTCCAGGGCGCAGGTTTCCGCCTTCCGGACGGCAGAACGCTGCTGACGGGACTTGAGCTCAGCATCGGCCGCGGCGAGACGCTCGTGCTGCTCGGCCGCAGCGGCTCGGGAAAGACGACGACGCTCAAGCTCATCAACCGCCTGCTCGATCCGACCGAAGGCCGCGTGCTCGTCGACGACAAGCCGACGACGGAATGGGATCCGATCCGGCTCCGCCGCCGCATCGGTTATGTCATCCAGGAGGTCGGCTTGTTTCCCCACTTCACGATCGAGGAGAACGTCGCCGTCGTGCCCGGGCTCGAAGGCTGGGATCCCGACCGGATACAAAAGCGCGTGCGTGAGCTGCTCGATGTCGTCGGTCTCGATCCGGCGCGCTTCGCCGGACGCTACCCGCGCGAGCTTTCCGGCGGCCAACGTCAGCGCGTCGGCGTGGCGCGCGCGCTCGCGGCCGATCCGCCGATCATGCTTCTCGACGAGCCGTTCGGCGCGCTCGATCCGATCACGCGGCGCGAGATCCAAGAGGAGTTCCGCTCGCTCCAGCGCCGGCTCGGCAAAACGATGGTCTTCGTCACACACGATGTCGGCGAGGCGTTTTTGTTGGCGTCGCGCATTGCGCTCCTGAAGGACGGGCGCGTCGTGCTGCTCGGACGTCCGGCGGATTTCTTGGCCTCGCGCGACCCCGAGGTCGTAGCGTTCGTTTCCTGCCTGCGCGGCGCCGCCGAGGTCGCCGCCGCGCCATGAATCTCTGGCAGTTCCTCTCCGCGCACCGAGCCGAGGTCGCGCAGCTGACGCTCGAGCATCTGTTTCTGGTCGCCGTGTCGACCGGCATCGCCGTGCTCATAGGCGTGCCGCTCGGCATCGCCCTCACGCGCCGTCCCGCGCTCAGCAAGCCGATCTTAGGCTTTGCGAACATCATGCAGACGGTGCCCAGCCTCGCGCTCTTCGGCTTTCTCATTCCGCTCAATATCTATCTCTTTCATGTGCGCATTATCGGCGGCATCGGCGCGCGCACCGCGATCGCGGCGCTCGCTCTTTATTCGCTGCTGCCCATCATCCGCAATACCTTCACCGGCATCAACGGCGTCGACCCGGCGATCCGCGAGGCGGGCAGGGGGCTCGGCATGACCGACCGGCAGCTCCTCCTACAGGTCGAGGTGCCGCTCGCTCTCGGCGTTATCGTGGCGGGAATCCGGGTCGCGACCGTGATCGCGGTCGGAACCGCGACGATCGCCGCGGCGATCGACGCGGGCGGGCTCGGCCGCTACATCTTCCGCGGGCTTCGGATGAACGACAATACTCTCATCCTGGCCGGCGCGGTCCCGGCGGCGCTGTTAGCGCTCGCGGCTGATTTTCTTCTCGGCACCGTCGAGCACAGCTTCGGCCGCGGCGCTCGGCGCTTGAACCGCCGGCACGCGTACGCCGTGCTCGGCTCAGTGGTTGCTGCCGCCGCTGTCATTGCCGTCTTCACCTTTCATTCCGGCGCCGTCCGGCGCATAGCGGTCGGCTCGAAGGACTTCACCGAGCAAGTGATCTTGGGTGAGATCGTCGCGCAGACGATCGAAACCCGAACCGGCCTTCCGATCGAGCGGCGCTTCGATCTCGGCGGTAACCTGGCGCATGAGGCGCTCGTGGCCGGTGAGATCGACACGTACGTCGAATACACCGGCACGGCGTTGACGGCGATCCTTAAGCTGCCGCCGATCTCCGATCCTCGCGAGGTTTATCGCCGCGTCAAGAACGAGTATGCCGCGCGCTTTCATGTCGAGTGGCTCCAGCCGCTCGGCTTCAACAACACCTTCGCGATTCTCGTCCGCGGCGACGATGCGAAGAAATTAGGCCTCAAGACGATCAGCGACATCGCGAAGCACGCGCCCAAGTGGCGCGCCGGCTTCGGACAGGACTTCGTCTCGCGGCCCGACGGCTACGAGGGCTTCGTGGGCGCCTACGGTCTCAAGTTCGGCGAAGTCCGCGAGATGGACTTGTCGCTGACCTACCGCGCTCTGGCCGACGGGCAGGTCGACGTCATCGCGGGAAATTCGACGGACGGCCTCATCGCGCGCCTCGGTCTGGTCCAGCTGGAAGACGACCGCCGCTATTTTCCGCCTTACGACGCGGTGCCGGTCGTGCGGGAGGAGACGCTTCGCCGCGTGCCCGAGCTTGCCGGCGCACTCAATGCCTTGGCGGGCGCGATCTCGGTCGAAGAGATGCGCCGGATGAATTTCGCCGTGGACGGCGAGAAGCGCGCGCCACGCGACGTCGCCGAGGAATTCCTGCGGCAGAAGAAGTTGGCCGGCGGAGGCTGAGGCGGCGCGGTCAATTCTGTTTTTCCCGTCACAAGGAAGGATTTAGTCGATGCGAGGAAGCGGGATTTTTCGCGCGCTGCGCTACCCGGATTTCTTTTGGTACTGGTCGAGCTATTTCGTCTCGAACGTCGGCGCTTGGATGCAGAACGTCGCCCAGGGCTGGCTGCTGTACGATCTGACCGATTCGCCCTTGATTCTGGGTCTGTTCAGCCTGCTCCGCACCGGGATGCTCTTCTGCTTTTTTCTCCTTGGCGGCATCGTCGCCGACCGCTGGGACCGGCGGCTCGTGATGATGTGGATTCAAATCGTCTCGCTCGTGACCGCTTTTATCCTGGGGATACTGGCCTCGCTCCACATGATCCAAGCCTGGCATATCTTTATTTTGGGCGCCATCACCACGACCGCATGGGCGTTCGAGCAGCCGGTGCGGCAGTCGCTCATTCCCAAGCTCGTGAGTCGCGAGGACCTCGTCAATGCGCTCGCGCTCAACTCGATCACCTGGCAGGGTGCGGGACTTCTCGGTCCGAGCCTCGTCGGCCTGTTGGTCAACCGGGTCGGCATCGACGGCTGCTTCTATATCAACGCCGTGAGCTACTTCGCGATCATCTGGGCGCTGTTCCGCATGAACATCCCGCCGCAGGATGCGACCGGCCGCGTCGGCATGACGCAGAGCTTCTTCGACGGCCTGCGCTACATCCGGCACCAAAAACTCATCCTTACGCTGTTGATCGGCTCGTCGTTCGTGAGCGTCTTCGGCCGCTCCTACATCATCCTGCTGCCGGTCTTCGCCAAAGAGGTTTTCCACATGGGCGCGTCGGGGCTCGGCTTCATCTCCGCCGCGCCGGGTCTAGGAACCATCATCGGCGCTCTCACGCTCGCGGCGCTCGGCCGCGTTGCGGTACGGCGGCGCAGTTTCGTCTCGATCCTCGTCGGGTCCGCGACGGCCCTGTTCGTCTTCGCCAGCGCGGCGAGCTTCGAGGTTTCTTTTTCCACGCTCGTCGTGGTCGGAGCGCTCGGCACGATTTTCGACACGCTCCTGAATACGCTGATTCAGCTCACGGTCGCGGACAACTATCGCGGCCGCGTGATGGGCGTATACGGCCTCACCGCCGCCGGGCTGCGCGAATTCGGCGGCATGCAGGCGGGGTTCATCGCCGAATGGGCGGGCGCGCCGTTCGCCATCCAGGCGGGCGCGGTGATCGTCGTGCTCGTCGCGATCTTCTTTTTCTACCCGCAGCTCAAGCGATCGCCGGAAACATAAAAACAGTTTCGAGTTTCGGGTTCCGGGTTTCGTGTGCGGAGTCTTTGATTCAGCTCGAAACTAGAAAATCGAAACTCGTAACTATTATTCGTCGGTTTGACATGGCTGCTGCCATCGGATAATTTTCAAAGGATTCAAGCGAAATTCCGGAGGTGAGATGAGCGACTTCTATCAGGCGTGGCTGGATCAATCGAAGAAAAACAATGAGACGGTGAACGGGGGGCCGCGCGTCGCGCGCGGAAAGGATCTCAAATGGACGCGCACGCGGCAGGACTACAAGGCCGCGCTCATGATTGCGCCCGAAACCGGATTCCCGACCGGCGGCAGCCTGCTGATGAAAGCCGAGATTCCCGCCGGCTGGCATACGGGCAAGCATATCCACGGCGAGGAAGCGATCTACATCGAGAAGGGCGAAGGTTTCATGCTCCTCGACGACCAGCGCTACGATTTTCATAAAGGCACGGTGTTGCACATCCCGCACCGCTCGCCGCACCAGCTCGTCAACACCGGAAAAGATCCGGTCGTTTATATCGCCGGCCTCGCGTGGCCGCTGGAATCGTTCATTAAGATGGGACCGATGGAGCAGGTGGAAGACGCGGGCGAGAACAACGCGTCGGCGATTGCCAAGGCGCCGCGCGAGGAGTCGCAGAACTGGCCCGGCGACGGCCGGCGCATCTCAATGCATTTGGAGCAGCACGAGAAATCCGACGAGTCGAAGCACGGCGCGACTTATTTCTTGATGGGCCGCAGCGGCAAGCAGAACGGCTTCAAGGCCACCGCCGTCGCGATCAGCTCGATCTTCGTCGATCTCGCGCACACCAAGAGCCACAGCCACGCCCATCCCGAAGCGTATCTCTATGCGCTCGAAGGCAGCGGCTACTCCGAGATCGGCGGCCAGCGCTACGACTGGGTGCAGGGCGACGCCGTACACGTGCCGCCCGGAATGATGCACCACCAGCATTTCAATCCATACGATACCGACATGAAGGAACTGCGCTTCGAGTTCGGCGTGCGCTACTGGATGGTCGATCAATGGCAAGGCTACGTCACCGTAGATAAGCACATGAAAGCCACGACCCACATGATCGACTAGGCCATGAGCCGCCAAGCCAAGAGCAAGCCGATGCCCGATAGGATGACCGTGGAGGCGCAGCGCAATAAGATGATGCTCGGTTTTATCGTCCGGCGCTGCGCGCGCGACATCGGCCACCCGCCCACGCCGGAGGAATTCGCGGAATGGGCGAACAGCCGGCAGGAAAACGGCCGCCAGTACAGCCTTTTCGGCCGTCCGATCTCCGTCACCGCAGCGAAAGTTATTTTAAGCCAGCCGGGCAGGATGGTGAGCGCCCGGCTCGAATCGATCGTGAAGGGACTCCGGTAAACCTCATTTCGTCCTGCAATTCCGTTTCTTGCTCCTATCGCGTGAAGTGCACATGCTTCGAGATCTGTCTCTGGCCGACTTCGGCTCCGTAGACATTGCCGTGCGCGTCGACGGCTAGGCCTTCGGGTCCGCTCGTGCCTTTGAGCTCTTGCGGGTCTGGTATCAGGTACAGGACCTTGCCGTCCTTGACGGTACCGATGCGGATGCCGCGCTTCCATCCCGGGTGCGGCGCGACGCCGTTGGATTCCGAGTCGCCGACATAAATCATGCCGTCACGGATATACACCGCGCTCGGCCGGCTGAACTGTTTCCATTCGCCGAGATATTTTCCGTCCTGATCGAGGATTTGTACGCGCATGTTGCCGCGATCGGCGACGAACAGGCGGCCGTCGCCGTCCATCGCTATGTCGTGCGCGTTTCTGAATTCTCCGGGGCCTATCCCGAACTTGCCGAACGATTTGATAAAACGGCCGTCCTTGGTGAAGCGCGAGATGCGCGAGACGGTCTCGGGCGGCGCGCCGGGGTTTTGATTGTGCCCTTCGGAAATAAAGATATCGCCGTTCGCCGCGACGACTACGCTCGTCGGCTGGGTCAGCGCCTCGGGCGGATTTCCGGCGACGCCGGGAGTGCCGAACCTCATCAAGACTTTGCCGTCCGGGCTGAACTTGACGACCGTATGGCCTTTATTCTTGTCCGCGGCATATTTCGCCAGCTCGCGCTCATTGGCGGAGCGCTGATCGACGACCCAGACGTTGCCGTCACGGTCGATATAAATCTTGTGCGGGAAGAGGAACATGCCAGCGCCGAACGCTTTTAAGAGATTGCCGGAGGCATCGAACTTGAGCACCGGGTCGAGCTTCGATCCCGCGCAGCTGTCGTACTGGAACGGCGACGCGCCGGGCGGCGCGTCGGGATTGGCGCCGCAGCGGTCGGCGACCCAGACCGACTCGCCGTCCTTGTCGATCGCCACGGCGCTGAGCGCGCCCCATTTCCTGCCCTCGGGCAGTTTGCCCCAAGGCACGACCGATCTATACGGGTTGGGCAGATCGTTGGTAGGCTGGATATCCTCTGCGCCGCCTCTGCCGCCGCAGAGCAGCAGGGCTGAGATCATCGCCATGACGGATGCCGTTATCTTCGCCATGGCGCGAGAGATAGCACCGGCATGACTTCTTGCCAATGCTTGCTTATCGGCTGCTGAAAGCGGGAGCCGTCTTATCGAGAAATGCCTTCGTCCCGGCGCGAAAATCCGCCGTTGCGGCGACCAGGCCGAACGACTCCGCGCCGAGGAGCGCGGATTCCTCCAATGTCAGGTTGAGGCCGTGGTGAATCGCTTCCCAAGTCAATTTCACGGCGATCGGCGACTGCGCGAGAATCTCGCGGACGAGCGTCTCGGCTTGGGAGAGCAGGGCGTCGGCCTCGACGATCTGGTTCACGAGTCCGAGCCGGAGCGCCTCGTCTGCCGTGACAAGCCGGCCGGTGAGCAGCAGCTCGGCGGCGCGCCCCTTGCCGATCAGACGCGGCAGGCGCGTCGTGCCGCCGAAACCGGCGACCGCGCCGATGCGCACCTCGGGGTGACCCAGCATCGCGCCGCGCACCGCGATGCGCAGCATGCACGCCTCGGCAAGCTCGAGACCGCCGCCCAGCGCATAGCCGTTGATCGCGGCGACGACGATCTTGCCGAGC
>DASWZY010000182.1:0-6728 GCA_036407055.1 Binatia bacterium
CGAGCCGGTCTGCGGCAATATGGGAGTGATCGCGCCGGCGCCCGGTTTTCTAACGTTTCTGCGCGATATCACCGAGAAAAATGGCGCGCTGCTCATTTTTGACGAGGTCATCACGGGTTTTCGCGTCGCGCGCGGCGGCGCGCAGGAGCTGTTTAAGGTCCGGCCGGACCTCACCTGTCTGGGGAAGATCCTCGGCGGGGGATTACCACTCGGCGCTTTCGGCGGCCGCGCCGACATCCTGGATATGCTTGCACCCGACGGCCCTGTGTATCAGGCGGGCACGCTCTCCGGGAACCCGCTCGCGGTCGCCGCGGGCCTCGCGATGCTGAAAGCGTTGGGGCGTCCAGGACTGTACGAAAAGCTCGAAGAATTGGGCGCGCGGTTTCAGCGCGGGCTGGAAAGCGTTCTCAAATCCCGCCGCGTCCCGGGCATCGTGTCCCGGCAGGGATCGATGCTGACGCTCTTTTTCGGCGTCGAGCGCGTACGCAATGCGGAAGAAGCGCGCGGCGCAGACCGGGAGCGCTTCGCGCGCTTTTTCCACGGCGTGCTGGCGCGCGGCTTCTACTGGCCGCCGTCGCAGTTCGAGGCGGCGTTCGTGTCGCTCGCGCACACCGAAAAAGACATCGATCAAGCAATCGAAGCCTTCGACGCTTGGGCGCGGGAAGAGCGTTAACGCCCGAGGTTTATTGGGTTGCTTGAGTTAAACCCAATAACCCAATGAACTCAACAAACCCAAGAAGACGAGAGTCGGCCGGTTCTCGAACGACGGTTGAAGTCGCTCGGGGCGCGTGATAAATCACCTGCGCAGTGACGGCGAACCAGCCGGACAGAGACCCCGGGAAAGTCGATCTTCCGTTCGCCAAATACGCTAAGTATCTCGCGATCGGCCTGGAAATTCCCAGCGCGATTGTCGGCTCGCTGATCGTCGGCTACCTGATCGACCGGTGGCTGGGAACGTCGCCGTGGGTGACGATCGTCGCGTCGGTCGCGGGGTTCGTCGGCGCCGTCGTTCGACTGACGCAGTATCTAAAATATTTTTCGGACGACAAGAGAACGGATAAAAACGATGAGAGCTGAAGCGCTGGGGCCGGCCGTCATCCGCATCGAGGCGATGCACGCGGCGCTCGTGGCTGTTCTTTGGCTCGCGCTCGCGCCGGCGAAGGCGGTCGAGCCGCTCTCGCTACTGGCCGGCGCGCTCTTCATGGGCGTCAACTTTCTGCTTTTGAGCTCCGGCATCCGCTGGGTGCTGACGCCGTTCGCCGGCAAAGGCCGTGTGCGGAGCGGCATCGTCCTCTTGGTTGTAAAAATGACGCTTTTCCTCGGCGCGATCTCGCTCCTGCTCACGCGCGTGCGCATCGACCCGCTCTCGTTCACGCTCGGCTTTTCGTCGCTGCTGGCGGCGATTCTCGTCGAGCGCGTCTGGATGCTCTCACGATAGGAAAAACATGGAACACCCGTTTACCTGGTATTCGCTGCTGCCGTACCCGATCAATCTCCTTCCCGAGCCGAACTTCACCGCCATTGTTGTTGCGCTCGTGCTGATCGGCCTGGCGCTGGCCTTCCGCGCGGCGCTCCGGACGTCCAAAGACGCGGCGATCCCGGAGGAGGGCACGACGGTAAGAAACATCGTGGAAGCGCTGGTCGAGATCGTCGTCGGCCTTTCCGACAGCATCATCGGCAAGAAGGGCCGCCAATATGTCCCGCTGTTCGGCACGCTGTTCCTCTTTATCTTGCTTGCGAACTTCTCCGGCCTTATTCCGGGCGTTACGCCGCCGACCAGCAGCTTTTTCATCAATTTAGGCATGGGCATCGTCGTGTTTATCGCGTACCATTACTTCGGCGTGCGCGCGAACGGCGGGCATTACGTAAAACAGTTCATGGGGCCGATGCTGTTGCTAGCGCCCCTGCTGTTCGTGATTGAAGTCTTTTCGCACATCTTTCGGCCCATTTCGCTCTCGATCCGTCTTTTCGGCAACATGTTCGGCGATCATCTCGTGCTTGAGACTTTCAGCCATTTGACTAAGCTCGTGATTCCCGTTGTTTTTTATATCCTGGGATCGCTCGTCTCAGTCATCCAGGCGGCGGTTTTCACGATTTTGACGATTATCTATGTCGCCATGGCGATCAGCCATGAGCATTAGCGAGCCTGCCCGGGGGTGAGGATGAGGATAGAGGAGCGGAAGGGCATCGAGGCGCGCTGGAAGGGAGGTAAGAGCATGCGCAAGTTACTATCGTTCGTAACCGCGGCGGTGCTGGGAGTCTTCACTTCCGGCGTCGCATTGGCGGCGGCGGAAGCCGCGGCGCCGGCCGGCGAGGGCAACACCCACGCGGCGCTCGCGATTGCCGCGGGCCTCGCGATCGCGATCGGCGGCTTCGGCGCCGCGCTCGGCCAGGGACGTATGGCCGCGGCGGCGATGGAGAGCATAGGCCGCAACCCGAACGCGGCCGACCGCATCCAGCTGCCGATGATTCTGGGCCTGGCGTTCATCGAAGCGCTGGCGCTTTACGCGTTCGTGATCGCGTTCTTGCTTCAAAACAAGTTCTAGGTCCGATGCGGAAGAGGATAAAGGGGACGGGGCTTATGCTCCGTCCCTTTTTTTATTTCGGCGGCAGCTCGACGCGCTCGAGATGGACCTGCGTGTGGCGCAGGATCTCCTCGAGCGTGTGCAGCTTGTACGGGCTCTCGTAGTAGACGTTCTTGATGCCGGTGTTGACCAGCACCTTGAGGCAATGGATGCAGGGCGTATGCGTGATATAGATCGCGCCGTCGCGGATCGACGAGCCGTTCTTCGCCGCCTGCGCGATCGCGTTGATCTCCGCGTGGATCGTGCGAAAACAGTTTTCCTCGACGTCGCCGTTGGGCGTCTTCGACTGATAGATAAGGCAGCCGGCCTCTGTGCAGTGCGGCATGCCGGCCGGCGCGCCGTTGTAGCCGGTCGCGAGAATGTTCTTGTCGCGCACGATCACCGCGCCGACTTTGGCGCGGTTACAGGTGGAGCGCTCCGCCACGTCGCGCGTGATCGTGAGAAAATACTGGTGCCAGCTTAGTCGCTCGCTCATTGCGGTCCTCTCTTGTCTTGGTTCGCTGCAATCCCTCACGTCCTTCGGGCTCTTGCGGACGCTCCTCGTGAATTACGGCATCCTGTATCGGAAACGGATTCGGCGTGAACGTTACGACGAATGTCGCGAGCATAAGCCAGCCGAGGAGCTTCCGTTTCGCGTCGAGCGGCGTATCCGGATCGACCGGCGGCGGGTGCCGCACGCCGATCAGCAGTAATATCAAGAATGCCCAGAATATCCAGCCGACCCATCCTCCGAGGAAGCCGAAGACCAAAAGGAGAATCACGGTCAGCTGCGACACGCGCACGTGGCGCCGGCCGAAAAGCGCGTACGATACGTGCCCGCCGTCGAGCTGGCCGGCCGGGAGCAAATTAAGCGCCGTCACGAACAGTCCGACCCAGCCGGCCGCGGCGACCGGGTGGAGCTCGAAAGTTTCCTGAGGCAGTCCGCCGAGGGCCAGCCTGACGAGGAACGAAAATAGCACTGAGGTCCCGAGCGCGATGTCCGGACCGTTTTGCGGCGGCGCTTCCAGCCGCAGGCCGACCAATACGGCGGCGATCGATAGCACGAGACCGGCGATCGGCCCGGCGGCGCCGATATCGAAGAGCGATTTCCGGTCGGGCATGCGCGACTGCATTTTGATGACGGCGCCGAACGTTCCGATAATGGACGGGCCGGGAATGAAAAACGGCAGCGTCGCCTCGACCTTGTAGCGCCGCGACATGAGATAGTGGCCCATCTCGTGCGCGAGCAGGATCGTCATGAGCGTGCAGGAGAACGGCAGTCCCGACGCGAGCTCGCGCGGGTCGAGGGACAGCGAGAAAACGTCGACGCCGTTCTGCCACGCGCCGGCGATCGTCGTCGTGACGAACGTCACGAGAAAAAGCACGACATGGAGCCAGATTCTGCGCGGGCGCGCGCTCTCGCCGTTCATCGCGCCGCGCTCCGCACGTGGACGGGATCGCCGATGCCGGCGCCGGAGCGCTGATCGGCGCGCGCGTTGAAGCAGGAGATCTCCAGCAGTCCCCAGCTGTTGATCAGCGCGCCGTAGCCGCCGGTCTCAGCAGCCGCATAACTGGCCGCGAGTCCGCGAATCGAGACTTCGACGAGGGCGATCTCGACCCGGTCGCCGCCGAGCGGCTCGAGGTCGCGCGCGGTCAGGTTGGTGACGAGATTGCCGAAATGGTCGACATAAATGATCTCGCCGCGGACCTCGCCGTCGGTTTTGACCGCCGCCGGCCATGTCAGCCGCGCATAGTCATTCAGGACGGGCCCGAACGCCTCGGGCGGTGTCCCCAGCGACAAGTGCGCGGCGGCGGGCGCGAAGACGTCGCGGCCGTGAAATGTCGCGCTCACCGGATTGAGCCGGTAGCGCTCGTTTGCGAGCTCGACGACGCGCCGGGTTTTTCGGCGCTCGGCGGCGAGGCTGAGCACGCCGTTGTCGGGGCCGATGAAAAAGGCGTCTTCGCAATCGATCAGGATCGGCCGCCGCTCGGTGCCGACGCCCGGATCGACCACGGCGACGTGGATCGTCCCCGCCGGGAAATACGGCGCGGCGTAATTCAGCGCCAGCGCGCCGCCGCGGACCTCCTGCGGCGCGATCCCGTGCGTCACGTCGACGATGCGCGCGTCCGGGTTGATGCCCAGGATGACGCCCTTCATGATGCCGACGAACGGATCCTCGTAGCCGAAGTCGGTCGTCAGCGCGATCAGCCGATTCTCCATGGGAGCGTTTCAATCTAACGGAAAAGCGGGAGAGCGTAAAGGAAGGCGGGCTACTTGAAGCCCGGGAGATTTTTTAGCGGTCTAGTTCTAGAAATTTGCGCTCGTCGTTAACTACTTTCAGATAACTTTTCATTTTCTCTGCCGGTACCTCGCTGGGAACATCTGGAAACCGGACACTTGTATAAAACTCCCACCGTGCGCCCCGAGTCTTCAAAGCCGTAAGCTCTATGATTACTCCCTTTTCACTGGCGAATTGATTGAAAGCCTCCTTTTGCTGTTTGCTATTAGTCACTTCGTCTTTACTCCAGTGATCTTGGCCCTGAAATCGCCATTGCCCAAATCCGGGTTTAAAAATATAGAACTCAGGTCCCTTTTTCGGCTGTAAAGAAAACCCGGGTGGATTAAGCGTGAAGCGACCGTCAGGACCGGTCACGAGTTCTTTTGAGTCGTAATATGCAGCGCATCCATCCATGACGATGAAGCCGCATTTTCTCCATACAGCAAGAACGACAACCCCTTCCAACGGTTGACCGGTTTCTTTGTCGATGACATGTGCATTCCAGGCCGCATGCGCGACGACACTCCAAAACGCGAGAACGAACAAACCTGCCGCAATAATAAGCGCCGCCGCTTTTCTTTTGTACGTCATCGTCTCCGTGCAATGTTATCCGCCGCTTCGATAGCTTCCTTCAGATGCGCCGGGTCGATCGTGCCGACGATCAGGGCATCGATGAAGGATTGCTTCAAGACGAATTCGATCGCGGCGGAGGCGGGCAAATGCCCGCTGAAAAGTCCTTTGATCGCGAGCACGCCAATGCCCGCGGCATGCGCTTTCGAAAGCGCATCCGCGAGCGCCTGATCCTTTTCGCTGAACGGCGCCATGACGACATCGAGCGATTGAATCGCAAGCACGATCCCTTTCTCCGTCTTGGCGGAGATTCCCGCGGCGCGGACTTTGCCGCTTCGTTTCAGCGCGGCGAGCGCTGCGAGCGCGTCGGTCTCGGTCAGAATCTTCTCGTCTTCGCCATTCGAATGGAGCACGAGGATGTCGACGCAGTCGGTCTTTAGATTTCTCAAGCTGTTCTCGACCGAAGCCGTGATCGCCTGCGCCGAGAAATCGTAGGTCGAGCGGCCGTTCTCGTAGCGCTCGCCGGCTTTGGTCGCGAGCACGATGCGCTCGCGGTGCGCGGCGACGAACGGGCCGAGGCGCGCCTCGCTCGATCCGTACGCGGGCGCGGTGTCGATCAGATTGACGCCGAGATCGAGCGCCGTGTCTAACAACTTTTCAAGTTGTCGGTCCAACGGCAGGTTAAACGCCGTAGGATATTTCACGTCCGTGTTGCGGCCAAGCTTGACCGTGCCGAGGCCGACCGGACTTACGCTCAGGCCGGTGCGTCCTAGCGGGCGGGGAACCATTCGGCATTCTCCCATGGATAGCGTGCGACCGGCGGCGGCGGCCAGGGCGGCAGCGGATGGTGCGGATAGCCGGCAGGCTGCTTTAAATTATTTACCGCGAGCGCGAAGACTTCGTCCGCCAGCACGGGCGCCATCGAGAGCTTGGTCGGCCACGCGGCGATCACGCCAGGCGCGAGCTCCCCCGCATGCACGCCGCTCGGGCGCCTTTGATCGGCCGTGCGCGCCTCGGCGCGAACGGCGCGGTACAGCGCGATTTCCGTATTGTGCAAATCGAGCGCCGGCAGGCGCGTGTGAATTTCTTTCAGTGCAAACTGTCTTGCTGCATTGTCGTCCGTTTCGCCGGCCAATTTTTCCGCGAGCTCGCCGCCGATCTGCCAGATGCGCTTCTCCGGCGCGGTGATCGTGAGCTGCGTCTTGCCGCCGACGATGCAGTGGCCGAAGAGCGGCGGCAGATCGCCGCGCAGCAGCACCATGCCGAGCGGGCGGCGCTGCATCGGCTCGCCGCCGACGCCGAGGCGCGCGAGCAG
>DASWZY010000183.1:0-2422 GCA_036407055.1 Binatia bacterium
TGCGCGAGCGGCTGAGCGAGTGAGGTCTTTATGAGCGAGATGAGCGACGAAAAGCTCGAGCAGATGCTGCGTGCGCGGCGCGTTGCGCCGCCCAGGGCCGATCTCGCCGAGCGCATTATTCTGAAGGCGCAGGCGATCCCACAAGTCCAGGCGCTGTCGCTCGGCCAATCGATCCGGCGTCTTTTCGCCGAGTTTCATTTGCCCAAGCCGGCGTACGTGCTCGCCGGCACGTTGATAATCGGCTTGGTGCTCGGCCTCAGCGATCCTTTCGCCCAAGCCCCCATCGACCGCGGCGGCTCGACCAGCGCTCAGGCATTCCTGTATGCCGAAGAGGATGCGTTATGAACCGGAGCTTGAAAGTCGTCTTACTTGTCTCGCTGATCGCTAACGTTCTCCTGCTGGGAATCGTTTTGGGCGCCGCGCCGCGCCGTCTCGAAGAGCGGCCGTCGTTCCGCGAGCGCGTCAAGGCGGATATCGAGAAGCTGCCGGAGCCCGCGCGGACGAAGATGCGCGAGAACATGGAACAGACGCGCAAGGCCGACGAGCCGGCGTTCGCCGAAATCCGCCAGGCTCGCGAGGAGACGCTGAAAATCCTCGCCGCCGACCCCTTCGACGAGGCGGCCTACGACCGCCAGGTGAATAGAATTTCGGAGCTGCGCCGCGGCATGTTTGAGCACATGTCGGACAACATCAAGGCAATCGTGAAAACCCTGCCTCCCGAGCAGCGCAAAGCCGTCGCCGACCTTTTCAAACGCCCGCCGCCGGGAGCGGCTTGAAGGCTAGTCGAGATATCGCTTGTAAAGCGCCGGAATTCCGGCGCTTTTTTTTGTCCGGTCACGGCGGAGACTTCGCGGTTGCCGGTCGTATAAAAGGGCATGAGAACACCACTCCAGCATCCCTACATCGCTGAAGCCAAAAAATACCGGCTTTTAGTCGGTCTGGCCGCGCTGCTGATTGTTATTGCGGGCGGCTGGTACTGGCACAACCGCTCCGCGCAAAACTCCGGTAGGGAAAGACTGCATCCGGTCGCCGTGACACATGGGACGATCGAGGACGTCGTCACGGCGCAGGGCAAGCTCGAGCCGAACCAATACGTCGATGTCGGCACGCAGGTTTCCGGCCAGCTCAAGAAAATCTACGTACAGATCGGCGACACCGTTAAACAAGGCCAGCTCGTCGCCGAGATCGATCCGCGCGTCTATCAATCGCAGGTCGAAGCGACCGAAGCGCACATCGGAAGCCTCAAAGCACAGCTCACGCAGCAGAAGGCCGCGGCCGTTCTCGCGCAACAGAATTTAACACGCAACCAGAATCTGATCGCCGCCAACGCCGTCAGCCAGCAGGCGCTGCAGGAAACCCAATCGCAGGCCGCGGTTGCCGATGCGCAGGTGCAATCGCTCGCGGCGCAGATCAAGGAAAGCGAATCCAATCTGCAAGGCATTCAGACCAATCTGGGATTTACCAAAATCTACGCGCCGATGTCGGGCACCGTAACGACGATGCCCGCCCGCGAAGGCCAGACGCTGAACGCGAACCAGACCGCGCCGGTCGTCCTTCAGGTCGCCAATCTCGACCTCATGACCGTGCGCGCGCAGGTCGCCGAGGCCGATGTGCCGCGTCTGAAAGAAGGCATGCCCGCTTATTTCACGACTCTCGGCAACAGCGAGCGGCGCTGGCAAGGCAAGGTCCGCCAGATCCAGCCCGCGCCGGAAGTCGTCAACGACGTCGTGCTCTACGACGTGCTGATCGACGTGAAAAACGAAGGACGGCAGCTCATGACCGGCAGCACGACGCAGGTTTTCTTCATCCTCGGCAAGGCGGACAACGCGACGATCGTTCCGGCCGAGGCGCTGACGCGCCGCGTGCCCGATCAAGATAACGATCAGGGCAAGGCTTACCGCGTAACCGTCGCGAACGGCGTCGGCGGCCGCGGCGAGCAGCGCGTGGTCCACGTCGGTCTCGTTACACGAGCGCAGGCGCAGGTGACCGACGGCCTCAAGCCGGGCGAGAATATCCTGCTGCCGCGCCAGGAAGGAACGGCGCCGGCCGCGCCGCAGCAGCAAAATCAGCGGCGGCCGGGCTTCACGCGGGGGCCGCAGTTATGACGACGAACGAAATCATTCTCGACCTGCGCGACGTTCATAAGGAATATGCGACCGGCGATACGGTCGTGCGCGCCCTCGACGGCGTCTCGCTGACGGTCCGCCGCGGCGAGTTCGTGGCGATCATGGGGCAATCGGGCTCCGGTAAATCGACGTTGATGAACATCATCGGATGCCTCGACCGGCCGACCTCCGGCGGCTACACCGTGCTCGGCGAGGAGGCGGCGCGCCTCTCACCCGACGAGTTGGCGGCGCTCCGGCGCGAAACCTTCGGGTTCGTCTTCCAGCGCTACAATCTTCTCGCGACCGCGACCGCCGGC
>DASWZY010000184.1:0-2675 GCA_036407055.1 Binatia bacterium
TCACGACCGGTCCGAAGCCGTCCTTGATCCGGCCGGTATAGACCTCGCTGCCGGTGACGATCAGGCGCACGCGCCGCGGCGGGATCGGCGCGATCGTAACGATCGGCTTGTCTTTCGTTATCGCCTCAGCTTTTTTAACCAGCTCTTCTTTGACGAATACCGGAATCGTGCGCGTGCCGGCGATGACGTCGCCTTTTTTTACGTAGCGGTCTCCGGACAGCGTCGCGAGCATGAGGTCGCCGAGCGCGTTGAATTCATAGAGCCGCTCGGCGTCGATCTTGAGCAGTCCCGTTGCCTCGGCGATGAGATTGACGCGCCCTTCGACCGGCTCGGTCAGACGGATGTTCGGACCCGCGGCCGCCCGCGCGAGCCGCTTCGCCGCGTCCTCCTCGTGCAGCTCGCCGGGCTCCAGCTCCATGACATAGATGTGCGCCTTGCCGACGTCGAGCAGCTTCGAGACATCCTCCTGGCGGATGATGTGGCCGCGGCGGAACGCCGGACCTTTGTGCTTTCCCGGCACGATCTCGGTGATGTCGTGCGCGAGCGGCAGGCCGACGGCCTGTTCAACAGGGATGACTTTGAGCATGGACCTGTGAAGTTCAATAACTCTCTTTAAGCAATTTTTCCACACCGGCAGTGGTCGGCGACGTCTTGACGCGGAATGGATTAGAATCTCTTCGGGCAAACGAGTATGATTGGCTCATGAGCGTTGCGACTCCATCTCGCAGCCATCATCACGCACATGAACACCACGATCATACCCATGCGCATACGCATGGCGCTGTCGATCCATCGATCCTGACCACCGAGCGCGGCATCTGGGCCGTCAAATGGTCTTTTGTCGGCCTGTTTATTACAGCCGTTTTTCAAGTCTTCGTCGTTCTGATTTCCGGAAGCGTGGCGCTGCTGGCCGACACGATTCACAACTTCGGCGACGCCGCGACCGCGATACCTCTCTGGATCGCCTTCATTCTGGGCCGCCGCAAGCCCACTGCCCGTTTCAGCTACGGCCTCGGGCGAGTCGAGGATTTGGCCGGCGTGTTGATCGTGGCGATGATTTTAGCCAGCGCCGTCGTCGCGTTGTACCAGTCGATCGACCACTTTTTTCATCCGCAGGAGGTGAGATTTTTGTGGGCGGTCGTTATGGCCAGTCTCGTCGGATTCACCGGCAATGAGGCGGTGGCCGTATTTCGCATCAAAGTCGGCGAAGAGATCGGCAGCGCCGCGCTCGTCGCCGACGGCCGCCACGCGCGCGTCGACGGTTTAGCGAGCCTCGCTGTGCTGGTCGGCGCTTTCGGCGTTTGGCTCGGATATCCAGTGGCCGATCCCGCGGTCGGCCTGCTCATATCGATCGTGATTCTCAAAATCGTCTGGCAATCCGGCAAGTCGGTTTTCAGCCGGCTGCTCGACGGCGTCGACCCCGAGGTTATCGGGGAGATCAAGCACGCGGCCGGCCATGTCGAGGGCGTAGGCAGCGTCAGCGAGGTACGCGTCCGCTGGCTCGGCCATCGCATGCATGCGGAGCTCAACATCGCGGTCGATCAAACGCTGTCGGTCGAGAAGGGCCACGATATCGCCAAAAGCGTGCGCCACGAGCTGCTGCATCGTCTGAAATATCTCTCGAATGCGACGATCCATGTCGATCCCGCGAACGCATCGGGCGAACACCATCACAGTATCGGCGAGCACGCGCACGGCGACTTTCCGCGCCACTCGCATTCGTAATCCCGTTTTCACCGCCACGCATTTACGAACCGCGCGCCATCGTTTATGATCTGCGGCATTGCAGGAGGATCGCATGAAGCACACCGTGGCGCTCTGGGTGATCGTCGTCGTTCTGCTCGCTTTAAACGCCTTTCTACTCTTCAATCTCCGTAAACTCGACGCGGAAAACGCCGCGCTCAAGGACGCCGCGCCCGGCCTAGGCGATTACATGACGACGATCCAATTACACGCCGGCAAGCTCTGGTTCGCCGCCGAGGCGGCCAACTGGGAGCTGGCCGCGTACGAGATCGGCGAGCTGAAAGAGACGATGGAATCGGCGGAAAAACTCGAGGAGGAAAAAAACGGCGTAAGAATCTCGCCTCTGCTCGATGCCGTGCTGAAAACTCAGGTCGCCGCGCTCGAGGAAGCGGTGAAGTCCGCCAGCGCGACCAAATTCCAGCAGTCCTACGACGAGACCCTCGCCGCCTGCAATTCCTGCCACGCCGAGGCGGGCTACAAATTCATCCACATCGTCCGCCCGACCGCGCCGCCGGTCACGAACCAGCAGTGGGAGCTCGACGCCAAGGCAAAACAACCGTGAACGGCGCGACGGAGCCCGAGACGGAGCAGGGGCGGCTCCGCGAGCTCGCGGCGCTGTTTTTCAAGCTCGGCACGATCGCGTTCGGCGGCCCCGCGGCGCACATCGCGATGATGGAGGCGGAGATCGTGCGGCGGCGGCGCTGGCTCGACCATCAGCGCTTCGTCGATCTTCTCGGCGCGACCAATTTAATCCCGGGGCCCAATTCCACCGAGATGGCGATTCACATCGGCCTGCTTCGCGCCGGCTGGAAGGGTCTCGTTGTCGCGGGAACATGCTTCATCGTGCCCGCGATGCTGATTGTTTGGGCGCTGGCCGCGCTTTACGTGAAGTACGGCGCGCTGCCCGAGGCGGCGTGGGTGCTCTACGGCGT
>DASWZY010000185.1:0-8943 GCA_036407055.1 Binatia bacterium
ACTCTGGATCAGTCGGCCGAGTTCTTGCGCCAAACGTTCGATTTCTTGCTCGCGCGTTTGATGGCCTGCGTCGGGAGAATCTGAAGCCATCGAGATTAGAAGTTGTGATTATTATAGAAATTTTTGTTTGTCAACAACTTACGGTGCTCGGATCAGTTTCAGCGGATGACCGTCAGCGAGAGCGGCGCTTTTCCAGCAGCGCGACCGCCATCGCCGCCATGCCTTTTCCTTCTCCGACCCAACCCATCCGCTCGGTCGTCGCGGCCTTGACGTTGACGCTGCGCGCGGCGGTCCCGACAAGCGCCGCCACGCGGCGGCGGATTTTTTCGTAATGGGGAGCCAGCCGCGGCTTCTGCGCGATCACCGTCGCGTCTATGTTGACGATAGAAAATTTTTCCCGGCGCATGATCGCCAGAGCTTTTTCGAGTAGCTTCGCGCTCGAAATATTTTTATAGCGCGGATCGCTGTCGGGAAAATGCATTCCGATATCCCCTTCTCCGAGCGCGCCGAGAATCGCATTGATGAGCGCGTGCAAGAGCACGTCGGCGTCGGAGTGCCCCGCGAGTCCGGTAGCGTGCGGAATGTCGACGCCGCCGAGGACGAGCCTTCGTCCGCGCCGGAAGCGGTGCGCGTCGAAGCCGTGGCCGATGCGGAGGTTGGATGGCATAAATCAAATTTCAGATTCGAATCGATCATCGCGCGAACGCCAGTTACATGCAAATGCGCGTTCGCATTCAGCCGTAAATCTCCGCTACAATATCCTGCCATGTGGCTGGTGAAATGGATTCTCTTGTGCGTCGCGGCGATTCCCGCGTTGATGATCGTGACCGGAAGGATTTCCCTGGGGCAGGATTACCGCACGGCGAACCGCGACAGCGCGGGCATCGCGCCCGATCCCAAAGTGACGCGTGAAGCGGTGGTGCAGGTCTACGCGGCGCGCGCACTCAATTGGCGGGGAATTTTCGGCGTCCATACCTGGGTCGTCACCAAGCCGAAAGACGCCGACGAGTTCACGATTCATCAGGTGATCGGCTGGCGGCTGATGCGAAATTTATCGGGCCTGTTCTCCGAAGCCGGCATTCCCGACCGCAACTGGTTCGGCAATCGTCCGGAGCTGCTGGCCGACGTACGCGGTCCCGAGGCTGCGGAGGCGATCGAAAAAGTTCTCAAAGCGGTCGCGAGCTATCCGTACGCGAACGAGTATCGCTTATGGCCCGGGCCCAATAGCAACACTTTCACAGCTTACGTCGCACGCCACGTTCCGGAGCTGAGGCTCCAATTGCCGACGACGGCTATCGGCAAGGATTTTCCTATCGACGGATGGCCGGTCGATCGCGCGCCGAGCGGCACCGGCGTACAGCTCAGCATCTACGGAGTATTGGGGATGATCGTCGGATTGGAGGAGGGCGTCGAATTCAACGTTGCAGGACTGAGCTTCGGGCTCGACGTCAAGCGGCCTGCGCTGAAGCTTCCCTTCGTAGGGCGCTTGGGATTCCCGCTCTCGGTCAAAACGGAAGAAACGATCCGCCGGAGCGAGGAAGCTACTCCATAGCCTCGGGCGGCGTTTCGACGGGCGGCTCCTCGGGCGAATCGGCGGCGGCTTGAATGACCTCGAGGCGCTGCGACGGATTACCGATATGGATATGCGGTCCGGTCGCCGATCCCTCAAGCTTTCTCCGGAAGGCGATAAATGGAATCTTCGCCTGCCGTAAGTATCCGATCAGCGTGCGCCCTTCCCTGCTATCGGGGCTAAGCGCCACGTCCATCGCGTTGTGATGATCGAACCCCAGCCTGTCGTGGGTCTCGGTCTGCCCGAGCGCACTGATCGGCAGGTCATGACGGAATTTTCGCACGAAAAACTCTTTGATTTTTTCCGCCTTCTCGAGCGACCAATCGGCGGAGTATTTGATGCCCTGAATCATCAGGGCGGGCAGGCGATGACTGCGCGTGACGGGCGCGCGCCGGGCCTTCGCAGGCACAAATCGGCTCTGCGCTTCCGCATGGTCGTTCCATGCGGGAAGCGATGCCGCCGCCAACATGACGGCAAAAAGGATATGTCGCCATCGCATTCGCATAATTCATCCGCCCCACCGGCGCCGGCGGGGCGCTTTTATGTTCGTTTCAGCCGTGCGCCGGTTCGTCGAGCAGCCGGCCGTTCCCGTTGCTCTTAACTGCCCCGTCCCCGTACGCTTCGACCCACACCGTGAAGGTGCGCGCCTCCGACGGCTTCAAACTGCCGACCGAGATCACCTTCCGTGTCAATTCCTCGCCGCGGTCGTTGGTCACGGCCACGATGAGGCAGTACTCGTACCCGGCGCCGTCTTCGGGCTGCCGCAGCGTCGATTCGATGCGGAACGGCTCCGAGGTAGGCACGGCCGCCGGCGCCACGATCGGCTTCGCGCCGTTCGAGGCCGGTTTGATCGCGTCGAACCTCAGAATGTGGCGGCACGCGGGACAAACCGTCGCGCGCTGCAAGATCGTCGTCTGGCAGTGCGGGCAACTCCGCGTCGCGCCCAGGGACGGATTGGGTTTCATACAGCGCTACGGTTGTTGTTCTCCGTTTTGCTCTCGCCCTTCTTAACGACGTTGAGCTCGATTTTCTTCGTGTCGTGATCGTCCCAGCCGAACTCGACGCGGCCGCGCATGCGCGATCCGGCGGCAACGGTCAGAGACTTCGCCTTCAGGTCGCCGATCAATTGGCCGGTCTGCAGGAGCTTCACCTGAGTCGAGGCGTTGATGTTGCCTTCGACCTGTCCGCCGACGGTGACCGTTACGGCGCTGATCTCGGCGCTAACGCGCGCGCCCTGTTCGACGGAGACATCGCCGTTCACCTTCACATCGCCTTTGAAATTACCGGCGATGTGGATGTCGCCCTCGCCTTCGATCTTGCCTTCGATGACGAGGCCGCCGCCAATGATCGAGTCCTTAGAGGCGCCCGCGTAGCGGACAGGCGCAGGCGCCGGGGCGGGCGCGGCGACCGGCTCGTGCGTTCCGCCGTTTCCACCTACCGGCTCAAAAGCCGCCGGGCCGTCCTCTTTGCCCGTTTCTTTCCAAATAGCCATGAATAGTTCCCCCTTCTGTCCGTAAATTACTGCTCGCGATACAAGGTCGTTCAAAACATACGCAAGAGCCGTACCAGATGACAATTTATGGTCCTGGTGCCCGGTTGTGGAAGCGCGAGACGAATGCGAGGCGGAGGCCAACGTCTTTTCTTTCGCGAGGTTGTCGCGCCTTATACGCAAAGCGGCGATCCGTCGTTGCCAGTAAAATTAGGCGGAAAAAGAGAACGAGAGCGAAGAATGTGACCCATTTGGACGAAGTCGACGAAGGATTATCCCTTCATAAAATTGCTAAACCCTGCGCAAAGAGTCCCACCCGTCTCAGTACGTTGACACTTCGCGCGGTTCTCTAATATGGTCGAAAACGGACCTGAGGAACGCATGCTGTACCGCGACCTGCGCGAATGGATCGAGCGTGCCGACGAAGTCGGCGAGCTCAAACGGATAGACGGCGCGGATTGGAATCTGGAGGTCGGCGCGCTCGCCGAGGTCGCGCAACGTCTGGATCATTCTCCGGCGGTTTTGTTCGACAACATTCGTGGTTATCCACAGGGCCGGCGGATTCTCACCGGCATTCACAACCCGACGCTCAAACGGCAGTGTCTCACGAACCATTTGCCGCTCGACTGCGACCGCGACCGCTTCATCCAGGCCTGGAAAGAGCGCCTCAATAAGCGCCGGATGATTCCGCCGCGCATCGTCGCCGACGGGCCGGTGATGGAAAATGTCTTCGAGGGAGGCGCGATCGATCTCTTTGCGCTGCCGATTCCGCAGTGGCACGAGGAAGACGGCGGCAGATACCTCGGCACCGCGGACATAACGATCACGCGCGACCCCGACGACGGCTGGGTGAATCTCGGCTGCTATCGCGTGATGGCGCACGACCGCGATACGCTCGCGCTCTATATGTCGCCCGGCCACCACGGCAACATTCACCGGCAAAAATACTTCGACCGCAAAAGGCCGCTTCCGGTCGCGATCAGCTTCGGACCCGACCCGCTCTTGTGGCTCGCGGCCATGATGGACCTCGACTGGGGTGTGTCGGAATACGACTACGCCGGCGGCCTGCGCGGTGAGGCATTCGACGTCATCGAAGGAAAATACACCGGCCTGCCGATTCCCGCCGCGGCGGAGATCGTGGTCGAGGGCGAAGTCGTTCCGGCCACTGCGATCAAAGAAGGTCCGTTCGGCGAATTCACCGGCTACTACGCGAGCGGTGAGCGCACCGAGCCGGTGCTCAAAGTTAAGCGGCTGATGCATCGGGACGACCCGATCATCACCGGCGCGCCGCCGATCCGGCCCGGGCCCGGCGCTGATTCGACGCTCATTCGATCGGCGTTCATCTGGGATCACCTGGAGAAGGCCGGCGTGCCGGACGTCACCGGCGTCGCATGCTACCAGACGCGGTTTTTCATCGCGGTCGCGATCCGCCAGCGCTACCCCGGCCACGCGCGCCAGGCGGCGCTCGTCGCCTCGCAATGCCGCGCAGGCGCGCTGCTCTCGCGCTACGTCGTCGTGGTCGACGACGACATTGATATCTGGGATTTCAACGATGTGCTGTGGGCGATCTGCACGCGGGCCGACCCCGCGAACGACATCGAGATCATGCGCCGCTGCTGGAGCAATCCGCTCGACCCGATTATCCCGCGGGGCGAGCGCGGCTTCAATTCGCGCGCCGTGATCGACGCCTGCCGGCCTTACGAGTGGGCGAAGGATTTTCCGCCGGTCTCTGGCGCGAGCGCGGAATTAAAGCGGCGCGTGCTGAAGAAATTCGGCGATCGGCTGGTCCATGCTAAATAGCCGCGCATATCTGTTCGCCCTTGTGCTGGTTGTTCTCACCGGCCTTCCGCAAGCGGTTCCGGCCGCCAAGCCGCTGCAAAAAGCCCGGCTCACGCTCCCGGCCAAATCGCTCACGTTCCTTCCCTACTATTTCGGCAAGGACAAGCGGTTCTATGAAGACGAAGGACTCGAGATCGAGCTGATCATCATGCGCCCGCCGCTCGGCGTGACTGCGCTTCAGACCGGCGACCTCGATTACTCCGCCGCCGCGAGCCTGAGCATGCGCGCGGCGTTGAAAGGCGCGCCGCTAAGAGCCTTGATGTTCATTCAGACGCGGCTGAGCTTCACCCTCGTCGGCCAGCCCGGCATGACGGCGCAGAAAATTTCCACCGTCGGCGTCAGCGGCCTCGGCTCGCTGGCGCATTACGCGGCCATTGCCGTGATGAAAAAGATCGGCCGCGGCGGCGCCGGCGACAAGGTGACGTATTTTACGACCAACACCACCGCGGAGAGCTACGCGGCGCTGGTGGGCAAAGCCGTCGACGCGACGATCCTCTCGCCGCCGTATACGTCGATCGCGACGCTCGCGGGGTACGTCGATCTCGGCAACGCCTTCGAGGTGCGCGACTTTCAGGGCGGTCTCAGCGCGCGCACGGATCACTTGCAGCAGAAGCGCGAGCAGGCGAAAGCGATGATCCGCGCAACGCTCAGGAGCCTCGATTACATCGTCAAGCACGAGAGCGAATCCGTGGCGTACATGCAAAAGACCTTCGGCCTCGACGCGCACGTTGCGGCGGGCAGCTACAAAATCATCCAGCAGGTGCTCAACGTCGACGGCGACGTCGAAGAGCCGGTGCTCCGCTCCGTGGTCGAAAGCATGAAGAAAGACGCGCAGATAACCGCCGACGTGCCGCTCGATCGCGTCGCCGATCTCTCCATCTTGCGGGAAGTCAGGGCCGAGCCGGCCAGAAGATAAGGAGGATCAATGGAAGGCGCCGTCAAAGCCGCGGACATCATGCGCGAGATAAAGCGCGCCGGCATCCGCTTCATCATCGCCCTGCCCGACCGCATGACGAGCGAGCGCCTGCTGAAGCCGATGCTCGTCGATCCGGAGTTTCGCGTCGTACAAGTCTGCAAGGAGGACGAGGGCGTATCGGTCTGCAGCGGCCTTTACGCCGCCGGCCATCGCGCGCTGCTGCTGATCCAGTACACCGGCCTGCTCGATTCGCTGAACGCGATGCGCGGCGTCGCTGTCGAGGGAAAAAATCCGGTTTGTTTCATGGTCGGCCTGCTCGGCAAAGAGCCCGGCGTCGCGCCGACGAAGTCGAAGCGCTACGGGCTGCGCGTGGTCGAGCCGGTGCTGGACGCGATGCAGGTCGAGCATCAATTGATCGAGACCGGCGCCGACGCGGCCAAGATCGTGCCGGCGATCGAGCGCGCCTACGAAAACTTGACACCCACGGTGATGCTGATCGGAAGGGAGCCCGCGTCATGATGCAGCGCGATGCCTGTTTGAAAGCGCTGGCGCGCCGGCGCAAAGACGAGATCGTGGTGGCCGTCTATATGGCGGCGCAGGAATGGATTCATATCTCGCCGAGCGAATTGAATTACACTTTCACCGGCGCGATGGGCCAGGGCTCGTCGCACGCGCTGGGCCTCGCGCTCGGCCGCCCCGACCGGCGCGTCGTGGTCCTCGACGGCGACGGCAGCCTGCTGATGAATCTCGGCAGCCTCGTCACGATCGCCAATGCCGCGCCGAAAAATTTCATCCACTGCGTGTGCGAGAACGGCACGTACGAGACCAACGGCGCGGTATCGATCCCCAACCGCCCGCGCGTAAGCTTCACCGGACTCGCGCGCGCCGCCGGCTATCCGAAGAGCCATGAATTCGCAATGCAGGAGGAATGGGAGCGCGCGCTCGACGGCGGTCTCTTAAAAGAAGACGGACCGATCCTCGTCGATTTGAAGATGGAGCCGGGCGAAAAATATCCGGAGGATTTTAGACGGCTGTATAATACGGAGTACAGAGAGGCGTTTAAGAAGGCGCTGGCGAAAAAATAATCGGCGAGAGCTGCGTCAACGCGACACGCGTGGTCTCGTCGGGCTTTTGTCCGCCTGAGCCGAGCGGATACGTGGCATGAGAAAGCCGCCCACCAATGATCCCATCAATGATAACGAAAAGCCCACCCCCGCGGCGATGACAAGCTCGAACGGCCAAAGATTATGCGAGGTCGGATCTATCGCCGTTTCGTAGATCACGCGGGCCATGACGGCACCGGGCACGGACGCGCCGGCGCTGAGCGTCGCGGAGCGGAAGCGGACGGCCGCAAGGTATCGGCAGGCAACCGCCGCCAGGAAAACTACGATCAGGCCGATTCCATACAACGAATCGGGCAATGATACTTTGGAGTACGGAATCGGCCAATAAGGGATTCCGACGGCGAAGAACGGTACGACAAAGGCGGCGACCAGAAGAATTTTACTTCCATTCTTCATTTCGGCTACTCCCGCCTTTGCCCGGCAACATTTTTATTGAACGACTCTTCGCTTTCTTTGTTGAACTGTTCCATTTGTTCGCGAAAAATCTCGTCGGCGACCTTCTTTCGCTGTTCATCTGTGCCGCGTATACGTTTCGCGCCATGACTCGCCAAAAATTGAGCCACCTCTCGCCTGTTCATCGACTCGGCGTTCTCAAGCGGCGAGTCGCCGTATAGATTCACCGCGTTCACGTTTGCGCCTTGAGCGAACAGGTACTCAGCCACACGCACTTGACCACCTACGGCTGCGGCATGAAGTGCGGTTGCGCCTCCACGGTCTATTGCATCAACTCCGATGCCGGTTTCGAGAAACGCCCTTACTGTCGCGAGATCTCCAACGGCCGCAGCATCTTGAATAAATTCTACGGCGTGAGGACCTTTAGCCAATTTTCCAATAAAAAGACGTTGCCAGAATCCATAAGGCGTTGAGATTAGAAGCCATGCGACCGCGTACGTCACGACAACGGTTGCGCCGAATTTGCCTCCGATGCCTTTAGACAGCGCGGCGAAAATCAACGTGGCGAGCAGCCAAATTAGACCACCCCACAGGACGAGAAAAAGGATGATACCGTAGCCTCCATGCATCAGCGAAAATCCGACCATTTGAGGCCCTCGTTCCCATGTCCATACGGTTTGTTCCCAGACAAGGCGGAACCCTAATAGTAAACTCAGGAATGCGATTGGCAGCCCGAGCCATATAAGAACGGCAAGAATGCGGCTTCGCATACTCGCGGGCATAATAGCATCACTCGGCTCCTGAACCCAAAGCTGCGCCCCTTGTCTCCCCCATCCGCCCGTCGTAAGCTACCCTCATGGCCGAACCCATAATCTTCGAAGTCTTTTCCGACTACGTCTGACCGTGGTGCTATCTCAGTACCGGGCGTATTGAGAAGATAAAGAGCGAGCACGGCCTAGACGTGAAGTTCACGCATTTTCCGCTGCATCCGGACACGCCGGCCGACGGAAAGAAGCGCGAGCCGAATCCCGCGCGCGACGAGCGCATGAAGGCGCTGATGGATCAGGAAGGCCTCCCTTTCCTCGTCGGCCGCGAGATGACCTACAACAGCCGCCTCGCGCAAGAGCTCGCGAAATGGGCCGAGAGCAAGGGCAAAGGCTACGAGATTCACGACCCGATCTTTCGCGCGTTTTTCGTCGACGCAAAAAACATCGGCGATCCGCCCGTGCTCGCCGAGATCGCCGCGAGTCTCGGCCTGCCGAAAGACGAAGCGCTCGACGCCCTTCACAGCCGCGCGTTCAAAGACGAGGTCGACGCGGATTGGCGGCGGTCCGCGGAAGTCGGCGTAAACGCCGTGCCCACCTTCGTTATGGGCGGCTACGGATTGGTCGGGGCGCAGCCTTACGAAACTCTCGAAAAATTAGTCGCGAAGGCATCTTAGCCGAAGCGGAGCGGTTTGATCACTCCGTTCGGATGGGCTAACTTCATCCGATGGCCAAGCCCGCGCCCACTCTGGAAACGGCCTCTCCCGGTTCTTTATCGTTTCAGGAAAGCGATTCCACTCTCGTTGTTCGCCTCTCCGGCCGCTGGAGCGTCGAAAGCGGCATACCTT
>DASWZY010000186.1:0-10181 GCA_036407055.1 Binatia bacterium
TTGGGGGCGGTGTCAAGCGATGTCGACCAGACGATTGAATACTTGATCAGCCGGGTGGAGCGTTCGGACGCGACCTTCATCCGCAACGGGCAGAGCCACAACGGCATCGAAGCGGCGGAGCATCTGCGCTCGAAATACAACTATTTCAAGAGCCGGATCGACACGCCCGAGGATTTCATCCGATTGGCAGGGAGCAAAAGCGAACTATCTGGCAGGCCTTATCAGGTTAAAACAGGGGACGGCCGCCTATTCACGTCGGCCGAATGGCTGAGCGGAATGCTTGCCGAATATCGCGAAGCGCATCCAGGCACGCACAGCCTGCCGAACCGGGCGCCTCCCAGCAGAAGCTAAGACGGAAAGCCGAACCCTGGCGATTCGCCTTCACGTGCGCCTGTCAGGCCGCGCGTTCCGTAGGTTCCGCCTAAACCACGTTCGAGAAAGGATGTTATATCCGGATGAGAGGCAGTGAACGGTACGAATTGAGCAAAGTTCCAGCCGTCACTCTGAGTTTCTGGATCATAAAGATTCTCGCCACCACGCTGGGAGAAACGGGCGGTGACGCGCTGTCCATGTCGATGAGCCTGGGTTATGTGATCGCAAGCGCGATCTTCGCCGCAATTTTCGTTTTTGTCGTCGCGGCACAGATTCGGGCAACGGCCTTTCACCCGTTTCTCTATTGGGGCGTCATCGTGGCGACGACGACGCTTGGCACCACGCTCGCCGACTTCGCCGACCGCTCGCTCGGCATCGGTTACACGGGCGGATCGCTGCTGTTGTTCGTTCTCCTTCTGACGTCGCTGGCGCTCTGGTATCAATCGGAGGGAACGATCTCGGTCGACGCGATTATTTCCCGGCGTGTTGAGACATTTTATTGGGCGACGATCTTGTTTTCGCAGACTCTCGGCACGGCGCTCGGCGACTGGATCGCCGACACGAACGGCTTCGGCTACGAGCGCGGCGCCGTCATCTTTGGCGCCGGGCTCGCGCTAATGGCGGCGCTATATTTCTTCACAAATGTTTCGCGCACGTTTTTATTCTGGGCCGCGTTTATCCTCACACGCCCGCTCGGCGCGACGCTAGGCGATTTTCTCGATAAGCCGGTCGCCCAGGGCGGCTTAGCCTTCAGCCGCTACACTGCTTCGGCGATCCTTGCGTCCCTCATCGTCGCGTGCATTTTGCTGCTCCCGCAGAGGGCCGGCGGACACCCCGGCGCGATAGCGAAGAGCCGTGGATAGCGGAGAATTCAGCGCGGAGACGCGAGGCGGAGCGAGGGCTTGCCGATGTGAATGTGCGCGCCGGTGGCCGCACCGGCCATTTTGCCGCGGAAGGCGATGAACGGGATACCGGACTGCTTGAGATACTGCATCACCGCGCGGCCCTCCTCGCTATCGGGATAGAGAGCGACGTCCATCGCGTTGTGGTGATCGAAGCCCATGCGGTCGTGCGCGGCCGTTTGACCGCGGGCACTGACGGGCAGCGCCCGGCCGAATCGCGCCAGGAAAAAGCTCTCGATCTTTCCCGCGTCGCGTAGCGACCAGGCGGTCTGGCCGTTGTAGCGTACGAACAGTGCGCTGTCTTCATAGCCGCCCGCGCCGAGCGGCGGCGCCGTTCGGGCCACGAGTTCCGTCGAGGCGAGATCGTCTTCGAAAATCCATCGCTGGATTTCGATGATGTTCGTCCGTGTCCTCACGACATCCCGCGCCGCCGCCCTGACATATGCCTCGTCAAGCTCCCCGTCCTCGTAGAGCTTTTTCCTGCGGGCGTACTCGGCCGTCTGAATTTTCAGCTGCTCCTCGTAGGCGGCGAGAATTCGCTCGTAGCCTTCGCGCGATGTCTTCATGCGCTCGGAGACCTCGCTAGAGGTAGAGGTCCGACCGCGCGGCTCGGCCGCAGCCGCTTGTGCAACTACCCCAAACGTAGCGGCTATGACTCCGACGATGAGTAAGTATCGAGCGACGGAAGACATGCCCCGCAAGGCTACAATGTCATAGGGCGCAATTCAATCGCGACAAATGCCGTTTTAAACCCGCCTTGGTCACTTAAAGAAACGACGGCGGAGGCGGTATCTTGTACCGCCCCCGCCGCTTTCGTCCTCTACAAAACCCAGTGCAAAACTTAAGGAATCTGCCCGTAAACGCCGAAGCCGCCCGACTCTGGTGGATTCGTAGCCGTAAACGGCGCGTTCGTCGTCGTCAGAGGCACGTAGACCCGGTTACGGACGATTTTGCAGTCGCCGCCGGAATGATTGCCGTTGTCATTTCCGCCGAAATTGTCGCTGCGGACGCTGCTGTTATGACCGTTACCGTGCCCGTTTTCGTTGCCATTCCCATTCCCGGAATCTTCGTCATCGCCGTTGTCGCATTTCTGCGCATAAACCGCCGCCACGGAATGCGAGGTGCGGGTCGTCAGAATGTTCTGCACAAAGCTCGGCGCGCCGGGCCCTGTGTCGGCCGACCCGGCATTGATGATGCCGAGACTCGGTTTGGCCGGGCCGCCGGTAAGGCCGGTCGTAGTCCAGCTCGACATCGCGAGGTAGTAGTGATTGTCGCCGATGTTGTACCAGACCTCGTCAGAACCGCCGAGCTGCGTAAAGGTTTGCAGAATAGCTCCCGTGGTCGCTTTCATGATGATCGATTCCATCTGAGTCCCGGCCGGGGCATCGCCGCTGCATCCCAGGAGCAAATTCTGCCGCGGCCCGAGCGTGAGTCCGTGGGGGAAGCAGTTTGTGCCGTCGAGCGGGAAGACGTTCTCGATTGCCTTGGTGAACGGGTTGATCACCGCGATCTCGCCGTTGGCGTGGACGGATGTATTGTGGTTGGCGTTGTTGACCGCGCTGGTGCAGGGGATGGCGAGGTAGAACCGGCGGGTGGAATGATTATAGACCGGCTGCTCGATGCCGCAGCCCAGTGCCTCCGGAATGTGAATCGTGCCGAGAACCGTGGGAGTGGAAGAGACCGAGATAAAGGCCACGAACAGATCGGCGTCGTCATCCCACGCGACGAGCACCATGTGGTCGTCCGGATCGAAGGCCATCTCGTCGGCCCTTCTCACGCCGCCGGCATTCACCACCGTCGGAATGGTCGTGGTCGGCACGCCGTCCGAGTTGAGCGGATAAATTTTTACCGTCCCGTCGCCGTCTCCCGCCCAGAGCTGGCGCGGGAAGCTCGTCGTCAGGACGCCGTTCGGTCCCGAGGTATTGGTGCCCGGCTGAATGCCGACGAAGCCGCTCGCGGCGCCGACGATCTTGTCGGTGTTCGTATCCACGATATCGACGCTGAAGTTATTGCGGTCGGCCATGTAGAACTTTTGTGTCGTCGGATCGAAAAAGCTGATATCGACGCTCCAGCGCCCGCTCGGGCTCGCCGCCAGCGTCGGCACGGTCGGGCAGTTGGGGTCCGCTACGGTCGCGGGAGGGGGGACTTCCGGCAAGCCCGGTGTGGCCGGGAAGCCGGCCGTGCAGAGGGACGTGATTCTCACCGCGCGCACGCCGTAGTTGGGCGCGTCGGCTGCGACGATGGTCGCCGTCGCTGCGATCATCGCAAACAACAAAACTAGTCTAAGATACCGCGTATATCTCTTGGTCTTCATGATAGCTCCTTTGCAATCGGTCGAATGATAAACGAATCCAACGAGACCAATCGAGAAGGAGTCAGCCGGGAATCGCGTCGCGCGGCAGGCCGACACGGTAGCCGCGTGCGCGCGCGGAGATCAGGGGAGAAAGCGGGAGCTTGTCTAAACTGCTCGGCCGCGTCCAGATCGCGGGTAGGTCGGGAGCGATTAGCGCGACGTCCCAGAAATTCGCGCGCGCGAGGCGATGCGGTGCCTCGACTGCGGCGGGAGTCTCCGCCGAAATCACTGCGTGCTCTGTCGGATTCAAGACCGACGATAAGTTCGATCCGTCGAGATCGAGCACATCAAAAAAAACATAGGCGACGACGAAGACCGCAAAAACGGCGCGCAGGAAGGGAAGGAGACGTGAGCGGTAAGAATGCATGATCCCCGCTTGTCCAAAGTCGGCCCATCATAATGAGCATTTAGTTTACGGCAATCGGGTATATACCCTAACGCCCAGCTCGTAAACACCCGATGCGTGCCGGGGCCTTTTGTAGCCAATCGGGCGCCCGCCCGTTATTATGATGAAAGGCGATGATCGGTCTTCAGGACATTCAGCAGGCGCGCGAGCGTATTCGCGACCGCATTTACGTCTCTCCGTGCGCGGCTTCCGAGACGGTCAGCCGCATGACCGGCTGCCGCGTGTTTTTCAAGCTCGAAAACCTGCAGGTCACGGGCTCCTTCAAGGAGCGCGGCGCGCTCAACAAGCTCGCAACGCTGAGCGCCGACGAGCGCAGGCGCGGCGTTATCACCGCGAGCGCCGGCAATCACGGCATGGCGGTCGCGTTCCATACCCAGCGCCTCGGCATCAAAGCGACGGTCGTGATGCCGACGCAGGCGCCGCTCATCAAAGTGACCCAGGTGCGCGGCTACGGCGCCGAGGCACGATTATTCGGCGCCGACTACGACGCGGCATTCGCGGAGGCGGAAAAAATCGGGCGCGAGCGCAACCTCATTTATATCCATCCGTTCGACGATGAGCTCATCGTAGCGGGGCAGGGGACGGTCGGCCTCGAGCTGCACGAGCAGAACCCCGATCTCGACGCCGTCGTCGTCCCGGTCGGCGGCGGCGGCCTGATCGCGGGCATCGGGCTCGTATTGAAGGAATTGCACCCGAAGATCCGTGTGATCGGCGTGCAATGCGAGCAGGTTCCTTCCATGAAGGCGGCGCTGGAGAAAGGCCGGCCGGTGCAGGTTCCGCCGGCGACGACTATCGCGGACGGCATCTCGGTGCGCTCGGTCGGCGCGATACCGTTCGAGATCGCGCGCCGCTATGTGGACGACATCGTGACGGTCAGCGAAGGCGAGATCGCTCAGGCGGTGCTGCAGCTACTGGAGATCGAGAAGACAGTCGCGGAGGGCGCCGCCGCCGTGGGACTGGCGGCGCTAGTGCACAAGAGCATTTCTCTGCCCGGGAAAAACGTCGCGCTCGTGATTTCCGGCGGCAACATCGACGTGAATCTGGTCTCCCGCATCATCGAGAGAGGCTTGGTCGAGGACGGCCGCTTGGCGGAGATTTCGGTGATTCTGCCCGACCGTCCGGGGTCGCTCGCAAGGCTCGCCGCATGCGTCGCGGCGCAGGGCGCCAACGTGCTGAGCGCGGAGCACGGCCGCGGATTCGCCGACGTCGCTATCGGCGAAACCGAGATTCGCTTCGTCATAGAGACGACCGGCCGCGAGCATATCGAGCAGATACGGAACGCCCTTAAAAAAGACGGTTTTAAAATCGCCCGCACGTCAGCCCAGAGGCCTGGCTTCTGAGGTCTATTTTTGTCAGTTTTTGACTCGATTTTTCACTAGGACTTGTGATAAGCAGCCAGAGTCTTATCAGCATGACCGTGCTCCACCGGCGAGCGTCCCGCGGCACAATCATTTCTCCGACCGGTTCAAATTCGCACGGAAAGCGGACTGGGAATGTCGAAAAGCGCGTTGGCGAGGAAGCTGGGATTTGCGGTTTTGGCCGTGTTGCTTCAAGGCGCAAGCGCGGCGACGGCCGCCGCTGCCAACAGCGCCGCGACGGGGCCGTTGCGCGTCCTTGCCTCGAACCCGCGCTACTTTACGAACGACGATGTTCATGCCGTTTATCTCACCGGCTCGCATACCTGGAACAATCTTCAGGACTGGGGAATCAATGGAAGTCCTCAGACGTTCGATTTCGACGCCTACGTCGATTCTCTCGTAGGGTACGGGCATAACTTCACGCTGTTGTGGCGCACCGAGCTGCCGTTCTTCTGCAATCTCCCGACCACGGGTTCATCGCCGCCCAATTTCACGGTCGCGCAGCATCCTTGGCAGAGAACCGGGCCGGGAGACGCGAACGACGGCGGCTTGAAATTCGATCTCATGAGCTTCGATCAGTCGTTTTTCGATCGTATGCGTGCGCGCGTCATCCAGCTCGGAGATGCGGGCATCTACGTCGGCGTCTATCTCTTCACCGGCGAATGGCTCAACGCCTTCCGCTGCTTGGGCGACGGGTACCCGCTTACGGGCGCCAACAATATCAATTCCATCGACGATGGCGGCGGCCTCGGCAGTGTCAACATGAGCAGCCTCAACTCCATTACGGATATTCAGGACGCATTGATCGAGAAATACGTGGAAACGCTCAACGACCTCGACAATGTTCTATGGATCACGCAGGAGGAGTTACCGTCGGGCATTTCCTTCTGGCCGGCGCACCTGATCTCGCATGTCCGAAACTACGAGGCCGGAAAGCTACAACAGCACGCCATCGGCGCCGCGACCTATGTCGACGGCAGCGATTCGTTCATTCGAAACAGCAACGCCGATTGGGTGGCGCCCGGAACCAAAGTGAGTCCCACGGCGCCGATTTCGGGAAGCGGAGCCCCGGCGCAGAAGATCACGATCAACGACAGCGATCATCCCTATTTCGGGATGTGGAACGAAACGCCGCAGCAGAACCGCAACGTGCTATGGCAGAACTTCACGAACGGCGTTGGCGGGTATGTATTCATGGATCCGTGGACGATTTACTATCCGCGCGAGAACCGGAACAACTGCGCAAGCCCGAACAACGGTATTTGCAGCGGCGTCGACACGCGCTGGAATAATTTCAGGGACAATATGGGCGCGACGCTGCGATATTCCCAACGCATCGATACGGCCCGGGCAACGCCTCAGCCGGGTCTTTGCAGCACGGGTTTTTGTCTTGCGAACGGGGACGCGGAATTTCTAGTCTACCAGCCGAACAACGGTCCTTTTACGGTTAGTGTTGCCGAAGCGACATACCAATTCGAATGGTTTATTCCCGCCACGAACACGGTGGCTTCCAGCGGCACGGTCACGACTGCAGCTGGAAGCAACACTTTCACGCCGCCATTCTCCGGTGATGCCGTTTTACTGCTCCAGGCCCTCACAGCGGCGGCGACCGTAGCGATCGATACAGGTCCGGCGAATCCGACGACTGACAGGGACGCTACTTTTACCTTCCACGCCACCGGCACTGTCTCCGGCTTTCGTTGCCAGTTGGACAACGCCGGCGGGTTTTCCTCTTGTACGAGCGGAAAGACCTATCACCAGTTGAGCGACGGCGGTCATACGTTCGAAGTCATAGGGACCACCGCCAATGGCGACGTCGGCCCGGTCACCTTCAGCTGGACAGTGGACGCCACGGCTCCGGTCAACGTTCTGGTCACCGCGCCCGAAAGCGGTCAACCGGTTTCCGGCACATTCCTTCTCAAGGCCACCGCGCAAGATGGTTCCGGCACGATCGCGAGGATGGAATTTTACATCGGTGCCGACAGCATCCCGACGTGCGCGGACACTTCAGCAAAGCCGACCGGGTCGACGTTTCAATGCAGCTGGAACAGCGCGGCGAAGCCAGACGGACCGCATAGCGTCAAGGCCAAGGCCTTCGACGCTGTCGGAAATGCAAGGCTGTCTTCTGCGGTTAATTTCAGCATCGACAATTCCGGTCCGGCGCCGACGGTGGCAATCGACACCGGCCCTGCGAATCCGACGAATCGAACCGACGCTGCTTTCACGTTCCACGCGACCGGCGCCGTCACCGGGTTCGCCTGCAAGTTGGACAACGGAAATTTCTCCGGCTGTTCGAGCGGGAAGGCCTATCATAACCTGACCGACGGCAGTCATATCTTTCAAGTCAAAGCGACGGCGGCGGGCGGCGACGTCGGCCCGGTAAGCTTCAGCTGGACCGTCGATTCCACGGCTCCGGTCAACGTCGTCGTCAGCGCGCCTGGGAGCGGGCAAACGATTTCCGGTCCATTCCTTCTCAAGGCCAGCGCGCTGGATGGCTCCGGGACGATCGCGAAGATGGAATTTTACATCGATTCGGACAGCGCTCCGGCGTGCTCGGATACTTCGGCGAAGCCGTCCGGGTCGACGTTCCAATGTGGCTGGAACAGCGCGGCGAAGCCGGACGGATCGCACAGCGTGAGGGCCAAGGCTTTCGATCTTCTTAGCAACGCGGCGCTGTCCGCTGCGGTCAATTTCAACATCGGCAATTCCGCTCCGACGGGATTGAGCGCGGTCGAACTTGTCACGCCGGCGAGCGGACAGAAAGTTTCCGGCAGCTTTGCCTTGAAAGGGAGCGCCCACGACGGATCAGGGACCATCCAGAAAATGGAGTTCTATATCGATTTCGATAACGTACCCGCGTGTATCGACAACGTGCCCAAGAACTCGGGCGCCGTGTTTCAGTGCGGCTGGAACACCACGACCAAGGGCAACGGCGCGCATATGATAACAGTGAAAGCCCATAATCCCTCGGGGGAATCCGCCTTCTCCAACGCGGTGTCCGCTATCGTCGACAACCCGGTCATCTCGATGGTCTCGCCTAACGGTGGAGAGACTTTGCGCATAGGGACGAACCAGATGATCCAGTGGAACAGCGGCGGGATCGCGGGGAATGTCAAGGTCGATATCTTTCAAAATGGTGCGTGGAAGACGATCATTAAGAAGACGCCGAATGACGGGACGCAAAAATGGAAGGTCAAGAAGCCGGCAACCACTAATGCGCAGATACGCGTCTGTACGCTTGCCCCGCCCGTCGTTTGCGGCGGAAGCGCCGAAGTCTTTTCCATCGCCGACAAGTCAGTGAGGAAATAGCCTACGCGCCGTTGTTTGCCTCGATTTTCCCATGTGATATGTGGTAACCAGCCGTCCCGAGCATCGGCGTGAGGAGGAAATTTATGCCGCTCTCAAGCCCAGCCTTCGTCAAAGAGTTGCACGACATGGTGCGGAAGAAACATTCCAAGGATCACCCGGTCATCGGCATGGTCGAGCGCGGCGAGCTCGACCGCGACGCGCTGATGGGCTTCGTCGGCCAATTCTACCTTTTCTTTCCCAAGCCATTTCCGAAGCCGATCGCCACGATGCTCGGCCGCTGCCCCGAAGATGCGGAGCTCGAGCGCATGTGGATCGACAACGTCGTCGAAGAGGGCACGGGCGAGATCACCGGCACCGACAGCCACAAGGGACTATACATCCGGTTCGCACTGTCGTGCGGCTATAAGCGCGAGCAGCTCGACGCCGTGAAACCGCTGCCCGAGACCGAGGCCTTTCTCGACTGGCGCGAATTGTTGATGTACCAGCGCACGTGGCTCGAGCTCTACGCCGGCCAGGGATTCTGCCTCGAAGGCACCGCGAGCGAGCGCATGACGCGGATCGTCAACGGCCTCACCAAGCACTACGGATTCAAGCGCGAGTCGGAAGACATCCGCTACTGGACGCTGCATATGGGCGTCGACGAAGAGCACATGAAAGTCGGGCCGCTCGCCGTCGAGCGCTACGCCACCACGGACATCCAGCAGAGCCAGGTGCGCCACGCGGTGCAGAAGACGCTCGATCAGTTCTGGCTGGCTTACGACGGCATCCAGCGCGCCTTCGTCGACAAGGATCCGCTTTACGCCGCCTGGCGCAACGGCAAGTAAGGACGCTTTATGGAAATGGTCGATCTCTCGCGCGTGATTTACGACGGCATGCCGAAGATTCCGGTGCTGCCCGACGTGCACGTGAAAAAATTCTTCGACCTCGGCAAAGGCCATCCGCTGAACGTCACCGAGCTATCGCTGCCGTGCCACGCCGGCACGCACGTCGACGCGCCGGTGCACATCGTGCCGAACGGCAAGTCGATCGAAGAGCTGCCGCTGGAGAGCTTCATCGGCCCGGGCGCGGCGATCTCGGTCAAGAAAAAAGGCGGCGAGGAAGTGACGGCCGCCGACCTGGAGAAATCCGGCGTCGCCGTCAACCGCGGCGATATCGTCATGCTGCATACCGGCTGGGATGAGAAGTTTGAAAGCCCCGATTACAACCTGCATCCGTATTTATCGGTTGACGCCGCGGAATGGCTGGTGAAAAAGGGCGTCAAGCTCTTCGGCATCGACTGCATCACGGTCGATCTGCCGACGCCGCTGAGGCCCAAAGGCTTCGATTTTCCCGTGCACAAGACGCTGCTCGGCAACGGCGTTCTCATCGCCGAGAACGTCGCCAACATCGGCCGCATCGTCGGGCGCAAGACCCGCATCATGGCGCTGCCGCTGCGCGTCAAAGGCAGCGACGCCGGCCATGCGCGCATCGTCGCCGAAGTC
>DASWZY010000187.1:0-3229 GCA_036407055.1 Binatia bacterium
CCACCGCATGAGCCTGGGAAAGAATTTCCAGGCCTTCCTCGAGCGCGGCAAGGTGCCGCGCGGCGGCGGCAAGGAGGCTGTGCCGATCTGGGAGCGGCTGCATCAGCTTCCGGTGCCGCTGCTCATGATGTACGGCAAGCAAGACCGCGGCTCCGCGGCGCAGCGCGTCGCGCTGCTCAAAGAGCGCTATCCGTCGCTCAATCTCCACCTGCTCGAAGGCGCCAAACATCTGGCGCAATGGGACGCGCAAGCGGAATTCGAGCGCCTCACGGGAAAATTCCTCACCTCTTAACAGTTCCTTGAACGCACCGGACGCCTGACGTAGAACATTTAAATGCCGGATGTTCGCACCAAAAGCGTCGGCGGTGCCGAAATCGCCCGTCTACTCGCCGACGCGCGCAAGCGCACCCTCGACCTCGTAGCCGACCTCGACGACCGGCAGATGATCGGCCCGAGGCTCGCGATCGTCAATCCGCCGCTTTGGGAGATCGGCCACATCGCCTGGTTCCAAGAGTTCTGGACGCTGCGCCACCTGCGCCGCCGGCAGGCGCTCGTTGAAGGCGCCGATACGCTCTACAACTCGGCCGATGTCTCTCACGACACGCGCTGGGATCTGCGCCTACCCTCGCGCGAGCAGACGCTTGGTTTTATGCATGCGGTGTTGGAACAAGTCATCCACGGCCTCAGCCGGAGCGAGCCCACGCCGGAAGAGATATATTTTCATCTGCTCGTGCTCTTCCATGAGGACATGCACGACGAGGCGCTCGCGTATACGCGCCAGACGCTCGGCTACCCGAGGCCGGCATTCTGCGGACAAAATGCGAGTGCAGACGACGGAATCGTCGTCGCGGTCGATGTCCATATTCCCGGCGGCACTCTCATGCTCGGCGCTCCGCCGGATTCCGTTTTCGTCTTCGACAACGAGAAATGGGCGCACCCCGTCGAGGTCAAGCCGTTTCGCATCGCGCGCGCGCCGGTAACGAACGCGGAGTTCGCCGCGTTCGTGGACGACGGCGGCTACCGGCGGAAGGAGTTCTGGACGGCCGAAGGCTGGAAGTGGCTCCACGACGGCGGCTCCCCCGCCCTCGCGCAATCGTTCGCCAAATTTTTCGACCGCGAGCAGAGCACCGCGCGGAGCATCGTCCAAGAGAAAATCGCGCATCCCCTTTATTGGCAAAAAGACGGCGGCGCATGGCTTCAGCGCGTCTTCGATCAATGGCTGCCGCTTCAGGAACAGCTTCCGGTCATGCACGTCAACTGGTACGAGGCCGACGCGTACGCGAAATGGGCCGGCAGGCGTCTGCCGGCCGAGGCGGAATGGGAAATGGCCGCGGCATCCGAGCCGCAAGCGAGCGGCTGCGGCGTTTCGCCGCGCAAGCGAATTTTTCCTTGGGGCGATGAGCCGACTACAGAGCGCGCCAATCTCGACGGAACCGCGCCGGGCCTCCTCCCGGTCTCCGCGCTTGCCGCAGGCGACAGCGCCTTCGGCTGCCGTCAGATGATCGGCAATGTCTGGGAGTGGACGGCGAGCGATTTCCTTCCCTACCCGGAATTTGCCGCCGATCCCTACAAGGAATACTCCGCGCCGTGGTTCGGGACACATAAAGTGCTGCGCGGCGGCTGCTGGATGACGCGCGGGCGACTCATCCGGAACACGTGGCGGAATTTCTATACTCCCGACCGGCGGGATGTCTGGGCCGGCTTTCGCACGTGCGCCGAATGACGATCCGCATCGTCACGCCCGCCGGTCCGGAGGACCGCAACGGCAACAGCATCACCGCCTTGCGCTGGGCCGCCATCTTGAGACGCCTCGGACATCGCGTCTTCGTCGCTCGCGATTACCACGGCGAACCTTGCGACCTGCTGGTCGCGCTGCACGCGCGCAAGAGCGCCCCCTCGATCCGGCGCTTTAAGAAGCTTCATCCGCGAAAACCGCTCGTCCTCGCGCTCACCGGCACCGATCTCTATCGCGACATCCGCACCAGCGCCCCGGCGCGCGGCTCGCTCGAGCTTGCCACGCGCCTTGTCGTGCTGCAGTCGATGGGGCTTAAAGAGCTCGCGCCGCGCCTGCGGCGGAAGACCCGCGTCATCTATCAATCCGCGCCGCGGGTGAAGCCGCGCCCGCGCCGCGGCAACGGCTTCGTCGTCACAGTCATCGGACACCTGCGTCCCGTGAAGGATCCGCTGCGCACGGCTTATGCCGCGCGCCGGCTCAACGGCGCGAGCATTCGTATCGTGCAGGCGGGCCGCGCTCTCGGCCGCGGCGAAGCCCGTCGCGCGCGCGCCGAGATGGAGCGCAATCCGCGCTATCGCTGGATAGGGGAGCTGCCGCACTGGAAAGCGCGGCAGCTGCTCGCCGGGAGCGATCTGCTCTCCCTAACTTCGGTCATGGAAGGCAGCGCCAACGTGCTCTCGGAAGCGCTCGCCTCCTCCGTGCCGGTCGTCGCATCCAAAATCTCCGGGCTCATCGGCACGCTGGGAAGCCGATATCCCGGCTACTTTCGCGTCGGCGACACACGCGCCCTGGCGCGATTACTCGACCGCGCCGCGTCGGACGTCGATTTTTACCGGAGACTAAAGAGGAACTGCGCGCGCCTGAAGCCGCTCGTCGATCCCCGACGCGAGCGCGCGGCGTGGAAGTCTCTCATCGCCGAATTATCCTGAGCGCTTCGCCGAATCGGTTTTTTTCGGGTGCTCATGGATCCACGATCTGACCCATGGCAGCAGCGCGAACGCCGGCAGGGAAATTAAAAACGTCAGAGCGAAAAAATTTCCGTAGCCGATCTTCTGCGCGCCGATGCCGCTGACCCCGCCGATGAGCCGGCCGGTGAGAGAAAAAACCGAGGAGAGAAACGCGTACTGCACGGTCGCATGCTCCTTGTCGCACACGTTCATGAGGAACGCGAGAAACGCCGCCGTGCCGAGCCCGCCGCTGAAGGACTCGAACACCGAAGCGGCATACAACCCGCCGCGGCCGAGGTCGCCCCACGCGACGAACGCGTAGCCGAGATTCGAGACCGCCTGTAAAAATCCCAGCACCAGCACGCCGCGAAAAATCCCGTAGCGCGAGATAAACCCGCCGCCGGCAAGCGCGCCGGCCACGCTCAAGATAATGCCGAAAGTCGTCGGCACGAGACCGATCTCGAAAACCGACCTTCCCTGATCGACCCAAAACGGCTTCACCATCGGGCCGATCGCGAATTCACCCAGCTTGTAGGTCAACACGAAG
>DASWZY010000188.1:0-2669 GCA_036407055.1 Binatia bacterium
ACGACGCCTTCGAGCTCGTGCATGCCGCGGATCATCTCGCGCGTGAACTCCGGCGCCGTCGCCTCGTTGGCGATGCGCGGCGTGTGCGTGACGATGAGCGCGCCGACTATCTCGCCCATGAAATTTCCTTTCGCATTCTCAACGCGGGAAAACCTTGAGCTTTCCCGCCGGCAGGCTCACGAAAACTCTGCCGCCCGGCTCGAAGCCCGGGTCGGCGGTCGTCTTGTAGGTGAGCTTCGCGCCGCCCGCGGACAAATGATATACCGTCACGTCGCCGAGAAAAAGGCGCGATTCGAGAGCGGCGGGAAACTCGTTCGCGCCCCCGCTCGCGCTATTCGATACGAAAATTTCCTCCGGCCGGATCGCGACCGCAACATCTTTTCCCATGCCTTCGGGCACGGCGCACGAGAGCAGACCGACCGCCGTCTTCACGCCGCCGTTCTCCACCGCGCCGTGAAAAACGTTCATCGCGCCGAGAAATTCCGCCACCGGCCGGCTGTGCGAGAAGTGGTACAGCTTCTCGGGCGCGCCGGTCTCGAGGACTTTGCCGCCGCTCATGACCGCCATGCGGTCGGCGAGCGCCATCGCCTCGACCTGATCGTGCGTCACGTACAAAACGGTGATGCCGAGCTTCTTGGATAAGCCGCGGATCTCGTCGCGCACCTCCTCGCGCAGGCGCGCGTCGAGGTTGCTGAGCGGCTCGTCCATCAGCAGCACCTCGGGCTCGACGGCGATCGCGCGCGCGAGCGCCACGCGCTGCTGCTGCCCGCCGCTCAGGAACGGCACCGGCCGCTCGGCGTGATCCGCGAGCTGCACGAGCGCGAGCGCGCTCATCACGCGCTCGCGGAGCCGCGCGCGCGGCACCCGCTGGACGCCGTTCTCCAGCGGGAACGCGACGTTGTCGAAGACGGTCATGTGCGGCCAGACGGCATAGGATTGGAATACCATGCCGATCGCGCGCCGCTCCGGCGGCACGAAAACGCCGGCCGCCGCGGAGCTCATCGTGCGCCCGTTGAAAAGAATGTCGCCGGCGTCGGGCTTTTCGAGGCCGGCGGCGCAGCGGAGCAGCGTCGTCTTGCCCGAACCGCTGAGTCCCAGTAGCACGAAAAATTCCTTGTCGGCGATCGTGAGGTCGACGCCGTCGAGCGCGCGCACCGCGCCGTCGGAGGTCGTAAAGCGTTTGCTGAGGGCGCGGATCTCGATCATACCGGCGAAGCCACCTGCTGCTGGCGCCGCGCGTAAATCCAGAAGGTCGCGACCAGCGGCGACATGACCGCCATCATGACGATCGCGACCGCCGCCGCGTCGCCGAGGCCGCCGCCGTGCCACTGCCCCCAGACGTACGTCGAGAGCACCTGGCTCCGCGGCGAGGCGAGAAAGACCGCCATCGTGAGCTCGCGGTAGGCCGAGAGCGAAGTCCAGATCCACGTGTAGACGAGCCCGGGGCGGATGAGCGGCGCGATGACTTTCAACAGAATGCGCAGCGTCGGCACGCCGCCGACCTCGGCGGCCTCTTCGAGCTCGCGGTGCACCTGAATCATGCTGCTGTTGAGCACGCGTGTGCCGAAGCTGATCCAGCAGACGGCGTAAACGATCAGGAGAACGTAGATCGAGCCGTAGAGCGGCACGACGTCGGAGATCAGCAGCGCGAAGTAGGCGATCGCGAGCGCGAACAAAAGATGCGGCACGGGATGCGGCAGAAACGCGATCGCGTCGAGCGCGACGCGGCCGCGCAGCCGCGAGCGCGTGACGATCCACGAGATCGCCGTGCTCACGACGACGACGATCGTCGGCACGGCGACCATCAGCAGCAGCGTGTTCCAGCCCGCGCCGAGGAGCGCGCTGTCGAAGAGCGTCGCACCATAGCGCTCGAACGACGCGGCGGCGAGCGCTTGGCGCGACGGCATCTGCACGTAGGGCAGCAGCGACACCCAGAAGATCGCGATGAGCGGCAGCACGAAGGCGACGAAAAAGTATCCGCCGAGCAATATCCAGCCCGCGGCGCGCCAGCGCCCGAGCGCGATCACGCTCGCGCGGTACGATTTGCCCGAGATGATTTGGTAGCGGTGGCTCTGCTTCAGCGCCGCGAAATACGGCAGCATGAGCAGCAGCGAGACGCAGATCATGATCGCGCCGAACGCGCCGCTGAGCCCGTAGCGCGGCAGCCCCTCGTTCGGATTGATCATGAAATAGAGCGCCGTGCTGAAGGTGAAGATGTTGTTCGCCATGCCGATCACGCCCGGCACGTCGAAGGCGGCGAGCGCGATGGTGAACATCCAGATGACGGTCGATAGCAGCGCGGGCCAGATGAGCGGCATCTCGACGCGCAGCAGCGTGCGCAGCTTGCCCACGCCGTGGATGCTCGACGCCTCGACCAGCGCCGGGTTCATGCCGCGGAGCGCGGCCGAGATCATCACGTAGGCGAGCGGCGCGAGCGTGAGCCCTTCGACGAAGCCGATGCCGGCGACCGTCGCGATATTGAGCGGCGCGGCCGTGAGGCCGAACATCTGCATAAAAAAAATATTGATCACGCCGATGCGCGGATGGAGGAGAAACACCCAGCCCATCGCCTTCAGAAACGTCGGGAACAGAATCCCGATGCCGAGCAGGCTCATCGCGAGCGCCTTGTGCGGCAGGTCGGTGCGCTCGATGAGCCAGGCGAAGAGGAG
>DASWZY010000189.1:0-4193 GCA_036407055.1 Binatia bacterium
TCGCGATGGGCTCGTCGACGGAAAATTCCGCCTTCGGCGTCACGCGCAATCCCTGGAGCGTCGAGCGTGTTCCCGGCGGTTCATCCGGCGGCTCGGCGGCGGCGGTCGCGGCGGACCAATGCATCGCGGCGCTCGGCACGGACACCGGCGGATCGATCCGGCAGCCCGCCGCGTGCTGCGGCATCGTCGGCCTGAAGCCGACCTACGGCAGGGTCAGCCGCTTCGGCGTGATCGCCTTCGCGTCATCGCTCGATCAGGTCGGTCCGATGACGAAGGATACGATGGATTGTGCCCTGTTGCTCGAAGCGATCGCCGGCCACGACCCTGCGGACTCCACGTCCGTCCCCGCGCCGACGCCGAGCTACGCGAGCAATCTCGGCGCTGGCATGAAAGGCATTAAAGTCGGACTTCCAAAAGAATACCTTATCTCCGGCATGCAATCCGAAGTTGAGACTTCCGTCAAAGCCGCGGTTCGGAAGCTCGAGGAACTAGGAGCCGAGATCGTTGAAGTTTCGCTGCCGCGGACCGAGTACGCGGTAGCGGTCTATTACATCATCGCGACCGCCGAAGCGAGCTCGAATCTCGCGCGCTACGACGGCATGAAGTACGGCTACCGTGCGCCGGCGAAAGACCTCGTCGAGACCTATTTGAAAACGCGCCGGGAGGGATTCGGTCCCGAGGTCAAGCGACGCATTATGCTCGGTACCTACGCGCTCTCCGCCGGCTACTACGACGCCTATTATCTGAAAGCGCAGAAAGTCCGCGCCTTGATCAAGCGCGACTTCGATCAGGCGTTCGAGCGCTGCGATGTAATCGTGACGCCGACCACGCCGACGACGGCGTTCAAGATTGGCGAGAAAACCGACGATCCTTTGCAGATGTATCTCTCCGACATCTTCACGATCTCCGTGAATCTCGCCGGTCTCCCCGGAATGTCGCTTCCGTGCGGTTTCGATAATGCGGGAATGCCGATCGGGCTGCAGATTATCGGCAAGCACTTCGACGAAGCGACAATCCTGAATGTTGCGCACGCGTATGAGCAGGCGACGGAATGGCATAAGAAGAAGCCGAAGCTATGAGCACGAACTACGAGCCGGTAATCGGCCTCGAAGTCCACGCGCAGCTTTTGACCGCGTCCAAGATCTTCTGCGGCTGCTCGACGCGCTTCGGCGAGCCGCCCAATTACAACACCTGCCCGGTGTGCATGGGTTTCCCCGGCGTGTTGCCGGTGTTGAACAAGCGCGTCGTCGAGTTCGCGATCCGGGTCGGTCTCGCCACGCACTGCGAAATCGCGCGCTATAGCCGCTTCGCGCGGAAAAATTATTTTTACCCGGACCTTCCCAAAGGCTATCAGATCAGCCAATACGAGCTGCCGCTCTGCGAGCACGGCTTTCTCGACATCGATGTGGGCGAAGGAAAGAAGAGAATCCGCCTTACGCGCATTCATATGGAGGAGGACGCCGGCAAGAACATCCACGACGTCCGCGGCGATTACAGCCTCGTCGATTTGAACCGCACCGGCGTGCCGCTGATCGAGATCGTGAGCGAGCCGGATATCCGCAGCTCCGCCGAGGCGGGCAGCTATCTCCGGACCCTCCGCGCCATACTGCAATATCTCGAAGTGAGCGACGGCAACATGGAGGAAGGAAGCTTCCGCTGCGACGCGAACGTCTCGGTACGCCCGCTGGGCGCGCAGGAGCTCGGCACCAAGGTCGAGATCAAGAACCTGAACTCTTTCAAGGCGGTCGAGAAGGCCATCGACTCCGAGATCGAGCGGCAGATCGAAACGCTTTCCGACGGCGGAAAGCTCGTCCAGGAGACGCGCTTGTGGGATGCTGACCGCGAGGTCACGCGCTCCATGCGCTCGAAAGAATCCGCGCACGACTACCGCTATTTTCCCGATCCCGATCTGCTGCCGCTAGCGGTGGAAGAAAAATGGATCGACGAGATCCGCGCATCGCTGCCCGAGCTGCCGGCGGCGCGCGAAGACCGCTTCGTCAGTGAATACGGGCTGCCGCGCTATGACGCGCAGGTCTTGACCGCTCGGCGCGACGTCGCGGAGTACTTCGAGACAGCGGTCAAGATCCACCGCAACCCCAAAGCGATCAGCAACTGGGTCATGGGCGACGTCTTCCGTATCATCAAGGAAAGAAAGTTGGACGACGCGCTCCGCATCAGCGAATGGCCGGTACCGGCCGAGCACCTTGCCGCGATGATCAAAATGATCGACGAAGGGAAGATCAGCGGCAAGATCGCCAAGACGCTGTTTTCCGAGATGCTCGCGAGCGGCGCCGCGCCGGAGGCGATCGTGCGCGCAAAGGGCCTCCAGCAGGTGAGCGATACGGCGAGCATCGAAGCCGCCGTAGATCAGGTGCTCGCGGCCAATGCCAAAGCCGTCGCCGATTATCGCGGCGGCAACGAGAAGAGCTTCGGCTTCTTCGTCGGCCAGGTAATGAAAGCCACCCAGGGCAAGGCCAGCCCTCAGGTCGTCAACGAGCTGCTGAAAAAGAAGCTCGCGCTTCGATGAGGCCGACCCGTCTTCGCTTTAAAGCTCCATCTCAAAGCATCGTTCTTTTCTTTGTCCTGCTCTCCGGCTGTTCCGTAATCAATCCCAACACCTCCCGCATAGAGCGGTGGAGAGAAGACCTTCATTACTTCGCGACCGAGCTTCCGGCGCGGCATCCAAATCTTTTTTTTGCAGTCACGCGCGAGGAATTTAACCAGGCCGTGAGCGTTCTGGATCAACAAATCCCCTTCTTCGAAGACTACGAAGTAGTCATCGGGATAAAACAAATCTTAGCCTTGGTCGGAGATTCCCACACTGATGTGGATGTAAGGTTTTCCGCGTACCCCGTCAAACTTGAACGGTTTAAAGACGGCTATTACGTGACCGGTACCACAGTCGAATACCGTCGCATTTTGAAGGCTAAGCTCGTACAGATAGGGGAACTCGACGTGGAAACCGCCTATTCCGCAGTTAAAAAAACCATCTCCCATGACAATGAGTTCTGGCTTCGTCAGCAAAGCGGAACTTATCTAATCACGCCGGCAGTCCTAAGGGCCCTTAAAATCTTGCCTCAATTCCAATCGGGCGATTTTGTTTTTGAAGCTACGGATGGCAGCAGATTTCCCGTCAAGCTAAACATGCCGAGCAAGAGGATCGAAAGCACGGATTGGCTGGACAGTCGCGACCCGTCGAAGGCTAGGCCTCCTCTTTATCTTCAAAATGCTGAGGTCAATTATTGGTCCGAATACTTGCAGGATTCGAGAACGCTTTTTTTCAAATACAATCGCTGCGCGGAAAACGTCGACTCGCCGTTCGGTCCATTCGCGGCCAACCTACTCGATCAGCTGGATAAACTTCCGGTCGACCGTTTGATTATCGACCTGCGTCATAATTTCGGCGGAAATTCAGGAATACTTTGGCCTTTCATCAAAGAGTTAACAAAGCGGGATTTTATTAATCAAAGAGGAAAGATTTATGTCATCACCGGCAAGGACACCTACTCATCCGCCGTACTGAATGCCGCCGAGCTCAAGACGTATACCCGTGCCATATTGGTGGGCGAACCGACCGGTTCGAAACCCAACCTTTATGGGGAATTTAAAAAATTCAACTTGCCAAACTCCGGTTTGGGCATTTACTACTCGACAAATTATTTCAAGAGAGTTGAAGGCGATCCCCCGTCATTGATGCCCGATTCATCTATCGAAGCGACTTCAACGGATTATTTTAATGGCAGAGATCCGGTCCTAGAAAAAATATTGGCTGGCGGGATTAATTGAAGCCGATGCGGGTCACAGCCTCCTGAATCTACAGGCCTTCGGCTCTTTTCAGTGACAAATCGCGTCAAGAAGCACATTCGCCGCTAAGGCGAGCCCGCAATTTTTCATGCAAGATCAGCTCGCCCGGTTCCAAATGACGACAGTAGCGCACTTTTACGTCACCGGACGCATGGCACATATCGTGCTCAAGCATCCATGGCGTGAAAGCGGCATTCCTCATTGCCATCGGCCTTTTAATCGGCGGATGCGCGCTGACTACCCCATCTCCCCAGGTCTTCCGCATGGGCGAGCTGGAGATTCGTCTCTACAAGGATCAGGCGGATCTCACCAAGGAGCTGCCGCCCGTCCTCGCGGCGGTCCAGGCGCTCAGCGTCGGCGGCCAGCAGCTGCAGGTTTTAGGCTACTTC
>DASWZY010000190.1:0-2264 GCA_036407055.1 Binatia bacterium
CCCGTGTCTTCCGTGCGGATCGCCAGGTGGCGGATTTTAGCCATGATTGCCTCCTTGTCATCGGGACGGATATTTTTTCGCCATCTCGCCGAAGAAGTTCTCTTTATCGAGTTCCGCGAGGAAGCTCAAGTCGACGAACTGCTCCGGCTTGGCGCTCTTCGCCTGTGGCATCTGCGGCGCGAGCATGTCGAGCATGAACTGAATGCCCTTCAGCGTCGGATACGGCCGCTTGGGAATCGTCTTGACGTAATTCGCGTGCGAGTTCTCCAGCACCTCCGGGTCGCTCGTGCGCATGTACTTCGCGAAGACTTTTTGCGCCTCCGCCTTGTTCGCGTGAATGAAGTAAATCGCCTCGATGTAGCCCTTGAGCGTCGCCATGACCGTGTCGCGGTTGCTCTTGATGTAGGGGCGCGAGGTCGCGAGGCCGTTCCCCTGGACCTCGACGCCTAAATCGGCGACGTTGATAAGCTCTTTGAATCCCATGCGGCGCGCGACCGGCGCGGTCGACAGATTGAAAAAGCACGCGTCGAGCTTGCCCGCGACGAGCGCGCCCAGGCGCTCGACGTCCGGCCCGGCCGGTACCAGCGCGACGTCCTTGGTCGGCTCCATGTTGAGATGTTTGAAAAGGATCAGCGCGGCGTAGTGCGTCGCCGAGCCGTAGCCGCTGATGCCGAAGCGCTTGCCTTTGAGCTGTTCCAGGCGCGTGATCTCCGGCCGCGCGAACACGACCTGATAATAGTTGTTCTCGACCGCGGCGATCAGCGCGAGATCGAAGCCTGTGAGCTTCGCCTGGATCACCGTGCCGACGTTGACGAGCGGCGGATCGCCCGCGGCGAGCGCCTGCGTGGCGACCTGGCCGCCGCGGAGAAAAACCGGGTCGACGTCGACGCCGTATTTCTTGAACAGCCCGACTTCTTTGGCGACCCAGATGTGCGCCTGCGTGAAAGCGAGGGAAGGGTAGCCGAGGCGGATCTTCTTCAGCTCCTGGGCGGGCGCCGGAAATGCAAAAGCCAGCAGCAGGGCGGCGAGAAAAATAAATCGGAGTCGCGCCATCGCCGGCACGTTTACGCGAACGCCTCGCGCACAAACAAACTCTCCAGCGGCAGCTCGCGCTTCATGAGTCCCTGCTCGATCTGATAGCGGTTGAGCGCGCGCATGGTCCGCTTCTCGGTCTCGCCGAGAACGTACGCGTAGGGATCGTAGCCCAGCACCTCGCGCTCGCGCGCGTAGCCCGCGGCGGCTTCGGGGGTCAAGTATTTCGGCGCGAGCTTGTTGGCCGCGCGGAACGCGGCGATCAATTTCGCCGGCAGATCGGGATAGCGCTCGGCGGTCTCTTGTTTCAGCGCCATGATATGGATGATCGGATAGATGCCGCTGCGCTTGGCCCAGGCGACGATCTCCTCGGTGTCGGCGAACAGCGGCTTGACGCCCGGAAAGCGTCCCATCTGTCCGGGCACCGAGCCGCCGCCGAAGAGTCCGATGTAGCCCGAGTCGCCCGGCACGAGCGCGGCGCCGAGCTCGCCGCGGCTCACCATCTCGGCGAGCACCGCTTTTTCCTTGCCGAAGGGCGGCGGCGGATCGATGCGCTCGACTTTCACCGATAACTCCTCGCCGATGAAGACCTCGCGCCCGGAGACGAACCAGGAGACGTCGGTCGTCTTGATGCCGCACTCGTCGAGCATAAAGCCGCGCGCCCACGAGACCGCGGTCGCGCCGTAGCGGAAGCAGCCGACCTTCTTGCCATTGAGGTCCTGCGGATTTTTCAATTTGCCTTCGCAGTAGAAAATATTCCGCTGCCGCGGCCCGCGCTGAAAGAAGACGGGCAGCGCGATGAAAGGCCGGCCTTTCTCGCGCGTGCGGAGAAAAGTCGCGGTCGACATCTCCGCGACGTCGTATTCGCCCTTTACGAACCGATAGTGAAACTCGCCGGGCGAATACTTGCTCACGTACTCGATGTCGTAGCCTTCGACTTCGACGAGGCCGTCGATCATGGCGCGATTGCGCGGGTCGGGCGGGGAGCCGAGCGTGATGCGGGGTTTTTGCGCCATGGAGCCTCCGTTCCTACGTCGGCTCTATCGCTTTGGAGGGCGCGCCGTCAATAGCGCGGCGCCGATCAGCCGAGAAGCTTGAGCTTGTTCTTCGCGTTCTTGCCGAGCTTCGTCCGCGGCGCGCTGGCGGCGACGTGCTCGAGCAGGCTTTTGCCGAGGCTGCGCTCGTCGCCGTGGCGCTCGGCGAAGACGAAGCCCAGGTTGAAGAGATCCTCG
>DASWZY010000191.1:0-9244 GCA_036407055.1 Binatia bacterium
CGGCGGAGATAGGCATTCTCCGCATCTCCGAGCAGATCGACGCGCTGCAGACGATGCGCATCGATCCGCTCGGCTACCTTATCAGCCCGCGCATCGCCGCCGCGATCGTGAGCTTCCCGCTGCTGACGGCGCTGTTCGACGCGATCGGCATCGCCGGCGGGTATTTTACCGGCGTCATTCTTCTAGGCGTCAACTCCGGCACCTATCTCGATAAGCTTCAGGCGAGCGTCACGACCAAGGACGTCGCCGGCGGCTTTGTGAAGGCGCTCGTGTTCGCCGTCATCGTGTCGACGGTGTGCAGCTTCCAGGGTTATTTTACGCACCTGCGCGCGGACGCCCGCGGCGCGAAGAGCGTCAGCATGTCGACTACCTCGGCGGTCGTGCTCTCGTGCGTGCTCGTGCTCGTGGTGGACTACGTGATTACGACCTTCATGCTGTAATGATATTCGACGTCAAATAGACGGAGCGGCAGATGGTGAAAAAATATTCCATGGAAACGCTGGTCGGGATTTTTATCGTCGTCTGCATTGTCTGCGTCGCCTACCTGACGCTCAAGCTCGGCGACGTCCCCGGGCTGGGCGACAAGACCTATCCGCTGTTCGCGAAATTCACCTCGGTCTCGGGCTTGAAGATCGGCAGCCCGGTCGAGATGGTCGGCATGCAGATCGGCCGGGTCTCGGCCTTCTCGATGGACCAGAAGGACATGGTCGCGGTCGTCGAGCTGCGCATCGACAAGAGCGTGAAGGTTTACGACGACGCGGTCGCGTCAATCAAGTCGAACGGGCTTCTGGGCGACAAGTTCATCAAGATCGACGCCGGCGGCGCCGGCAAGCTCCTCGCGCCGAAGGGGACGATCACGGAGACCGAGCCGCCCGTCGACCTGATCGAGCTGATCAGCAAGTACGCGTTCGGCGACGTCGAGAAAAAGACGCCGAAGGAAGCCAAATAAACGAAAACCGAAACGAGGTGACGCATGAAAAAAGCTCTGATCGCGCTGCTGCTATTACTCGCGCTTCCGGCCGCGGCGCGCGCGGACACGGCGCTGGAGACGACCAAGGCGCGGGTCGGCGAGGTGCTCGCAGTGTTGCGCGACCCGGCCTTCAAGGCCGATTCGCAGAAGGAAGCGAAGAAAAAGAAGCTGCGGGCGATCTTCGACGGCATCTTCGATTATAACGAGATGTCGCGGGCGACGCTCTCGCGCAACTGGGAGAAGCTAACGCCCGCGCAGCAGAAGGAATTCGTGGTTCTCTTCAAGACACTTTTGGAGAACTTCTACGCCGAGACGATCCTGTCGTTTAAGGACCAGCAGGTGACCTTCGGCAAGGAGCGGCCGCTCGGCGAAAACCGCTACGAGGTCGAGACGAAAGTCATCTCCGGCTCGACCGAAACGCCGATCAACTTCCGCCTCGTGCAGAAGGACGGCAAGTGGTCGGTCTACGACTTCTCCGTCGAGGGCATCGCGGTCGTGGCGAGCTACCGCAGCCAGTTCGGCCGCGTACTGACCAAGGAAAGCCCCGAGGAGATGCTCGCGAACCTGCGCAAGCAGGTAGCGGCGAAGTAAAAAATGCCCCGCCATGGACATCGGGTCGATCGTGGGCTAATAAAATTCAAATTATGAAATTGCGCACCATCTTGCCGGCTGTTTTTCTCCTGCTCGCGGCGGCGGCGCCGGTCTGGAGCGCCGCGGCGCCGGGCGCCTACGATCAGGCGGTGAATCTTCATCGCGCCGGGAAATTCAAGGAAGCCGTCGCTGCGTACGACAAAGCGATCCAAGCGGACCCGAAATTGGCGAAAGCGTTCGTCGGCCGCGGCGAAGCCTACGCGAGGCTCGGCCAGTCCGAGCGCGCGCTCAAAGATTTCGATCAGGCGATCAAGCTGAACCCGAAGCTGGCCGAGGGATATTATTACCGCGGCAACGTCTACAGCGACGCCAAGCAGCCGGAGCGGGCGATCAAGGACTACGACGAGGCGCTCCGGCTGAACGCGAAGTTTTCCGAGGCCTACCGCCAGCGCGGCAGCGCCTACTACGCGCTCGGACAGCTCGACAAGGCGATGCAGGATTACTCCGACGCCATCCGCTACGACCCCAAAGACGCCGGCGCATATTACGAGCGCGGACTCGCCGAGCGCCGCCTGGGCAAGGCTGACGCCGCCGTCAACGATTACACCATGGCGCTCAAGCTCAATCCGAACAATCCGGAAGTCTACAATAACCGCGCCAATGCATATTACCTGCTGCGCAAATACGATCTGGCGCTCGCCGATTATGACGCGGCGCTGAAGCTCGATCCCAAGAACGCGCGCATCTACGCGAACCGCGGCCTCGCCAATCTCGGCGCGGGCAAGAACGACGACGCGGAGAAAGATTTCGCGAAGTCCTTCGAGATCGATCCAACGCTCAAGCAGAAGCTAGAAAACGACATCCGCACCAAAGGAATTGTGAAGTGAAGACGACTATTTTGCGCGGCGCGATGATCGCGGGCCTGTTTTTCGCGGGCGCGGCGCTCGCGGCGAGCGCCGATGACGCGCTCAAGGAAGCACAGCTCCTCCAGCAGGTCGGCAGCACGAAGCAGGCGATCGGCCTTTACGACAAGGCGATTCAGGCCAACCCGAAATCGGCCGATGCCTTTCTCGGGCGCGCCAACGCCTACGCCGAGCTCGGTGAAGACGAGCGCGCGCTGAAGGATTACAACGAAGCGATCCGCCTGGCGCCGGAAAGCGGCGAGGCGTACCGCGGCCGCGGCGACGCATTCCGCCGCCTCAAGCAAAACGACCGCGCGCTCAAGGATTACGCGGCGGCGCTGCGCTCGACGCCGGAGGATGCCGATATCTATTTGAACCGGGGCACGATTTATTATGCGATGAAGCAGTATCAGCCGGCGCTGAAAGACTACAACGAGGCGATCCATTTGAAACCGGATTTCGCCGACGCCTATTACAACCGCGGCAATACTTACATGGCTCTGGAGAATCCGGCAAAGGCCGTCGAGGACTACGACAAAGCGATCTCGCTCGATCCGGAATTCGCCGAGGCGTACTACAACCGCGGCAACGCGTACTCGAACCTAGAGCGGCACGACAAGGCGGTCGAGGATTACACCAAAGTTTTGGAGTCCTTTCCGAAGGCGCCCGAGGTCTACTACAACCGCGGTCTGGCGCGCTTCCGCATGGGCGATCTCGAGAAGTCGGTCGAGGATTACAATGAGGCGATCCGCCTGGATCCGAAGGACCCTGAAGCGGTCTACAACCGCGGCCTCGCCTATGCGGAGCAGGGGAAGTACGACTATGCGGCGCGGGATTTTACACAAGTCATCGTCATGATGCCCAAAAACGCGGAGGCGTACGGCCATCGCGGCCTCGCGCGGCTGCACCAGGGGCGCGCGAGCGACGCCGACGCGGATCTGAAAAAGGCCTATCAGCTCGATCCAAACGTGAGGAAAAAGCTACAGCCGCTCGTCGACGAAGCGAAGAAGACGGCCGGGAAGCCCGAGGCGGCGAAGTAGCGCCTCAGCTCTTGCGGCCCAAGCGCGGCGCGATCAGGAGGAACTCGACGAATCGGTCGCTGCCGCGCTTGCTGGCATAGAAGCCGAGCACGCCGAGCGGCAGAAAGACGGCTGTCAAAAGCCAAGCCGCCCACAAGAAATCGTAGCCGAGCAGCGACGACAAGAACGGCACCGCGGCGATCTCGACGGCGACGCCGCTCATGAAGAACAAAAGCTTACGCTTCCACTCGCTCGTCTGCGAGCGGACGGCTTCCGCGTTCCAGAGGCAGAGAAGGTATCCTTCGATGAGGGACGGCTCAAAATCTTCCATCTAGATCCTTTCGACGAACAAGCGGGGGAGCCTGCTGTGCGGTGATTACCCGGGGAGTGTAACGGAGGGCTCCCGGCAAGGCAAGACGGAAAAACTAAAATAAGGAAAATTGAGGGGTTTCCCTCACACTCGACACACACCTGGAGGCATGACGATGTTGTTAAGCAAATACGTCAAATATTCGCCGACCGCTATTATGGCGATCGTGCTATTAGCCTGCGCCGGTACCGCGCGCGCGCAGGCGCCGAACGTCGACGCGGCGAAAAAAGAGGGCGGCATCGTCCTCTACGGCACGGCGACGCCGCAGGCGATGGACGTCATCAACAAGGGGTTCGAGAAAAAATACGGCATCCGCGTCGAATACTGGCGCGCCTCGGCGACCGGCGTCGCGGACCGCGCGCTGAACGAGTGGCGCGCCGGCAAGCCGGGGTTCGACGTGGTCGAGGCGAGCCGCGGCGTCCAGCTCATCATGCAGAAGGCCGGCCTCTTCACGCGCTACGCGCCGCCGTCGGCGAATAAGTTCCCCGCGCGCTTCAGAGAGAAAGACGAGATCTCGACGCCGTGGCGCATGCTGCCGATCGGCATCATCTACAACAACGAGCTCGTAAAAGCCGCGGACGCGCCCAAGTCGCTCGAAGAGCTGGTCAATCCGAAATGGAAGGGCAAGCTCGCGATGCCGGACCCGTCGTCGCACACTACGACCGCGCAGTTCTTGTGGAATCTGAAAAGGTACATGGGCGATAAATGGCCGGAGTTCGTGAAAGGACTCGCGCGCCAGCAGCCGCTGCTCATCGAATCGCTCACGCCGGTGATCAATGCGCTTATCAAAGGCGAGTCGCAGGTCGGCATCGGTCTCATCAACACCGTGACGCAATTCAAAGGGCCCGTCGATTACGCGCCGATCGAGCGCTATCTCGCCGACCCGAGCCTCTTTAGCCTCGGCGCCAGGGCCGCGCATCCGAACGCCGCGAAGCTCTACATCGAATACGCCTGCTCGCCCGAAGGGCAGGAGGCGTTCGCCAAGACGGGCGAGTTCGTGCTGTCGCCGGGCATTTACCCGGCGATCCACGACGCCGACAAAGTCACGGCGAAAGTCGTATTCATGGACAATCCGACCGAGGAGGAGTTCAAGACGATTATGGCGGACTTCCGGGGAGTGTTCTTCGCCAAGTAGTAAATCGCGCCATGAAGCAAGAGACTTTTTTAGGCGGCGCGCCTCGGTGTTGAGATGATCTTGGACAGCTCGCGCTCTGTTATGCCGAGAAAAAGTAGGGATCGGATCAATAGATCTATGGACACTGATGGGTCGCCGGCTTCCATTTTAGCAATCCGTGACTGACTAGATTTGAGAGCTTTCGCTAATTGCGCCTGCGAGAGTCGATTCCCTATGCGGCGTTCCCGCAGGCTACTGGCGAGCCTAAACTTTAGCTCTATGTAGGCGGCCTCCTCGTCGGAGAGACGAAGAAACTCCTTGACGCTGCCGATCTTCCAACCCCTGGCTTCCAGTTTCCTTTTTTTCTCGTCACGCATCGTCGTACTCCTTCAATCTTTTCTTGCATACGTCGATAACGGGTTTCGGAGTTTGCGCTGTCTTCTTAGCAAAGACTTCCAAAATGATGACAGCGTCGGAATCGATCCGGTAAATTATTCGCCACGCGCCTCCCGTATCATTGATGCGCAACTCATGGCAGCGAGGTCCGATCGATGGCATCGGCCTCGAATGCGGCATCCGGAGTATCGCGCCGCTTTGTAGTTGCCGTAGCAGGTGGCCGGCTTCGATTCTGGCAGCCCGAGAAAAAGGCGGAGTCTTAATTTGGCCCCGTAACCAGACGAGCGGTTTGTCGACCCGGCTCAAGTAGAAGCAGTATATGTCAGATTTGACATGCAGTCAATGTCGAAAACCCCCGGAATTGCAATTCTACAGCGGCGTCGTGCTGCTCGGCGGTCTGCGGTGATGCGTCGCCTGCTCGTAGGCGTAGGCGAACTTGATCATCTTCGCGTCGTCGTACGGGCGGCCGAGGAAGCAGATGCCGGCGGGCAGGTTGTCGCGCGTGAAGCCGGCCGGTACGACGATCGACGGCACGAAAACCAGAAACGTATTGATGTGCGGCACGCCTTTCTGATCGACGTAAGGCGGGCGGAACGCGTCGGCGATGAGCGTCGGCTGGTGCTCGACCGCTTTGTGCACGATCGCGTCGAGCCGGTTGTCCGCCATGAGTTTCAAAAAATTCGTCGTCAGCTCTTCGCGCGCGAGCAGGTACTCGTAATGTTTCGCCGCGTCGCCGGGCCGGGTCCAGCGCGCCTGCGAGCGGCGCATGACCTTGGGAAAATCCGGCGACTTTGCCGCCTCGGCGCGCGATGCGAACGGCGGGTGCTTGCTGCGGCCGAAATAATTTTGAAATCCCTTCTCGCTGTCGATGTAACTACCGGCGCGCTTCTCCAATAATTCGTTCAACCGTGGGATCGCGACGGGATCGACGATCTCGGCGCCGGCCGCCTTCAATTCTCCGATAGCGCGATTGAAGATTTCGTCGATCTTTTTAAAGTCCTCCGAGCCGGGCTCGGCTTCGAAGCCCATCGATTCGCGGATGATGCCGATGCGCGCGCCTTTGAGGCCGCTCGCGTCGAGAGACTTCGTAAAGCTGTCCGGGGCGCGCCCGACGCCGCGCGCAGTGACCGGATCTTCCGGGTCGTAGCCGACCATCACGTCCAGCAGCGTCGCGAGGTCCGTCACCGTGCGGCACATCGGACCGAGCGAGCCGGCGATCTCCGGCCAGCCGGCGAAGACGCCGGCGCGGCTCACGAGACCCGCGGTCGGGCGCATGCCTGCGATCGAGTTCCACGTCGCCGGCCGCCTGATCGAGGCGAAGCCCTCCTGGCCGATGCCGACGGTGGCGAAGTTCGCCGCGACGCTCGCGCCCGTGCCGCCCGACGAGCCGCCGGGCGTGCGGTCGAGGGCGTAGGGATTTTTCGTCGAGCCGAAGAGCGAGCCGTGCGTGTCGCCGCCGCCCAATTCGCCGAGCGTGGCCTTGCCGATGATGATCGCGCCGGCCTTTTTCAACTTCTCCACGACGAAGGCGTCGCGGTCGGGATAATAATCCTTGAACAGCAGCGAGCCGAGCGTCGTCGGCATGCCTCTGGCGTCCGCCTGATCTTTGAGAACGATGGGAATGCCGTGCAGCGGGCCGACGAAGCCGGAGGATTTATACGCGTTGTCGAGGCGGTCGGCCTCTTCGCGCGCCTGCGGATTGACGCTCACGATCGCGTTCACCGCCGGGCCTTTTTTGTCGTAGGCCTCGATGCGCTCGAGATACATGTCTACGAGCTGGCGCGCGGTGAGTTGACCGGCGCGGTAAGCCGCGTGAACGTCGGCGATTGTCGTCTCAAGAAGATTAAATGGCGCCATGGCAATACTGATTTATTTGGCGGAGTCTTTTTCTTTTTTCTCGCCGAGCGGCTCGACCTGAAGAAAGCCGTGCTCGGAGATGTCGAAGAAGTTGCCGTCCGGATCGGACGTACGCGTTTCGGCGAAGGGCCGGCCGTTCGGCCGCGACTTGGGCAATCTCGGGTGATTTCGCTTCTTCAGCTTCTCGACGATCGCCTCGCCGTTCTCGACCTCGAAGCCGAAATGATAGAAGCCGTTCGGCGACTGCTGCTCGTGGTTGGGCAGGATCGCGAGGTTGAAGTAGCCGTCGGTCAGGTAGATGGCGCCGCCCTCGCGCTTGTCTTTGTGCAGGATCGTCAAGTCGAAAACGTCCATGTAAAACGCGGCCAGCTTGCCCGTGTCTTCCGTGCGGATCGCCAGGTGGCGGATTTTAGCCATGACTGCCTCCTTGTCATCGGGACGGATATTTTTTCGCCATCTCGTCGAAGAAGTTCTCTTTATCGAGTTCCGCGAGGAAGCTCAAGTCGACGAATTGCTCCGGCTTCGCGCTCTTCGCCTGCGGCATCTGCGGCGCGAGCATGTCGAGCATGAACTGGATGCCCTTGAGCGTCGCGCACGGCCGTTTCGTCGGCACGTTTTACGCGAACGCCTCGCGCACGAAGAGACTCTCCAGCGGCAGCTCGCGCTTCATGAGCCCCTGCTCGATCTGATAGCGGTTGAGCGCGCGCATGGTCCGCTTTTCGGTCTCGCCGAGAACGTACGCGTAGGGATCGTAGCCCAGCACCTCGCGCTCGCGCGCGTAGCCCGCGGCGGCGTCGGGGCTCAAATACTTCGGCGCGAGCTTGTTGGCCGCGCGGAACGCCGCGATCAACTTCGCCGGCAGATCGGGATAGCGCTCGGCGGTCGCTTGTTTCAGCGCCACGATATGGATGATCGGATAGATGCCGCTGCGCTTGGCCCAGGCGACAATCTCCTCGGTATCGGCGAACAGCGGCTTCACGCCGGGAAAGCGTCCCATCTGCGCGGGCACGGAGCCGCCGCCGAAAAGGCCGATGTAGCCCGAGTCGCCCGGCACGAGCGCGGCGCCGAGCTCGCCGCGGCTCACCATCTCGGCGAGCACCGCTTTTTCCTGGCCGAATGGCGGCGGCGGATCGATGCGCTCGACTTTCACCGCCAGATCCTCGCCGATGAACACTTCGCGCCCGGAGACGAACCAGGAGACGTCGGTCGTCTTGATGCCGCACTCGTCGAGCATAAAGCCGCGCGCCCACGAGACCGCGGTCGCGCCGTAGCGGAAGCAGCCGACCTTTTTGCCCTTGAGGTCCTGCGGATTTTTCAATTTGCCTTCGCAGTAGAAAATATTCCGCTGGCGCGGCCCGCGCTGAAAAAAGACGGGCAGCGCGATGAACGGCCGGCCTTTCTCGCGCGTGCGGAGAAATGTCGCGGTCGACATCTCGGCGACGTCGTATTCGCCCTTCACGAACCGGTAATGAAACTCGCCGGGCGAATACTTGCTCACGTACTCGATTTCGTAGCCTTCGACTTCGACGAGGCCGTCGATCATGGCGCGGTTGCGCGGGTCGGGCGGGGAGCCGAGCGTGATGCGGGGTTTTTGCGCCATAGAGCCTCCGTTGCTACGTCGGCTCTAGCGCGTCGGGGCCGCGGTCGTCAATACCGCGGCGACAGATGCACATTGAATATACAAGGACACGGCGTGGCGCGCGCAAATTCTCGGCGGAAGGCAAAGACTGGATTCCCGCTTTCGCGGGAATGACGGATTACGATGACGGCTGTTGTTTTGAGTCACCCCCGTGAAGCGGGGGGCTAGGTTTGGTCTTCGGACAAGGCAGCGCCAGAGGAATAATTCATTTCTTTTCCGAATATTTCTCCGCCGATCAGCCGATCAGCTTGAGCTTGTTCTTCGCGTTCTTGCCGAGCTTCGTCCGCGGCGCGCTGGCGGCGACGTGCTCGAGCAGGCTTTTGCCGAGGCTGCGCTCGTCGCCGTGGCGCTCGGCGAAGACGAAGCCCAGGTTGAAGAGATCCTCG
>DASWZY010000192.1:0-12011 GCA_036407055.1 Binatia bacterium
GGGGACGAACGTAATTAAATTGACCCCCGCCGCCTTGAGGCTGCCGACGATTTTTTCCGCCAGCGCAGCTTCCATGATTGCTCCTTTATTTAGGTTTCCAGCCCGACGCCTGCAGCTCTTTATAGATCTTTCGCGTAAGGCTGAAGTCGAATACTTTATTCGGCGGCGGCGATTCCTTGAGCTCGGTCCGCTCGACGATCTGATCGATCGATTTTTTCTGCACTTCTTCGCTGACGGTGCCGTCAGCGGTCGTGCCCGGCCGCGCAAGGTCGTAGAGCCGGTTGGCCGTCGCGGTATCCACCTTGAGCACGCGCGCGTGAATCGCCACACTGCCGGCGCGGTTATCGCGCAGGTAGAGCAGTCCCTTCAGCGTCGCGCGCGTGAATTTCTGGACGAAAGCCGGATCCGACTTCATCAGTGAATCATTCAGCACGATGCTGCCCTGCACCTCGACGAAGTCGTCGCTGTTGCTGAATGAAAACAGCTGGCGGAAGCCCGACTCCTGCGCCAGCTGCGCCGCCTGTTCGTTCAGCACCGCGGCGTCCGTGGCGCCGGCTTTCAGCGCAAAGTACCGCGCCGGGCCGGGGCCGGTCGCGAGGATCGCGACTTCGCGGTCGTCGAGATTGTATTTCTTGAGCAGGATGCGCAGCAGCGAATCCGGCCCGCTGCCGATGCTGGAGACGCCGACCTTCTTGCCTTTGAGTTCTTCGATACTTTTGATCTCCGGCTTGGAATAAAGCCAGAACATCGGCCGCACGTATGTGGTGAAGATAACCCGCAGCGGCGCGCCGCGAATGATCGGCAACAGTCCCGCGCCGCCCGAGCTGGCGAACGGCACCGTGCCGCCGATCAACGCCTGCACGGCGGGCGCGCCGCGCATGACCACGAGATCGACGTTCAGTCCCTCTTCCTTGTAGAAGCCCGCTTCCTTGGCGATGATAAAGCTGCCCGACGATATGCTGACGGTCGGGATTCCCACGGGCACGTAGCGCAGCTGCGTTTGCGCCGCCGCCGTGCCGGTCCCGAAGTAAATACCGAAAAGTAAAAGATAGATGAAAAATTTTCTCACAGACGTCCTTTCGCGCTGCGCTTTAGGGTTTCACCGCCTCGGCGTCGACGGCCAATAGCCGCTCGGCGCCGTAGAGGCCGACTTCGACGGTCGTGCGCGCCGGCGGGTCGACCGGAAAGAATTCCTTGTAGGCTTTGTCCATCGCGTCGAAATCCCCGATATTGCGGAGATAAACCGTCACTTTCACGACGTCCTTCAGCGAAGCGCCCGCGGCTTCCAGAATCGCGCCGATGTTTTTGAGTGTCTGCCGCGTCTGCGCGGCGATGTCGGCGCCGACGATCTTGTGCGTATGCGGATCGAACGGGCCGGAGCCGGACACGTAAACGCGCCCGCCGGCGGCGATCGCCTGCGAGTAGTGGCCGCCGGGGCCCGGGGCGTTAGTCGTCTTGATCGCGGTTCGTTTCTCTTCGGTTTTGCTCATATCGACAGCTCCGTTCCTTTGCCCTGCTTTTTGGCGCGCTCGTACACGAGTTTGGCGGTGCAAACGTCCTCGATCGCAAGGCCCTGCGACTTGAACAGCGTGATCTCGTCCGGGTGCTCGCGGCCCGATTTCCTGCCGAGCACCACTTCGCCCAGCTCGGCGACAATGTGCTCCTTGCCGATCGCGCCGTCGGCGATCGGCATCAAGAGATCGCCCGCTTCCCGCAGCGCGGCTTCCATCGAATCGACAACGACGCGGGATTTTTTCACGGCGGCTTCGTCCAGCTCGCGCGCGTCGGTCGTGTGCGAGCCGATGCCGTTAATGTGGGCGCCGGGCGCGAGCCACTCGCCCTTCAGGATCGGCTGCTTCGACGACGACGCGGCGATCACGATATCGAGCCCGCGCACGGCTTTTTCCGCCGCGTCGACGGCGGCGACGTCGATTCCGAGCTTCGACGACATCCGCTTCGCGAAATCCTCGCGATGCGCCGCTGTCGGGCTGTAGACTTTGACGGATTTTATTTTCCGCACGGCGCAGACGGCTTCGAGCTGCGTGCCGGCCTGAATGCCGGATCCCAGCACGCCGACCGCGGCGCTCTCTTTTCGCGCCATGTATTTCGTCGCGACGCCGCTCGCGGCGCCCGTGCGCACGGCGGTGATGTAACCGCCTTCCATGATCGCGAGCAGCTTGCCGGTGCGGCAGTCGCTGTAGAGGATCGTCGCCTGGATCGTCGGCATGTCGAACTTGCTCGGGTTCTGCGGATACCCGGACACGAGCTTCATGCCGAGCGCGCCCATCGTCCCCAGATAGGCCGGCATGACGTTGATCACGCCCGGCGGATCGGGGACGCGAATGGTCGGGCGCACAGGCATTTCCGCTTTGCCTTCGGCGAGGTCGCGAAACGCCTCCTCGACCGCCTCGATGGTGTCCTTCATCGTGAGCACCGAGGCGACTTCTTCGCGGTTCAGTATAAGAGCCAAATCACAGCCTCCGAATTTTTATTTTCCGGCGACTTCCGCGATCGCCTCGGTGACGCACTTATGGTCGTTCTCCGGCGTCGAGCCCGAGACGCCAGCGCCGCCGACGAGCTTGCCGTCGATCAGAATCGGCACGCCCCCGGGGCCGGCCCAGAATTCGTCGGGATAGAGGCCCGACATGCCGACGATAAAATAATTGCCGGGATAATTCGCGTAGCGCTCCATCGTCTGCTTGGTATCGCGCTTGTACGCCACTGCCGTCTTCGCCTTGGCGATCGCGATCTTCTCGCCGAATCCGCCGCCCGCCTCCCCCATACGCGCGTAGGCGACGAGCTTTCCCATCTCGTCGACGACCGCGATGAACATCTCGAGTTTCATCTCGCGCGCCTTCTCCTTGATCCGGAGCACGCATTCCTCGGCGAGATCGAGCGTCATTCCAGCCATCGTCATTCTCCTCGTTTGCCGGATTTTTTCGCCAGCGCGCTCCAGACGCGCTGGCCGGTGAGCGGCACGTGATATACGCGCACCCCGGTCGCGTCATAGACCGCATTGCAGATCGCCGCGGCGGCGGCGAGCGTGCCGCCCTCGCCGATCCCTTTCGCGCCGAACGGTCCCGTGCCGCCGCCCTCTTCGACGATGATCGAGTGAAACTTCCCCGGGAGATCGTGAAAGCGCGGCAGGTGATAATCCATCACGGTCGGATTGACGAGCTGGCCGTCGCTATAGACGAGCTCCTCATACAGCGCGTGGCCGATGCCGAAGAGCACTGACCCTTCCTCCTGGCCCAGACAGTGGCCGGGATTGATCATCTTGCCCGCGTCGGTGAGCGACACATAGTTCAGGAGCTTCACTGCGCCAGCTTCGTCGACCTCGACTTCGGCGGCGGCGAGGCCGTTCTCCCAGAACGTCGCCGGATAGCCCAGCGGGGCGTCGTCGCGGCGCTCGACCTTGTAGCGCCCGCGCCCGGTGATCTCGCCTTCGAGATCGCCGAAGTGGCGCCGCAGAATCTCCCCGAACGAAGCCTCTTTGCCGCCGCACGACACGCGCCCGTCGGCGAGCTTCATTTGCTCCGCCGGCGCCTCGAAGAGCTCCGCGGCCAGCGCGAGCAGCTGCGCGCGCGCGTCGCGCGCCGCCGCCTGAACCGCCTGCCCCATCACCGTGATCGCGCTGCTCGCGTGCGTGCCGCGGTCGAACGGCGTCGAGGCGGAGTCGAGCGGCGCGACTTGGATCTTCGCCGGCGGCAGCGACAGCTCCTCGGCCACGACCTGCATGAGCGCGGTGCGCACGCCCTGGCCGATCTCGACCGAGCCGAGGAACAAAAGCGCGCTCCCGTCGATCAGGATCTGCACCTTCGCGTTCGCTTCCTTGTTGACGCCGCCGCCGTCCTTGACTGCGCAGGCGATTCCCTTGCCGCGCCGGAATCCCGGTTTCTGCGCCGGCTCGGATTTTTGCCCCCAGCCGATCGCGCCGGCGAGGTTTTTCAACTCGCTCTTCAGATCGCAGTCGATCGGAATGTTGCCGGCGGTGTACAGCTCGCCCCTGTCGAGGAGATTCTTGAGCCTCAGCTCGACGGCATCGATGTTGAGAGCGCGCGCGATCGTGTCGGCCTGCGATTCGTAGGCGAACGACACCTGCGGCCCGCCGAAGCCGCGGAAGGCGCCGCCGGGAACTTTATTCGTGTATACGCAGTAGGCGTCGGTCTTCACGTGGGGAATCCTGTACGGGCCGTGTGCGCGGTAGCCGGCGCGCTCGGTGACGGTCGGGCCGGAATTGGCGTAGGCGCCGCCGTCGAAATAGACCTCGCAGCGGCGCGCGACGAACGTGCCGTCGTTCTTGACGCCGGTCGTGATCGTCACCTTCGCGCTCGGATCGGAGAGCGTCTTGAACGTCTCTTCCGCGCTCACGCGAAGCCGCACCGGCCGCTGCGCGAGGCGCGACAGCGCGACCGCGAGCGCCTCGTACTTGACGCCGCTCTTCGCGCCGTAGCCGCCGCCGACGTACGGCACGATGACGCGCACGCGGCTCTGCGGCAGGCCGAACATGCGCGCGATTTCCTGGCGCAGCGGAAACGGCGTCTGCGTCCCGGCCCAGACCGTGATCTCCTCGCCGCGGTCGTCGGCGATGCACGCGTGCGACTCCATCGGATAGTGCTGCGCGCCGGCGAGATAAAAGGTCTCGGTGAAGACGCGATCCGATTCCTTCAAGCCGCGCTCGACGTCGCCGCGCTCGTAATGAAAATGATAGAAGATGTTCGTCGCGTCGTGGCGCACGACGCTCGCGCCGTAGCCGTAACGGGGATCCTTGCGCGCCGGCTTCTCGTCGTGGATCATCGCCGCGCCCTGCGCGAGCGCCGCGTCGACGTCCGGCAGCGCCGGCAGCTCTTCGTATTCGACCTCGATCGCGGCGAGCGCTTTATCGGCGATGCGTTCGTCGGTCGCCGCGACCGCGGCGACGACGTCGCCGATGTAGCGCACCTTGTCCAATGCGACAATCGGCTGGTCCTTGATGTAGGTGCCGTAGAACGGCGCGCCGGACATGAGGTTCTCACGCGTGAGCACCGCGACCACGCCCGCAAGCGCGAGCGCGCGTCGCGTGTCGATGCGGACGATCCTCGCGTGCGCGTAGGAGCTGCGCAGGATTTTCCCGTGCGCCATGTTCGGGAGCTTCAAATCGCTCGCGTACACGGCGCGGCCCGTGACTTTTTCCCGGCCGTCGATGCGCGGCACGCTCTGTCCTACGGTCACCGGCATACCTTAAATTTTAATTTTTATTTTTGTAGAGCGCGTCGATAAAGCCGCTCGCGTCGAATTCCCGAATGTATTGCAGCTCCGTGAACTCCTCCGGCTTGGCGGTCGCCGCGCGCGGATAGGTTTTGACCAGGGAGTCGAGCACGGTCTTGATGCCCGCATTCGTCGGATACTGCTTGCGCGGCAGGATGTTTTCGCCGGTTGTGATGGCATAGCTTTTTTCCAAGAGCTCCCGCTCTTTGGTCTGGCGGAGATATTTGGCGAGCGTCCGGATCGCCGCCTCGCGGTCGGTTTTTAAGAGGTGCACCGCTTCGAGATGCGCCTTGATGAAGCGCCGCATGATATCGGGATTTTGCTTCGCGAATTTTCGCGTCGAGACGACGCTGTTGTACGGCAGCGGCATGCTGACGTCGGTGAGGATGGGAAAGCCTTCGCGCTCCGCCGCGAAGCTCGTCGGCGGGCTCAAGAGCGTCGCCTGGATGCGTCCGGTGCGGAGCGCCGCGAGGCGCTCGGGCGTGCCGCCGACGACCATCAACGTCACGTCGCTGCGGCCGAGACCGAATTTCTGGAGGCCGTAAAGCGTCGCGGTGGTCGCCGAGCCGACGACGCTCGCGATGCCGATGACCGTGCCTTTCAGCTGCTCGGGAGACTTGATCTTGGGATTGACGATCAGCGAATAGTCGGTGGCGATCTCGCCCGCGGCGACCATGACGGCGTCGGAGCCGGCGAGGTTGCTCGTGATCGCGGCGCTTCCGCCCATGAACGCGATGTTCACCTCGTTGGCTACGACCGCCATCACCGCGATGTTGCCGGTGACGCGGACGAGCTGCACGTCGAGACCGTTCCTGGAATAAAGACCGCTCTCTTTGCCGATCCAGACCGGCAGCGCGCCGGGGCTATCGGAGGAATAACTGAGCTTGAGACTCTGCGCGTGCGCGGCCGTGGCGGATGCGAACAGAAAACATGCGAGTGCGAGATGCTTCAAAGCGATCATATCGGATACTCATTTAACGCTTGCCGGACTTGTCCGGCCGCTTGAGGAATTCTTCCAGTTCTTTCGCGAGATATTTCTTCTTTTCCTCGACGAAATCGGTTCCTTTCGGCACGTTGATCCCGCGCGCACGGCTGTATTCGGCGTTGCGCTCATGCTCGCCGGCGACGGCGTTGTTCGCTTGTTGAACGAGCTCTTCGGACCAGAGGCCGAGCGAGTAGCCGTGCCACGGCGGGCGCGGCGTGAGTTTCGGCAGGCCGAGCTCGTCCCAGATTTTCCGCGCCGCTTCCATATATTCGCGCGCGGGCAGCGCGACCGGCGGAAAGTCGGCCTTGAGCGTGGCGTCGATAAGCAGCGTCGAATCGGTCACATCGTAGTGCTCGCCGTCGGCGACGTAGCGGATCGGGTTCCACGGCAGCGGGCGGTTCGGCACGATGCGCATGTCGCGGTGCGGCTGCGAGCGGTTGGCGATCGCCCAGAAGAGCGACATCGGATCGTGCGGATCGATATCGCGATCGACCGCGACGATGATCTTGTGGATGATGCGCGAGGGCAGCAGCGCCTCCAGCGCTTTCCACTTCTCTTCCGGCTTCGTCCTGTCCATCTGCACGACGGCGACCTGGCGGTTGAGCAGGTCCTCGTAGAGCGCGACGCGGAGCACCGCCGGGCCGACGGTTTTCTGCAGATGCTTGAGTGCAAGCGTCTCGTACGCCGATTGCTTGATCTTGCTCGATTCGCTCGGCGTCAGCTGGCTCAGCATCGAGACGTAAACGGGATTCTTCCGGTGCGTGATCGCCGTCACCTCGAAGAGCGCGTTCAAATCGCCGGGATCGACGTAGCCGTGGGCCTCGCCGAACGGGCCGTCGGGCTCGAGGTAATCAGTTCTAAACCGCCCCTCGACGACGATGTCGGACTCGGCCGGCACGTCGAGGTCGACGGTCTTGCACTTGACGACTTCGAGCGGCTCGCCGCCCAGCGCGCCCGCGAGCGCCACCTCGTCGACGCCGAACGGCACCGGCTGCACGGCGGCATAGGTGATCGACGGCGGGCCGCCGACGACGATCGCAGCTTCGAGCGGCACGCCTTTTTTATTGCACTTCTCCCAATGAATGGCGCTGTGCTTCAGGCTGCCCCACATGACGCCGGTCTTCGCCGCGCCCTTTATGTGGGCGCGGTAAACGCCCATGTTGCGCACGCCGGTCTCCGGATCTTTACTGATCCAGCAGCCGGCGGTGAAATACGGCGCGTTGTCGAAGCCCGGCGTCGAGATCGGCACCGGCAGCTTGTAGAGGCCGCCGACGCGCTTGAGATCGTGGCCCTGATAGACCACTTCCTGCACCGCGCCGCGGCCGACGTGCGCCGGCGGCAGCGGCTTGTCGAGCGCGCGCGACCAGATCGCCTCGACCTCTTCCTCTTTGCAGTTGAGGCCGAGCGCGTAAATTTTCTGCGAGCCGGCGAGGCCGCCGATCAAGACCGGGATATCGTATTTCCTGCCTTTCGCGTCATGAATATTCTCGAAGAGAAACGCGCGCCGCTCCTCTTCGCCGAGGCCGCGAAATTGCCAGCGGACGAGCGGATGCATTTCAGTGTCTTTGTTGATCGGCCGCGTCACCCGATAGAGAAGGCCGGCGCGCTCGAGCGCGGCGATGTACTCCTGAAGATTGCGATAGTAAGCCATAAAATTTACAGGGCGCGCTTGGCGTCCGCGCGGAAATATCCTTCCTGCTCGAGCTCGCGCACGAGGCTGTTATCGATGAAGTCCGTAGGCTTGGCGCCGGCCGCCTCCTTGCCGAGCGACGCGAGAATCTCTTCGAGGCCGGCGGGATTGACGTAGGGAACTGTTTCGAGATGCTTCACGCCGTAGATTCTGTAGACTTCCTGGAGAATCTCCGGATCTTCGATGCGCGCGTATTTCGCCAGGATTCTCAGCGCCGCAGCCTTGTCGCTGCGCACCTGGCGGATGCCTTCGACATACGCGCGCAGCGTGCGCAGCACGACGCCGCGATTGCTTTTGATGTACGAGCGCGTCGCGTTGAGCGGCGAGTTGACGAAGTTGAGGCCGAGGTCGGAAACGTCGACCAGCTCCTTCAGGCCGAGCTTCAATCCCTGAAGATTGCTCGGCGGCGAGATCACGCCGGCGTCGACGACGCCGGTCTGCACCGCGCTCAAGAGCTGCGGCATGCCGCCGGTCTGAAACACTTTCACATCGCGGCCGCGCTGGAAATTCCATTTCTTGAGCAGCAGCGTCACGACGTAATCCGTGCCGCCGCCGAGGCGCGTCACGCCGAGCGTCTTGCCGCGCAGATTCTCCGGGCTCTTCACGTCGGGACGCGTCATGACGGAGTAGACGAGGGTATTGACCGTATTCGCGATCATCACCAGGTCGGCACCGTGGAGCGCGGCCTGGACGATGCCGGGCGCCGAAGCCCGCGCGAGCTGCACCTCGCCGCCGAGCATCGCCTGCACGACGACCGAGCCGCCGCCGATGTAGAGAAAATCGACGTCGAGTCCCTGACGCTTGAAGAATCCGCTTTCTTTCGCGATCCAGAGCGGCAGCTGGACGCCACTGATCGCGCTGTAGGCGATGCGGATGCGCTCCGCGGATGCGGAGCGCGCGCACAGGAGAGCGAGAGCCAGCGCCGCAAAAAAAAGAGAGGCGCTTTTTAAAGCCATTTTAATTCGTCGATGAATTATTCATCTATCATGAACGCCGCTCGATGATCAACGCGGCGGGAACGGCAGGATGCCGCTGTATTTTTTCACGACCTGGTCGAACAGCTCGCGGCCGGTGCGCGAGACCTTGGGAAACTTCTCGCGCCAGGCGAACGGCCGCACGGCGTAAAAGATCGCGCGGCTGTTGCTGTGATCGCGCGCCGCCCTTTTTTCCGGCGGCATGCGCGGATCGAGCGGCGTCGACCAGCAGCCGTCGATCGTCTCGATGTCGGTCGCCGGATCGACGCGCGTCATCATCGCCCAAAGCACTTCTTTCAAATTCGTCGGATCGATGTCCTCGTCGACGACAACCACATAACGGCCGTGGCGCGCAGCGGCCGAGCAGGCGATCACCGCGTGCGCCGCCTGGCGGGCGTGGCCCGCATAGCGCTGCCGGATGGAGACGACGTAGAGATAATTCGAGTGCGCGTACACGCCGACGACGTCCTGGATGCCGGCGCTCTCGAGCTGGTCCCACAAAAGGCCGGCGCGGAGATTCAAATCGAAGCGCACCGCGCCGGGCCAGAGCGGCGCCGCGTCGTCGAGGATCGGATCGTTGCGATGATAGATCGCTTTGACTTTCACCACCGGCTGGGGCTCGCCGGTGCCGATCGTTCCGCCGGAATAATACCCGGTCCACTCGCCGAACGGACCTTCGTCGCGCGCCTCTTCGCGCGGCGGCGGCACGAAGCCTTCGATCGCGATCTCCGCGTGCGCGGGAATCGGCAGCCCCGTGACCGGACCGCGAAAGACTTCGAGCGGCTTGCCTCTCAGGCCGCCGAGCACGTCGAGCTCGGAAGTCTGCCATGGAAACTTCGTCATCGACGCCATGAACGTGAGCGGGTCCTGGCCGAAGGTCGCCACGATCGGGCAGCTCTGGCCCTTTTCCCAATACTTCATGCAGATCTGCCGCCCCTGCTGGCCGGGGCTGATCCACAGGCCGAGCAGATCCGGCGCGTGCACCTGCATGCGGTAGGTGCCCATATTGACGTAGCCGCTGTCGGGATCGGAATTGATGATGACGTCGCCGGTGCCCACGTACCGTCCGCCGTCGGTCTCGTGGCTTCTGAGAACGGGGAACTTCAGGATATTGACATCCTTTCCCGTCATGATGTTTTCCATGACCGGCGCGCGGCCGACTTCCATTGGCGGGAGCGGCTTGGCCGAGCGGATCTTTTTCGACGCGAGGCGCACGAGCTCGAGCTTGGTCTTGTCGTACGGCAAACCGAGCGCGAGCGCCACGCGGCGAAAATCCGCGTACTGCAGACTCACGATGCGATAGCCGCGCGGGTAGCCTTTGATCTCGTCGAAGATGAGCATGGGCGGCTGCGGAATCAATTCCGCCGTCGCCTCGATCAGCGCGCCGATCTCGAGGTTCCAATCGGCGCCGGTGATCTCCTTCCAGGCGCTCATCTGCTTGGCCGCCGCGATGTACTGGCGCAAATCGTCGAATACCTGTGCTTCCATAAACTCTCCAGCGATATCGATCAGAGCGCGAGTTTGCCGCCCATATATTTGAGCACGTTGCCGGCGAGGATTTTCTGCTTGGTCTCGGCCGATATGCTGTCGAGCGATTGGACGCGCGTCGCGGTGTCGAGATGCCCGTCGTCGTGCGGGTAGTCCGAGCCGAAGAACAGCCGCTCGTCGCCTAGCTCTTCTATTACCCGGGACAGACGCTTGCCGTTGTCTTCCAACATCAAATCGTCGACCACGAAGTAACAGCGGTCGAAGTATTTATCGATCGGATTGGTGAGCATGTCCTGCAAATAGCCGATCTGCTCGACGTTCTCCGCGATGCGGTGCTTCAAGTTGACGGCGAACTCGGCGCCCGCCTCCAGGAAGGCGAAGTTGAGCTCCGGGAAAGAATCGAGCAGCCCGCCGAAAATAAGGTTGACGATGTTGGTGCAATACTCGAACGGCTGCGAGAGGATGCGGCGGCCGGCGGTGCCGTCGGAGCCGAGGATCGCCAGCCGCTCCTTGCCGACGAACGGACCGGCGAAGCTTCCGATATGCACGATGACGCCGCGCACGCCGAGGTCGCGCGCGTAGTCGTAGAGATTCCACCAGTGCGGATCGGCAAGATCGATGCCGTTCCAATTGGTCGGCATCAAAAACGTGAGCATGCCGAGCTCTTTGACGCAGCGCTCGAGCTCCTTCATCGCGGCGCGCGTGTCCTGTAGCGGCAGCTGAGGCGCGCCGGTGAACGTCTTGGGATACCGCCTCATGAAATTCTCATAGATAAAATTGTTCGACGCGCGGATGAAGGCCGAGCCGGGGTCTGGGTCGATGTAGCTGAACATGCCCACGGTCCCCGCGGAGACGAACTGGTAATCGATGCCGGCGTCCTTCACCTGCTCGTAGCGCACGTCCGCGTTATACTCGGCCGCGTGCCATGCGGATTTGCCGTCGCGGTCGGCTATCTTGCGCTCGCCGGCCGTGAGCACGCTCACGATCTTATTGTCAAAAATACGCCGCACGTTGCCGCGCGAATCGGTAAAAGAGCGCGGCCGCAAGTGCTCGTATTGCGGCGCGATAACATAGTCCTCGCGCCGCGGCCGCGAATGAGAATCCAAATCGATAACCATCATGGTTCCTTGCGCCTCCTCGGCAATATCGGGTTAAAAGAAACCGTTTACCGCTTGGACGCGCGCTTGTCCAATACAGTTTTTCAATTCTCCTATAAAGAACTTTAATACAACCGCCGATTATCTTATATTCTGTGTATGGACACATACCGGTTTCAGGTCTTTCTCGAGTGCGCGCGGCTGAAGAATTTCTCGCGCGCCGCCGAATCGCTGCACTTAAGCCAGCCGTCGATCTCGCTGCATGTCCGAGGCCTCGAAGACTGGTGCGGCACGAGGCTCTTCGAGCGGCGCGGCCGGCGCGTCGAGCTGACGGAGGCGGGCGTGATGCTGAAAGAGCACGCGCAGCGCATCATCGCGAGCATCGACTCCGCGCGCCACGACGTCCACTCGGTGCTGGAGCTTGGACGCGGGCGTCTCGCGATCGGCGGCGCCGGACTGGCCGGCACCTATCTGCTGCCCAAAGCGCTCAGCCTGTTCAAGACGATGTATCCCAAGCTCGACATTTATAT
>DASWZY010000193.1:0-9033 GCA_036407055.1 Binatia bacterium
GTCTCTCGAAGACCTCGACCTCGGCGAATCCGCAACCGATCTCCTGATCGTCGGCGTTTCTTCCGCCGACGCCAAGCCCGAAGAGCTTTCCGAGATGGCGCGCGACGCCGCGTGCCCGGTGCTTTTTCTCGTCAGCTCGCCCTACATCGCCGCGGCGGCGCCGAAACGTGCCGGCGTCGATTATCTCGTCAAACCCTTCAACCCGTATGGGCTGAGAGAAAAGGTCGACGCTCTTCTGGCGACCCGGCAGCCGGCCGAGCGCGAGGCCTCGGCGGTGCTCGCACCGCGCGCGCTGCGCTATCTCGAGCCGCCGTTCGCGACCGAAGAGGTCGCGCGCCAGGCGCGCAAATTCGCCGAGACGCCGTTCCCGGTCCTGATTTCGGCCGAAGCCGGCTGCGGCCAGGAAGCGGTCGCACGCGCGGTTCACGCGCTGGCGAATCTGTCCGGCGCCTGGCTCGCGGTTCATGCGAGCGAGGCGGCCCAGCTGCCGGCGCGCGTCGCGGCGCTGCCGTCCGGACAGGCCGACGCCCCGCCGACGCTCTATATTCGCGACGTCGACGCGATGGACCTCGCCGCCCAGTCTGCTCTGTTGGACTTTCTCCTTGCCGAGGAGACGCGCGGGCGGGAGCTCAAGCTGATCGCCAACGCGCGCGGCGACCTACTGGAAAAAGTATACCGCGGCGAATTTCTCGACGCGCTCTATTATCGTCTCGCGACGCTGGTCATCTCCATGCCGCCGCTGCGCGACCGCCCGGCGGACATCCCCCTGATCGCCGAGCGTCTCGCCGAAGAATGCTCCCAGCGGCTCGGGGTAAAAAAACCGCGATTCTCCGCAGCCGCGCTGGAGCGGCTCAGGAATTACCTCTGGTTCGGCAACCTCGATGAGATGGAGAGCGTGATCGCGAGGACGCTCGCGGCTCACGCGAAGGAGCTGATCGACGCGCCCGATCTCGCGCTCGGCGAGCGTCCGGCGCAGCGCTCGGAGCGCGCCGCCCATGAAACGGCGCGGCCGCACGCCGCCGCTCCGGCTCCCGCCGAAGCGCCGAAGCCGCAGCCTGCGGTGTCGGCGCCGGTGCATCCTGCTAGACCCGAAGCGGATGCTTTTTTGGTCCAGACAACAGCGCCAAGCGATAAGCCGCGGGAAGTTTCCGTCCTGAACAACGGCCATGCGCAGGAGCTCAAAATCCTGATCGGCGAGCTTGCGCACGAGCTCAAGAACCCGATGGTGACAGTAAAAACCTTCTCGCAGCTCCTCGGCGACCGTTTCGACGATCCCGCGTTCCGCGTGCGCTTTCAGCAAACCGTTAACGGCGACATCCAGCGCATGGACGACTTGCTCGAGTCACTGATCGCCTTTTCCCATTTCGGCGCCCCGGAAAAGGAAAAGGTCTTGGTCTACGAGCAGCTCAGGCGCGTGGAAGAGGAGCTGCTCCCGGATCTTATAAAGCGCGAGTCGGCGCTCCAATGGGGGCAGCGGAGCGAGGCGGTTGCGGCGCTCGTCGACAAAGCACAGTTTGTCTTCGCGTTCAAAAACATCCTGGCGGCGGTCGTGGGCCAGGTGAAAGCCAAGAGCGAGATTCAGGTGGATATCGATGAGCGCGGCGGCGTCGGCATCCGCTACGCGCGCGAGGCCCCGGGCGTCGGCGCGCTCGCCGAATACGTCGGCGCCGCGGTGCCGGCGCAGGGCGAAGAGGCGCTGCCGCTGCGCGTGTTGCTCGCGAACATTTTGCTCGAGCGGAACGGCGGAGCGGTCACGATCAAACATTTCGACGGACAAAAATCGCTGGTTTCTGCACAGCTTCCGACCGAACACGCAAGGGGGTACGAACTGAAGCCATGAGCCAACCGTCGCTTTTAGTCGTCGATGACGAGATCGGTGTAAGGGAGTCGATCCGTCTGATCTTCAACAAGTCCCTGCGGCTCCACGAGGCGCGCTCCGGCGAAGAGGCGCTCCAAAAGGTGAAAGAGGAGATGCCCGACGTCATCCTGCTCGACATCATGATGCCGGGCTCCGACGGACTCGAGACGCTGAGAAGGATCAAGGAGATTCATCCGGACGGACAGGTCGTCATGCTGACCGCCCTCAACACCGCGCGCACGGCGTTCACCGCCAAGGAGACCGGCGCCTTCGATTACGTAACGAAGCCGTTCGACGTCGACGAGCTCAGGCTGCGCATCGACCGCGCGCTGGAAAAGGCGCAGCTCGCGCGCGAGGTCGAGCGCCTGCAGGAAGAAGTCGGGCGCAGGTACGGCATCGAGAACATCGTCGGCAACTCCAAGTCGATGATGGAGATTTACAAGACCGTGAGTCTCGTCGCGAAGCGAAAAAGCACCGTGCTCATTACCGGCGAGAGCGGGACCGGGAAGGAGCTCATCGCGCGCGCGATCCACTATAACAGCGACCGTCGCAATAAAGCCTTCGTCGTGGTCAATTGCGCCGCGCTGCCCGACAGCCTGATCGAGAGCGAGCTGTTCGGCTATGAGAAAGGCGCGTTTACGAACGCCTACCAGCGAAAAATCGGCCACTTCGAGTCCGCCAACGGCGGGTCGCTGTTTCTCGACGAGATCGGCGAGCTCAACCTCGGCACGCAGGCGAAACTCCTGCGCGCGATCGAAACCGAGACGTTCATCCGTCTCGGCGGCAACGAAGAGAGCAAGGTCGACGTGCGCATCATCGCCGCGAGCAATCGCGAGCTCGAGAAGCTTTCGCGCGACGGCGGCTTCCGCGCGGATCTTTTTTATCGCCTCAACGTCGTTGCGCTTTGCCTGCCGTCGCTGCGCGAGCGCCGCGACGACATCCCTCTGCTGGTCGATCATTTCTTGAAGCTCAAGGCGCGCGAGAACGGCATTGCGCCGAAGAAAATGGGCGCCGATGTAGTCGACCGCCTGGTGTCCTATTCGTGGCCGGGGAACGTCCGTGAGCTCGAAAACTTGATCGAGCGGCTCACCATATTGACGGCGAGCGACGCCGTCGCTTTGGGGGATCTTCCGATCGAGATGCGTTCGGTCCAGCCGGCGCCCGGCGGCTCGCTCAAGGACGAGGTCCTCGAAGGCTCGCGGCCGCTCGGCGAGGCCGTCGACGAGTTCGAGCGCGCGATCATTTTAAAGGCGCTGAAGAAAACCGGCTTCAATCAGACCAAGGCCGCGGCCTTGTTGGGTACCAGCCGCCGGGTCCTTCGCTACCGGATGGAGAAGCTGCAAATCGCCGAAGGCGGTCCGATCGAGGAGGATTGCGCAAAGTTGTCCAGTTAGAGCCAAGTTTGTTGTGGCTTGATCATCGCTGCGCATTAATGCTCGCTTAGCGCGCTTCGCGTACATTTTTCCGCCCTCATCTTTCCTTTACATTTCAGCACCTTGTCCGCGATCATCAATCGGGGTCAATGAGCGGCTTTTAGTCCTTTCATGGCATATCGCTTGCTCCAGTAATACAGGCCATGGAAGAACGTCCTAATATCCTCGTGGTCGACGACGAAATCGGACCGCGGGAATCCCTCAAAGTCATTCTCAAGCCGTACTACAATGTTTACGCCGTCGAGAAGCCGACTGAGGCGATCGCGATGCTGGATCAGGTCCCGGTCGATCTTGTGACGCTCGATCTCAAAATGCCGGGAATGTCAGGCACGAAGGTCCTCGAGAAGATCAAGCAGCGCGATCCCGACATCGAAGCGATCATCATCACCGGCTACGGCTCGATGGACACCGCGGTCGAAGGGCTGAGACTCGGCGCATTCGACTACATCTCCAAACCGTTCGACGTCAATCACATCCTCACGCTGATTCGCCGCGCGCTCCAGCGCCGGCAGGCGAAAATGGAGCTCAAGAACGTCAAGTCGGAGTTTCTCGCCAATATCTCGCACGAGCTGCGCACGCCGCTCAGCGTCGTCATCGGCTTTGTTTCGATCCTGCTCGACCAGTTGCTCGGCCAGCTTACCGAGCAGCAGCAGAAGATTCTCGAGCGCGTTTACAAGAACTCGGGCGAGCTTCTGGAGCTCGTCGACAACGTGCTGTTCTTGAGCTCGCTCAACGCGGGCGAGGTGGCGCTCGCGTCCGAGCCGTTCGATGTCCGCGAGATGCTCGACCATTGCATCAATCGCTACGCAGCGTTGACAAAAGACAAGCAGCTGACGATCACCGTCGACGCGCCGGCCGAGCTGCCCGCGATCGGCGATGCCGCCAAAACGGCGCGGGTCGTGCAAAACCTGCTGCACAACGCGATCAAGTTTACGCCGTCCGGCGGCGACATCGTCGTCAAACTCCAGGAGATAAGCGCGGAGAAGCGCGTGCAGTTCGACATTATCGACAGCGGCCTCGGCATGCCCGAGCAGCACATCGAGCGGCTCTACGAGCCGTTCCAGCAGATGGACAGCTCTATTCGCCGGCAGTTCTCCGGTCTCGGCCTCGGTCTTACCGTCGCGCGCAGATTGACCGAATTCTTCGGCGGCAGTTTGCAGATCAAAAGCGGCGAGAACGCCGGCACGCACGTCATCCTCAGCATTCCACACGAAGCGCCGCGCGCGAGCGCGGTCGCGCGGCATATGGTGTAGGTATGAGCAGCGAAATCGCCAATACGATTCTCCTTGTCGACGATAATCCGGACAGCCGGGAGATTTTGCGTTTCAGGCTGTGGGACGTGGGCAGCTTCAACATCGTTGTCGCTTCCAACGGACTGGAGGCGTTGGACGTCGGATGGGTCGTCCGGCCGGATCTGGTTTTTATGGATCTTAGAATGCCGATTATGGACGGCTACGAAGCGACGCGCGCGCTCCATGGAACCGATTGGGGAAAGAAAACGCCGGTGATCGGCGTCACGACTTTCTATTCACGCGAGCAGTGGCGGCGCGCTTTGAGTGCCGGCTGCTGCGACCTGATCGCTCATCCGATCCGCGACTGCGGCGAGTTGAAAACGAAACTCGACGGCCTGCTCTCGGCGGAAGCCGCTTAGCAGCGGAAGCGCCTGCATTGCTCAGCAGCCGCTACGGGTAGAGCTTCTTGATGAAGCCGCTCTTGTCGAGCTCCTCCACGATGCTCGCGTCGACGAACTCCTCCGGCTTGTGATTCCATACTTCCGGACGCGTCGCCGCGACGTATTCGAAGCTGACTCTCATTCCCGCCACGTTCGGATAGGGCGTGCGTAAAAACGCGCCGGCGAAAAGATCGTAGGAATCGTTCACCAGCTCCTCGTCGGTGACGCGCAGCGTCTTACGGATGACCTTCTTGCCGAACTCCTTGTCGCGCTTGAAGAGCGCCGTGCCTTCGAGGTGGGCCTTCACGTAGCTCAGCACCATATCGCGGTCTTTCTGTACGATTGACCGCCGCGTGGCGATCTCGATCCACGGATAATTGATCTCTTTCGCCGAGTCCCAGAGCATCGGGAAGCCCATCTTTTGCGCGATGCCGTAGCCGGGAAACGAGAGCGAGGCCGCGTCGATCGCGCCCTGTTTGAGCGCCGCGATCCGCTCCGGATCTCCGCCGATCTGGATCAACGCGACGTCCCGATCCGGGTTGAGCCCCTTCTTCCGTAGAATATGGCGCACGAGAAAATCGGTCAGCGAGCCGAAGGTCGTCACGCCGATCTTCTTGCCCTTGAGATCCTCGACGCGCTTGATCTCGGGCTTCACCATCAGCGCGTGGACGACGCCCGGAAGCGTGTGCGCGAGGATCACCAGGTCTGCGCCCGACAGGCCGGCATTGATCACGGTCGGCGTCGCGATCGGCGACATTTGAATGCTGCCGCCGATCATCGCCTTCGACGATTCGCCCGAGCCGCGCATCGCGACCGGGTCGGCGTAGAGGCCGTACTTCTCGAACAGCCTGGCCTCCTTGGTTACATAGATGATGATGTTCGCCATGCTGACGGAAGAGACGCCGATGTAAATATGCTTGAGCGGCTTGGTCTGAGCGGTCGCGATTCCCGGCGCGGCGAGCGCGAGCACGCAGATGATCGCGAGCGATTTGAGCGCGGCGATGCCTCGATACATGGACACCCCTCCAGCGGGCCGACCTTGTTGTAACACGGCGCAGGAGCGTGTCAACACGGCGCAGCACGCGCGCGTGGTAAATCACCCGATTGCCATTATCGCGGTCGAGATTTAGACCGAAAAAGAATGGCCACAGCGGTGAACCTCGCGGATTTCGAGCACGGCCGGACGCTGCCGCGCAAGCGCATTCACATCGTCTTCAGCGGCCTCGTCCTCTCGATGCTGCTCGCCGCGCTCGATGCGACCATCGTCGCGACGGCGCTGCCGACGATCGTAAGCGAGCTGGGCGGCCTCGCGCATATCTCCTGGGTGGTCACGGCCTATCTGCTCGCGCAGACGGTGGTGACGCCGCTCTACGGCAAGCTCGGCGATCTTTACGGCCGCAAGCGCGTGATGCAATCGGCGATTCTTCTTTTTCTCGCCGGCTCGGCGCTCTCGGGACTCAGCGGCACGATGTTCCAGCTCATCGTCTTTCGCGCCGTTCAGGGACTCGGCGGCGGCGGGATCGTCGTCACGACCCAGGCCGTCGTCGGCGATATCGTCGCGCCGCGCGAGCGCGGACGCTACCAGGGCATCTTCGGCGCGGTGTTCGGCGTCGCAAGCATAGCCGGGCCGCTGATCGGCGGTTATTTCACCTCCAATTTGAGCTGGCGCTGGATTTTCTATGTCAACCTGCCGATCGGCGCGGTCGCGCTCGCCGTGATCGGCTTAGCGCTGCCGCCGCGCCGCCGCCGCGCGCAGCATCGGATCGACTACGCCGGCGCGGCGGCATTGGCCGCCGCGCTGGCCGGCATCGTGCTCGTCTGTGATATCGCGGGAACCGTTTACCCGTGGGGCTCGCCGATGGTTATAGGCATCTTGATCGCGACCGCGGCGGCGGTCGCGCTCTTTATCGCCGCAGAGCAGCGCGCGGCGGAACCCGTGCTGCCGCTGACGCTGTTTAAAAACCGCACGTTCGTCGTCGCGTGCTGCGTAGGCATCGTCGTCGGCTTCGCGCTCTTCGGGGCGGTCACGTACATGCCGATCTTCTTCCAGGTTGTCAAAGGCGGGAGTCCCACGCGCTCCGGATTGGAGATGGTGCCGATGATGGGCGGCATGCTCGTGATGTCCATTGTCTCGGGACAGATCATCAGCCACGCCGGCCGCTACCGGTTCTTTCCCATTCTCGGAACTGGGGTCGCGACGCTCGGGCTCTTTCTCATCGCGCGGTTATCCGCCGACAGCGCGGTTTTCTCGGCTTCGATGCGCATGCTGGTCCTGGGCCTCGGCCTCGGCGGCGTTATGCAGGTCCTGATCATGGCGGTGCAGAATGCCGTCGATTACGCCGATCTCGGCGCGGCGACTTCCGGCGCGACGCTCTTCCGCTTGGTCGGCGGGTCGATCGGCACCGCGGTCCTGGGCGCGATCTTCTCGGCCAGTCTCGCAGGCGCGCTGCCGAACGGGGCCGCGCTCGGCGATGTCGCGGCGTTCGGGCCCGAGACGCTGGCGCGAATCGCGCCGGAGCTCCGCGCGACGTACACGGCCGCCTTGATGAGTTCGCTGAATACGATGTTCTTCGTCGCGGCGGCGGTCGCGCTTGCCGGCTTCGCGCTCGCGTGGCTTTTGCCCGAGCAGCCGCTCAAGAAAACACTCGCTGCGGCCGCAGCCGAAGGCGCCGGCCGCAGTGCCGGCCGCGCGTTCGCGCAGCCCACGACCGGCGATTCGCTCCCGGAAGTGCTCGGCGGCATCATTGCGCTGGCGAACCGCGATGTGCAGCGCCGGTATATCTCGGCGATCGTCGCCCGGGCCGGGGTGGATTTGACTCCCGCCGCTGCGTGGCTGCTGATCCGCCTGGAGGAGAGGCCTTCGCTCGATATCGATGAATTGGCGCGGAGCTACGGGGTGGAGAGCGCCCGGCTCGGCGGCGCGCTGGAGGATCTCCGGCGCCGCGGCTTTGTGACCGCGAACGGCGGCGGCAAATCAAACCGGAAAATCACTGCCGAAGGCTGCGCGGTATTTAACCGGCTCGCGCGAGCGCGCCGCGAGCATCTCGCCGAAATCTGCGCGGAATGGCCGGCCGGCAAGCGCGAGGAACTCGCCGCCGCGCTGCGGCAGGTCGTGCGCCAAATCGTGCCCGAGGCGCACGCGACGCATTGAAGCGGCGCTCAGCGGATGTGCCGCATGCGCGGCTGCGCGCAACATAACGCGATCATCGCCGCGACGCCGGCGGCGCTCATCGCCGCCATCGCAATGCGCGCGCCCCAGAGCGACGCCAGCGTGCCGATGGCGAGACTGCCGAGCGTAAACACGACTTGATTCATGCTGAATGCGGCCATCGTACGCCCGCGGAACTCGGCGCTCGAATAGGTCTGGATGACCGTTTGCACGAGCGCGTGCGAGCTCACGTGCGCGGCGCCGACGAGGGCCATGAGAGCGAAGGAGAGGTGAAACCACGGCGAGAGGGCGAAGCCGGCGACGCTGAGGCCGTAAAGCGCCACGCCGCCCAGCATCAGCGGCCCGCGCGAGAGCCGGTCGCCGAGCGACGCGATGGCGAACGCGCTCGCGAGCGCGCCGATGCCCATCGCGGTGAGCAGGAAGCCCTGTCCGCTGGCGCCGATGCCGAGCAGGTCGCGTGCGAAGATCGGCAGCAGCGTCATGAAGGGGACGATGAAAAACGCCGCGAACATATTGACGATGAGCCCGCTGCGCACCGCTTCGTTCCGCCAGCTGTACTTCCAGCCCTCGAGGATGCTGCGGCCGATCGCTGGACGGTGCGTTTGCGGCGGCGGCGTGTAGCGCGGGCGGAGCTGGCTCGTCCAGACCGTCGCGAAGAGGCAGAAAATCGCCTGGGCGGCATAGGCGCCGCCGGTGCCGTGGCTCGCGATCAGCACGCCGGCAAGCGCGGGGCCGGTGCTGCGCGAGACATTGAAGACGAGCGAGTTAAGGCCGATCGCGTTCGTGAGCGATCGCCTGGGCACCGAGTCGGCCACCATCGCGGCGCGCGCCGGCTGCAAAAATGTCTGGTCGACGGCCATGACGACGGCGGTGGCGTAGACGTGCCACGGCTCGATGCTAT
>DASWZY010000194.1:0-5459 GCA_036407055.1 Binatia bacterium
GTGCGGTGCGGCTCAGCCGGCGGCGTATAGCTCGGGCGGAGCTGGCCGGTCCAGACCGTCGCGAAGAGACAGAAAAGCGCCTGGACCGCATAGGCGCCGCCGGTGCCGTAGCCCGCGATCAGCACGCCGGCGAGCGCCGGCCCGGTGCTGCGCGAGACGTTGAAGACGAGCGAGTTGAGGCCGATCGCGTTGGTGAGCGAGCTTCTCGGCACCGCGTCGGCCACCATCGCGGCGCGCGCCGGCTGCAAAAACGTCTGATCGACGGCCATGACGACGGCGGTGGTGTAGACGTGCCACGGCTCGATGCTGTCGGTCAAGATCAGCAGGGAGAGCAGCGCGTGCATGAGGCCGTCGATCGCCTGCGCGATCCAGACCTGGACCTTGCGCGAGTAGCGGTCCGCGATCGTGCCGGCAACGGGCAAAAGCAGGAGCAGTGGTATCGCCTGAATGCCGCGCACGAGGCCGAGCTGCAGGGGCGAGTCGGTCAATTCGTAGATGAGCCAGCCGCGCGTGACCTGATCCATCCAGGTCGACATTGATGTCGACGCCTGGCCGAACCACAGCAGGCGGAATTCCCGGTGCGCGAACGCCTCGAAGGCGCGCATGCGCGCGATAAAGGCGAATCGCGTCCGCGCGGATGCGCTTTCCGCTACGGCAGAAGCGTCTACGTTTGTGTCGTTATCTGTGGAAGGCAGGACGTGCTCCAGCGCGATAGCTGCGGCTTTTATAGCACGCGACGAAGCGGCGCGTCCATGCGTGCGCTTCGCGCACGACAAAAAAAGATCAAGCGTTTATAGAGGGGATGCCCGGGAAAGGTATCTCAGCTCTGCCGCTGCTCGCGTTTCTGCGCTTGATAGAGCGCCTCGAGATCGTCCCGCGCCGCCTGTCCGGTCGCGCGCGCGTCGGTCTTCAGCTGCCGCACGCCTTCGTCGACGTTGGTGTCGATGATCGCGTGCGCCGCGTCGCGGTAGACGCCGATCGGGTCCTCGCCGCGTGCGACTTTGGCGATCTCCCGCGCGGTCAGCTCGCGCAGCATCGTCACGCCGCGGTCGGAGGTCGCCAGGCGCTCGCGCGTGCGGTCCGCGACCGGCCCCTGCGTCTCCCACGCCATGTGGTCCTGCGGGATGATGTGCTTCAGGATGAAGTGCGCCTCGGGATGGAGCTTGTCGGGCGGCTCCTTGTAAGGCTCGAGATAAACGACCGGAGGATCGAACGTGTCCGCCGGCTCGCTGCCGTCTTCGGTCGGGAAAAAAAGCACGTGGATATGCAGCGTATGCTCGTCGTCGACGGGCGTGCGGATCTGCGTGCTCGGCCCCTGGCGCAGAATCGTCGGAAAGAGCAGCGGATGCTCGTCGGTGAGGCCGTTCGTATAGGTGCGCTCCTTCATGATGCCGTGGTCGGTCAGATTAAACTCGAAACGCGCGACATCGTCGGTAAAGCCGCGCGTGGTATTGACGGGCTCGCGCGCGCCGCGGCCGTAGAATTCCTGATGCAGTATTTGCAAATGCGCGGGGTCGACGGAATTCTCCATCGCCTGGAACCAATTGCAGTCCAGCCGCGGATGAACGACGATCTTGCGATGCCCGTCGCGGCGAAAGAGCGTATCGTAGTGCGTTAAAACGGGCGCGGGCAGCGGCCCGAGATACGCCCAGACGAGGTTCAGATGCTCCTGAACCGGATACGCCGCCTGCTTGACGGTGCGGTGAAAGTTGCTGCCGGCGGGCTCCGCCGGGCATTCGAGGCATTGCCCTTCGAAGTCGTAGAGCCAGCCGTGATACGCGCAGGCGAGGCCGCGCTCTTCGACGCGCCCGTAGGACAGCGACGCGCCGCGGTGCGCGCAACGATCGGCGAGCAGCCCGAGGCGGCCGCTCGTCGCGCGGAAAAGCACCAGGTCCTCGCCGAGCACGCGAACGAACTGCGTCGGCTTCTCGGCGGTGAGCTCTTTCGCGACGGCGATCGGATGCCAGTAACGGCGCAGGAGCTCGCCCGCGGGAGTGCCCGCACCCACGCGCGTCAACAACTCGTTATCTTCTCGCGACAGCATACGGCGACCGCGGCTGACAACAGTAAAACATTCGGGGCGATTATTGGCAATGCGGGGAAAGTTTGCAAGCGCCACAAAAGAGTTCATCGGGTTGCTTGGGTTTATTGAGTTGGTTCGGTTGCTGAATGGGAAATTCATCAGCGACCCAATAAACCAATCAACCCAAATAACTCTACAAACTCTTTTACGGCCGCGAAGGGGCAAACTCGATGTCGATGTTTTCCTCGCGCTGGATCTCGCTGAAGCGGTCGCGCAGTGCATTGACGTTGGTTTTCGCCGGCACGGAGACCGCCGCCTCCAGGCGAAACATCGGCGTGCCGCTCACCGGCGCTGCGTAGGCCTTGGTCTCCATCGATTCGATGTTGATGCCCAAGCGGCTGAGCTCGCGGCTCAAGCTGTAGACGATGCCGGGGTGGTCCATACACGAGGCGACGAGCTTATACGGCCGCAGCGATTCCCCCGCGCGCCGCTCGGCCGGCCTTTTGACGGAGAACTTGAGGCCGGTCTCGCTCTCCAGCTCGTGAGCGGCGGCGGTGACCTTGGCGAGGTCGCCCGGCGCGCCCGTGATGAGCACGATCACGGCGAACTCGCCGCAAAACACCGCCATCTTGCTGTCCTCGATGTTGCAGCCCCGGCGCGAGATGAATTCGGAAAGTTTTTCCACGAGCCCGACTTGATCGGGCCCGACGGCGGTCAAGATGAGGTGGCTCTTGTCGTCCATCCTTCTTCCATGCCCGACGAATCCCGGTAAATCAACATTCCCGCTATATTTCCCTGCCCGCGGCGATGGAGGGTGAGAGGAGCGAAAAGGTCATTTTCCGCGTAGAAGCTCCTTTAAAAATTAATAAGATACGCGGGGCTCAGGTTTATTACTGACCGGCGTGAACTGTGTCAACTACTTGACAAGCATGAATAAAAAACTATGGTTTTCGTCGAATACATCGAGAACATTTTTCCCGGAAAGGGGGTGAGAAAATGACGCTAAAAAGCAAAATCGCGGCCGTACTGCTCGCGGTTTCTTTGACGCCCGCCGTCGTGGCGATGGCAGCCGAGGAAATGAAAGCCACCGTCGTCAGCAAGAGCGATAAAGAGCTCAAAGTGAAAACGAAGGACGCGGAGAAGACACTGCAGGTCGGCACCAAAACAAAAGGCCTGGACAACGCGAAAGAGGGCGCCAAGGTCACCATCAAGTATTCCGAGAAAGATGGCAAGCTGCGCGCCGACGAAATCAGCCCGCGCTAACACCAAGGCGGACATTGAAAAAAAGGCGGAGCCTTTTGGGGCTCCGCCTTTTTTTATCAAGGCCTTGCGAGCGCGGCGACGGCCGTTTTGGTCTCGGTAAACACGCCGAGTTTTATCAGCTTGTAGTAGCTCGATCCGTAGATCGGTCCCTCATCCAGCCGGCACCCGAGGCCGAGCGTCATCTGTAAGTGGCTGTGATATTCCAGCTCCATGCCGTGCTCGATCTCCATGTAGTAGCCGTCCATCACACCGGCGGGCGTCGTGAACTTCCACGGCAGGACGCGCTTGATTTCGTGCGTTGCGACGCCGGCGCGCTTGAGCTTGCCGCTCTCGGCGCTGTACATTTTGTAGTTCGTCTGGCGCACGGGCGATGCGCCGGCCGCGTGCTCGCCGGGAAAAAGCGCAAGCGGCGGATCGTACACGATGTAATTTTTTGCCGTGATGAGATCGAGCCGGTCCATGATCATGCTGCCGTCGGCGGCGCGCCTGAGGCGCGCGCGCGCGTAATCGCCGAACGTGAGGCTCCAGCTTTTGTCGTCGGCCGCGTCGCGCTGCAACACGAACGGCACAACGCGTCCGCGATCTTTGCCTTCGATAATCTGAAATTCTTTTTGCCAGTGAGCGAGCGGCATGAGCTGGCTGTAACTGACAGGCCGCTGCAAAGGGGCGACGCCGAGAGAGGCGAATACAGAAAAGAGCAAAGCGAGCGCGAAAAAGCCTCGCGGTATATGCATCAGGGGAATTCTCCTAACTGCTACACCCCGGCAATTACCGACGCGCAACTTTACTATGCTACAGTATTTGCCTGAGCAGGGGAAGAAAAAATTCAAGATTTTACAACAAGCACGCAAGGCCGCAGGACGCTTGAGGAATTTATCGGCGCTGTCCGGGCTGTTGTTGCTTAACTTTCGTCCGACCTTTACGCTGTTTCAAAGCATGGGTTTTTCCATCGACAAACGGCTGGCAATAAAAATACTGCTCGTTCTCGGCGTCATCGCCGCCCTGCCCATGATCTGGGTCTGGACGCCGCTCAACCGCTGGCTGAATTTCGAGACGATCATCTACTGGCAAGAGATGGCCAAGCACTATCCCGGCGTGTTTTTTTTCCTCATGGGAGTTTATTTAGTCGCGGCCGTCGTCTTGTTTCCAATGTCGATTCTCAACGTCGCGACGATCCTGACTTTCGGACCGCTTTGGGGCAACTTGTATGCGCTCGCAGGGTGGCTGTTGAGCGGATCGCTGGGCTACGCCATAGGCCGCGCCATCGGCCATCCTACGCTGCGGAAGCTCGTCGGCGCGCGGCTCGACGTTCTCATCCAACGCGCCGAACGGCACGGTTTTCTCACCGTGCTCACCAGACGCGTCCTGCCGCTCGCGCCGTATACAGTCGGAAATATGTTCATGGGCGCTTCGGACATCGGCTTTCGCGACTTCGTCGCCGGGAGCATTGTCGGCAAAATTCCCGGCATGATTCTCCTGACGTTCGCCGGCGTTCAGATCCAAAACGCCCTGCGCAATCCGGCCGTCGGAACGGTCATCGCCGTCGTCCTCCTGCTCGTCCTGATTCCGGTCGCGACCAGCTGGATCACCAAGCGCGTCCACCGTTCCCACGCGCGCCGCGCCCGCTCCGCGTCATAGCTGCTCCTGAAACGGGAAGGCGAAAAGCTCGAAAAAGCGCTCGCGCCACGGGCGCGCGTCCCACTCGGCGTAGGTTATTTTTCTGGAATACTTCAGGTCGTCCCGGAAAATATTCTCGAGCCTGCGCGCGAATGCGCGGTCGTAAACCGCGAGGTTTAGCTCTTCGTTCAGCGCGAAGGAGCGGTTGTCCATGTTGGTGCTGCCGACGGTCGCCCAGACGCCGTCGACGATCATCGTCTTCGCATGCATGAGCGCGGGCTGGTATTCGTAAATCTCGATGCCCCCCTTGAGCATCCTGCCGTAATTCCTGCGGCTGGCGCGATAGGTCAGCTTGACGTCGATTTTTCCCGGGACGAGCACCGTCACGCGCGCTCCGCGCTTGGCCGCCGCGAGCAGCGCGTCGATGATTTTGTCGTCCGGAATAAAATAGGGATTGGTGATCAGAATCGATTGCTTCGCCGAGACGATCGAAAGCAGGAACAGCATGTAGTTCTGGAAGCTGCCGCCCACGGGCGAGCTTTTGACGATCTGCGCG